>JAJRTL010000379.1 GCA_024278315.1 Planctomycetota bacterium | reverse complement strand
TGAATCGTTCGGGCTAGGGGCATGGAACACTGGTCACAACACAGCCCCCTATGGTCGGGCACGGGTATCTCGACGACGCTTCTGCTCTTCGCCATCGCAACGAGCCCTGCATCGGGGCAACGGGCTGTCGGGCAACGGGCTGTCGGGCAACGGGCTGTCGGGCAAGGGGCATCGGCGATGCAAGGCAGATACCCAGCAGGCATCCCGACAGGACGAACGCTCACGGCCCAACATCGTCATCATCCTGGCCGACGACCTGGGGTACGGAGATCCGCGGTGCTACAACCAGGATTCCAAGGTCCCGACTCCCCACATCGACGCACTGGCTAGACAAGGCGTCCGGTTCACGGATGCGCATACCCCCTCCTCGGTTTGTTCACCCACACGCTATGGTCTGCTGACCGGTCGCTATGCCTGGCGAACCAGTCTCAAGAGAAGCGTCCTCTGGCCCTACGATCCTCCCTTGATCGAAGCCGACCGTTTGACGCTGCCAGGCCTGCTCGGCAAGCAGGGCTACCACACCACCTGCATTGGTAAGTGGCATCTCGGTTGGAATTGGCCCAGGCACAAGGGTGCTGCAGCGTTCGCCGTGCCTGGCCGTGGTCGGCAGGGGCGTAAGCTGCGACAGAAGATCGGTCTGACCATCGACTTCTCACAGCGCATCCCGGGGGGGCCGACAGCGCGCGGATTCGACAGCTACTTCGGTGACGACGTGCCCAACCATCCGCCCTTCTGCTTCATCCAGAATGACAGATGCGTGATACCGCCCGACAGCATGCGCGGCCCCAAGCAGTACGGATGGCCCGGCCCCGCCGTCAAGGATTGGGACTTCACCGCCGTCATGCCCGCGCTTACCGGCAAGGCGCGGCAGTACATCGAGACCCACGCCAGGCTGCGCTCGGCCAGGCCCTTCTTTCTCCACTTCGCACTCACCGCACCGCATACACCCATCGCGCCCGCCAAGGCCTTCCTCGGCAAGAGCGAGGCCGGCGCCTACGGTGACTTCGTCCACGAGGTGGACTGGGCCGTGGGTGAGGTCATGCAGGCCTTGGAGAAGACCGGCCTCGACAAGAACACGATCCTGATCTTCACCAGCGACAACGGGAGCCCCGGTCGTGATGGCACGGGCATGGGCGGCGCAGTGTCGTCGGTTCGCCGCAGGTTTGGCCACAACCCAAGCCACCCCTGGCGAGGCGTCAAGGCCGACATCTGGGATGCCGGTCATCGCGTCCCCTTCGTGATCCGCTGGCCCGGTCGATTGGAGGAAGGCACGACCAACAACGCTCCCATCTGTCTCACCGATCTCTACGCGACCATCGCACACATCGAGGGCGTCGACCTCGAGGCCGACCAGGCCGAGGACAGTTTCGACTTCTTGCCTCTCCTCCTACCCTCACCCCACGAAGCTGCCACGACTCGCCCCACAGGGCGCCGCCCCCACCTCATCCACCATTCCCTGAATGGCACCTTCGCGATCCGCAAGGGTCCCTGGAAACTCATCGTCGACAACCTCGGCTCGGGCGGTTTCAGTAGACCTGCCACCAAGAAGCCCAGGCCCGACGGCCCGCAGGGCCAGCTCTACAACCTGGATCAGGACCCCGCCGAAACCACCAACCTCTACTCCAAGCACCCCGACATCGTCACCGAGCTTCGCACCCTGCTCACCCGCTGCCGTAACGCGAAGGCCACCCGCCTTCTCCACTGACAAGTGGGCCTGTCTGGTCAGAAGGCATGGAAATCTCCAAAGCCCCGTGGCAGGCCCACGGCCTCGACCTCCCCTCGAAGCCCAGACTTGCTAGAATGCCCGAGATGACCCCAAGCACGACGAGCACAGCGACGCTCCTTCCCATGTGGACACTCCTGGCCTTGTCTCCGGGCGTTCTCTGCCAAAGCCAGGCAGCGTCGACCACAAGACCGACGGCAATCGTCAGCGAAGACAAGCCCGAGAATGCCGTCAAGATCCGAGCCGCCTTGACCAGGGCTCTGGCGCAGGATTCTGCGCAGCAGAAGAAGACGGAGCAGATGCTGAGCTTCTATCTTGGTGGCGATGACGGTTTCCTGGGCGGCCCCCTGGGTTCGCGAACGAGAGACTATGCCGAGCAACTCGTCTGGCTCGAACTCGTGCAACAAGAACACGAAGGCAGGGTGTGGGATCAGATCCTCGATCGGAGACACGAACTCGATCACCACCTCTACCTGAGACATGCCTGGCATCTCGTCAAGGAAGTCCGGGAGGCGGGCCCGGGCTCTCTCGAAGAAGCCCGTCAGAGGACTCTTGGCCGTGGCTCGGGGCTTGCGAAAAGGAAGACGTTCTTCACCGATCTCCACGCGGTCTTGGACGCGGAGGTTGGGAGATGAAGTTCGGTGTCTGGGACGGCGCGAGGAAGAGCTTCAAGAGCGATCTCAGAGCCATTCTCAAGTCCTTGAAGTTCGACAAGTAGAGCAGGGCTCCATCCTGCCACGTCCTGAGTCAAGCCATGGCAGGGCGGAAGAAGCCGCCCAGTTCGGGGCGAGATCAGGTGCATGGGCGACAGACGAAACGCTACTTGAGCGGCGGTATCACGCGCGCCTTGTAGGTGCAGCGACTACAACGGGCGGACCAACGAATCCGGCCGATGTAGACCCGGGGTTTGCCCTTGTAGAGGCGAAGCTCCTTGGAGTCGAGGGCGTTGGTGCAGCCGATCTTGTACGGCCCGGCCAGATAGAGAGCACTGCGACCAGGCGGAATACGCAGCCATCCGTCCTTGCCTGGCACGAGTGCGCCAGGGAAGGGCACAGAGATGAACCATCGATCTGTCGGGAACCAGATGTCCTCTGTGCTGGCGTTGAACAGCAGGGCATAGGTGATCCAGCGGCAGTCCTTCCAGGCGAAGCAGCGACCAGCGATCTTGCAGTTGCCACTGGCACCGAGACTACCCGCAAGGCCCACCAGGAGCTTGCCTTGCCAGGCCTTGCCAATCTCGCTCTTGAGGCCGCGGCGGAAACCACCGCCTTCACGGCTACGAAAGCGACAACCCTGGCAGTCGCGGATCTGGCTCTTCCCCGAGGCTTGCGCTGCAGGGACGCTCGGGTTCGGCACCGGCATGGACGAGGGATCGACCGTGGCAGCACACAGGACGATCAGTATCGAGTAGATGATCTTCATTTGAGGAAGGCCCTCCACAAGAGACCGCTCTCCTTCCAAAGGGCAGCGCGCAGATCCGGCTCACCGCAGTCACGGCCGAGCTCGAGGTCGTAGGTGCCGAAACGCGTCGCGACCTCGACGAGAAGCGTCTTCTTTGTGGGCTCCAGCCCAAAACGTGCGGTCGCGGTCCCGAACTCAGGATCCAAGCCAGGCTTCTTCGGCGGTCGCAAGGTCGCGCGCCCGGTGTCGATCTCCACACCCAGGTCGGGCATCAACGAGAAGAGCAGATCCCCAGGCGCACCGATCAGCGCCATCTGCATGCCCCCTGCCTCCTTGGCCATGCGGTGTTGGAAGCGCAGCAGAGAAAGCGCCTCCACCCAGTCTGTGGCCAAGAGCGCTCGCTGCTCGGCGTTCGCCCAAGGGGCCAGGCGATCGACTCTCTCCTCGAGTCCACCCGCCGCGAACAATTCTCGGGCAAAGACCGTGTCCATGGCTCGCTCCGGGTCGGCCTCCAGAACCTCGGCACTGACGTCCGCCCCCTCTGCATCTCGGCCCGTCCTTGCCACCGGCTCACGACCAGCTCGCTCCGGGTCGGCCTCCATCGTATCCCCCGTCGATGCAACCGCATTGGGCTGCCAATCGCCGATGCCGTCCACATCCCGGCTCACCGGCCAGAGATCACGCGGCCAGGTCTGCTGGCTCCACCACAGCCAGGCCGGCCAAGGGCACAGCAGGATCAGGACCGGCAAGGCCACCCAGGCCATCCGTTTCTTCGACATCGCAGTTCCTCCGTCTGGGTCCATGCTTCACGGGGAGAATCCCCAAGAAGAATGGCAAGCCGGAGCCTGCAAAAGTGCCGTGCGATTCTCAGCCGGACCACCCGACCCGTCATGAGAGAGGGCAGCCCCCTTTCATGACGGGTCTCTGGTCAGCGGGGCTTGCCGGCCTTGCCCACCTTCTCGCCGGCCTTGCCGGTCTTGCTGGCTGGCTGCTTCGGAGTCTGGCCTGGGGCCTTGTCTCGCGCCATGGCCAGGAACTCCAGGAAGGCCTGCGCACTCCTCATGCCACGAATCCGGCCCAAGGCCTTGCGCGTCTTGGGATCCACGACCACGAAGGTCGGCATGGCGACGGACTTGGAGTATTCGTCGCGAGCGACTTTGTTGGCTGCATCCTTCTTGGCTCCGATCTTGTCCAGACCATCCATGTGCAAACGGGCCTCGATGAATCCGTCGATCAGCACGGTGTAGACACTTTCTTGGAGGAACACCTGCTCCTCCATGACACGGCAGTTCACTCACGAGAAGCCAGTGAAGTTGAGCAGTAGCAGCTTGTCCTTGTTCTTGGCCGCGGCCAGGGCTTTCTCGAAGTCATCCTTGTAGAGCGTGTGCTTGGCCTTGTTGCCGGGTGGGGCGAAAGCAGCCATCACATAGTCCCGGGAATAGTCCTTGGGCCAGAGGTTCGGCATGGCCTGGAAGGCGAAGAAGACCGCGAGCAACAAGGTCAACACGCCGAACATGCGACGCGCACCATTGGTGTAGTCGAATCCGACCGGCTTGCCCTTGGGATCGATGAGCCCCAACAGGTAGAGACCGGCCAGGGCGAAGATCACGGTCCAGATCCAGAAGAAGGGTCCGGCCTCGAGCCAGAGCGGCTCGTGCAGGACGACATCCGCATTGCTCAAGAACTTGACCGCTGCTGCGATCTCCACGAAACCCAAGAAGATCTTGATCGTGTTCATCCACTGCCCGCTGCGCGGCAAGGCTGCCATCTTGCCCGGGACGAGCGAGAGCACCACGAAGGGCGCCGCCATCGTCAGGCCGAAGACGCCCATGCCCAGCGCGACACGTCCTTGATCACCCCCACTACCCCCCAAGGCCAACACCGTACCAATGAATGGTGCCGTGCAAGTAAAACTCGTGATGACCAGCGTCAAGCCCATCAGGAACACGCCGCCATACCCACCCTTGGTCGAGGCAGTCCCGGCCAGGTTCATCAGGGCTCTGGGAGGGGTGATCGTGATGTAGCCCAGGAGCGAGAGACCGAAAACGACGAAGACCACGCCAATGAACAGGTTGGTGATCCAGTGCGTCGCGAATCTCACGATCGGATCGCCGACGACGACACCGATGAGGATGAACATCAGGATGATGCCAGCGCCATAGACGAGACTCAGCCCCAGGACCTTGCCTTCGCGCTCGGTCGCCTGCTTGGTGAAGAAGGAGATCGTGATGGGAATCATCGGGTAGGTGCAGGGCATGATCAGCGCCACCAGGCCCGCGCCCATGCAGAGCAGCAGGAACTGCAGCAGGCCGGCCCCCTTCACATCATCGATATCGGTGCCGATCTCGGCGGCAGCACTACTGAGATACTCGGCGCGAGCCGGGCCCATCTCGATCTGCAGCGAAGCCTGGACCTCGACCTCTTCATCCGGATCACAGATCTCTGGCGTGCAGGGGAGATAGCGCAAGTAGGCCTTGAAGTCCATCTTGCCGGCCTCGGCCCCACTCAGCAGAGTGAAGCTCCGCTCGATGGTGAAGTTGTCGAGCACCCAGTAGTTGACGATGGGCGGCTCGCCATGCTTCTCGCCAGCGGGCAACAGCGTCTTGCCCTTGGTCTGGATGAGTTCACCCCCTTCGATGTCCATCTTGGCGGGGTGCTCGTCCTTGGCTCCGTAGACGTGCCAACCCTGCTGGATCCTGGCCTCGACGATGAGACGGCCGGTCTCCCCCGGGCGGATCGGTGAGGGCTCGACGCGAACGTCCAGCACGGTGACCTTCTTGCCGCCCACGCCTCCGCCGAAGAGATCCTGTCCGAACCCAACTCCCGCCGGTAGCTCTGGGGCTTCGCCGCCACCCTGAGCCGCGCCCGGCGTCTTGCCTTGCACTCCGCTCTTGGCCTCCGGCGCGGCCACGACCAGAACGACCTCGAACTCGTAGTCCGCTGGCGGATCGCAATACTCGGGAGTGCAGGCTGCGATGGCCAGACTGCCTTTGAGCTTGTAGGTGCCGGGCTCGGTTCCGGCCGGAATACGATACTTCTGCTTGAGGTGGAAGCTCCCCATGAGCCAGTAATCCACGATGCCAGGAGCGGGTTCGTGCCTCTCGCCGTCCGGCACGTCGAAGCCACCGAGCTTCTCGAGTTTGAGCCCAGTCAAAGAGCTGAGTGATGGTGGCTCATTGCTCTCGGTCGCCGCTCCGTAGAGATGCCACTCGTCCTTCATCAGGATGGCCAGATCCAGCACGACCTCCCGGCCGGGCTGTGGCTTGGCCGGCGAGAAGCTGGCTTCGAGATCCAGGTACTTGGTGGCATCTTCCTGAGCCCGGAGCCCGCCAAGGGCAGTGGTCAGGGCCAGAAGAAGCGCGAACAAGGTCGCGATCGGACGAGGATTCATACAGGTCATTCGGCTCAAGGACATAGGGCGAACATCATACGGAGGAGCTCCCGAGGAGGTTCGAAAAACCCCGACGAAGAGATCCCAATGCGGCGGAACCTCGTTCGACCCTCCCATAGGAGCCATTCGCCCCCCGGATGGCCGGTCTTTTCCCTATCCCCGGTCGGACCGGGTCTTCGGCCCAGCCCCATCCGACGGGAGTCCGAATATAGCTTGCGCGGATCGAGCCGCCTTGTCATACCCGGCTTCGTCAGCTCGATCTGCTTGCCCTTGGCCCGGATGCGGTAGACACCGACATGGAGTCCCGAGAGACGATAGCGGCCCTGGTGGTTGGTCAGGACGCGAATGCCACCCTTGGACCGGCGACTGGTCGGCTGCGCCACGATGCTGACCCGGTCCAGAGGCTTGCCGTCCGCATCCTGACTTCTATGGCTTTCGGCCCCAGGGCGATAGACTGCCAAAGCCTCATTCGTCCACCCCTATCCATCCAATGGAGACCCTCATCGTGGTGATACCTTTTTCAACAACACGTTGTGTCGCATTCTCATGTCTTCTTTCGATCTCTCTGATTCTCTCCTCGTGCGGTGACGATGCGAAGCACCAAGGGGCCGGGGCCTACGCTCCGGTTGTGCAGCAAACAACCCATGTCGCTGCCGACGCTGGCAAGCTCATTGCTACAGACGTAGTCGTGGTTGCCCGGATTCGTCAGATCGATGATCTGATCCAGAAGGCCAAAGACGTTGCGGAGTCCTTCCAGCCAGGAGCAGGCAAGTTCGTCGATCCGTCGCCGCTCTTCATGATGGCAGGTTTGAAGGCGGAAGACGTGGATATGACGGGGTCGCCGGTCTTTGCCCTCGCCATGACCGACAAGGGGCCGGCGCAGTCATTCATCGTGCCGGTGAAGAACGCTGA
>JAJRTL010000028.1 GCA_024278315.1 Planctomycetota bacterium | reverse complement strand
TCCAGGAAGCCCGGGAAGAGCCAACCATCACCGCCATCGATGATCTTGTAGCCCTCTGGGATCTGGATTTCGCCGCGTTTGCCGATGGCCGTGATCTTGCCGCGGTGGACCAGGATGACGCCGTTGTCGATGGGCGCGCTGGTGATTGGGAAGATCTTCTTGGCGTAGTAGGCGTAGTCAGGTGAGTCGTAGTCGTCGGGACCCCACTTGGCGACCTTGCAATCCTTGGGTGCGGGCCGGTTGCCGTAGTCGATCTTGAAGGGGCTCAGGTCCTTGGGAGCCTTCTTGCGCGGCTTCACCAGGAGACTCTCGCCCTCCTGTGGGCCCGTGGGCTTTCTGGGTTTCTTGACGGCTTTCTTGGCGACCGGTTTCTTCGTCTTGCCCGTTGTCTTGCCCGGTGTTGCCGCGGTGGCCTTGCCCTTCTTGGAGGCCTGGGCAGGCTTCTTGGCGACAGGCCTGGCCCCGGCGACAGGCCTGGCCCCGGCCTTCGTTGCGGTGAAGGCAAGGGCTTGCCGGAAGAGCTTCAGCGAGCCCTTGAGCTGTCCCTGGGTCAAGGTCGCCCGGAAGGGGGCCTTTCGCTGACTGCCACCGAAGTGGGCCACCAAGGAACCGGAGAGCTTGTTTCCCTCCAGCTTCACGGGCCCCTGGAAGGCTGCAGGAAGCCCTTTGACGGTGACTGTGGCGTGCAGGCCTCCGTCCTTCCTGGCGATCAAGATCGTCGCCTTGCGCTTGGTGCCTCCCCGGCCCATGGCCACTTCGGTCTGCCAGGTGCCGAGCACTTGCTGCTCAACCCTGCCCTTCTCCTGGCTGGGCTCGGACGGAGCTTGCATCCCTGCGCCCAGCGAGGCGCGGGCCTCCACGGGCGCCAGTGAGGCGGCCAGTGAGGCGCCCAGTGAGGCGCCCAGTGAGGCGGGAAGAGAGGCCTGCGTGAGCAGGAGGGCGCACCCGAGGGTGAGACCGGACAGGCTCTGGATCATGGTGGAGTGCTTGCTCATGGTCAGGACTTTCTAGCGGCCAATCTGTGAGACCTTGGTCTCAGTGTTCTTCTGCTCGGACGGGATCGATTCCTTGCCGACACAGAGTCGACCCTGGACCCAGACCTTCTAGACCTGGCTCGTGAGATCGAAGGGATCTCCGCTCAGCAGGACGAGGTCGGCATCGCATCCCTTGGCGATGCTACCAATGCGTTTCTGGAGGCCGAAGCTCGCGGCTGCGGCCGAGGTCAGGGAGGCCAAGGCCCGACGCGCGTCGAAGCCCTGGGCCACCGACCAGGCAACGTGGAGGGGGAGGTGGGCCGTGCCCTTCTGGACGCCGGCGTAGAGGATGACCTCGAAGCCCTGATGGGCGAGCGCGCTGGCCACATCCATGACCTTGCCCTTCTCCGTGTAACTGGTCTCCGTGACACGGAGGAGGTAGCCGATCTTGGCACCCGCAGGTAGTGTCACGGGCTTCTTGACCAGCTCACGGGCGGCGCCCTGGACGACCAGGCGAAGCTTCTCCTTGGTGACCACGGCTTCGACCGCTGCCAGCACGGCATCGCGATTGCGACAGTTCACGACCAGGGGTGCACCCTGGTTGAAGACGGCGCGGAAGGGCTCGAGCTTCTCGTCCTTCTTCACCTTCTTGACCTTCTTCTTCTCCTTGGCGACTGGCTTGACGCCCGAACCGCGGCTCGCGACGAAGGCGATGACCTGCGGCCGACGACCGAAGTTGAGCGTCAGCTTTCCAGTCAGCTTGTCGTCCGCGTAGTCGGCCTCCACGGAGGCCTTCATCTCGCGAGACCCCATCTTGGCGACCAGGGCTACCTTCAGCTTGTTCTTCTCGAAGGTGCCCTTGCCCTTGAGAGGCACGGGGAAGCCTGGCAGGCGCAGGTCCAAGGTGATCTCCTTGCCCTTCTGGCCCATCTCGAAGGGGATCTGGATCTTGCGCCCGCCACCAGGACCAGCCATGGTCGCTGCGGCTGTCCACTTGCCGCTGATGTCGACCGTGGGGGCGTCCGACTTGGTTGTGGTCGGCTTCTTGGGGGTCGGCTTCTTGGGTTCGGGCTTCTTGGCCGCCTTGGGCTTGGGCGGGTTCACGTAGGCCCGGGCCTTCTTGAGGATGGCCTGGATCTGAGCGATGCCCTTGGAGCCTCCACCTGCGAGGCTCATGCGCAGACCCGCCACCGGTTGGGTGACAAAGGCCTTGCCGCTGCAGTCGGTCTTGACCGCTGCGATGCGTGCGCCGACCGTGCTGTTGGAGGCGGGCGTCACGAAGAGACTCGTGATCCCGTTCTCGAGTGCAGTCCGGAATGCAGGATCCTTGGCCGTGAGGTGGGAGGCCACATCGATCGTGGTGTTGGCTGACACCGTGCCCCCCGAGTCCGAGTGCAGACCCAGGAGGGTCGCCGGCGCGATGAACCCTGGCACCAGGACACCGTCGGGGAACTCCCTGAGTTCGGTGCCGGGGGGGAGCTCGGCGTAGGGGCCGACATCGGTGATGCGACCGTTTTGCACGACGACGATGGCGTTGCGCATCTCTTCTCCGTTGCCGAGAAGGACACGCCCGGCGCGGATGGCGAAGGGAGATTGCGTCGTCTTGGATTTCCAGGCCAGAGCGCCGTCGACGAGGACGCGTTCGACCCGGCTGCGCGCATCGAAGGGTTCGCCGGTCAGGACGACGAGGTCGGCATCCTTGCCGACTTCGATGGATCCGACGCGATCCGCGACACCGAGTACGCGGGCGGCTTCGAGCGTGATGGCCGAGAGTGCCTTCTGGCGGTCCAGGCCGTAGCGGGCAGCGATGCCGGCGACGAGGCGTAGCTTGTCGAGATCGGCGTCGTTCTGTGGGACGAGGACGACCTTGACGCCAGCCAGGGCCAGTGTGCCTGCGTGGTCGGGTCCGAGCTGCAGATTCTCTTGGGCCAGCTTGTCGTAGTCGCCGGCGGCGGGGACGGACGGACGCATCGGAACCGACAGCACGACCGGGATCTGCTTCTCGGCCAGTTCCTTGGCGAGGAGCGGCGCTTGGGTCGGGCGATCCAGATAGAGGCTGGCACCCAGATCCGCGAACAGCTCCATCCCATGCAGGATGTCGTCGGCCTTGCTCGTCGCGAGCCGGATGGGCAGCTTGCCCTCGAGGGCCTCCTGCAGGCTCGTCAGGTAGTAACGGGCCTCGGAAGGGCCATCTCCACCGATGCCACCAGCCGGTCCTTCCTTCGCTTCGAGGAAGGCCTTGCGCAGGACTTCGAGCTGGGAGGCGCGGGAGCTGCCGCGTTGGCGGCGGGAGGGGAGGAGAGGAGACTCGTTGTTGGGGGTCGGGACAGGTTCGAAGATGGCGGGCACGGAGCGTCGTGCGGCATCCGTCAAGTTGACCTGCAGGCAGGCACTGTTGGCCAGCTTGCGTGTCGAGGGATCCTTGCCGAAGAGCTTGACGACCGATCCCTGACCGGAGACCAGACGGGCCTTCCCTGGTGCCAGGTAGATGGTGGTCAGGCCGCTTCGCAGCAAGGTCGGGTGCTTGCGGAACCAATCGAAGTTGTCGATGGCCATCTCGTCGGGGGCTACGTTGTAGGACACATCGCGCGCTGAGAGTTCGCTGTAGGCAGAAACTAGACCCGGGATCAGCGTCTTGCGGCTGAGGTCGAGGACTTCGGTGTCTTCGGGGAGAGGGCCCTCATCCTTACCGATCTTGGCGATCTTGCCGTTCTGGATCAGGACGCGCACCTTGGAGAGGACCTGGCCGTTGCCGACATGGAGTCGGCCGACACGAAGGAGTAGATCCTTCTGAGGCTCTGTCTTGCCTTGCTCTTGGGCACTGCCTTGTCCAGAAGCACTGTCTTGTCCAGAAGCACTGCCTTGTCCGAACAGCGCGTGCGAAGGAGCCAGACCGAGACCTGTGGTCAGGACCAGGGCGAGCACCGGGAGATGGAATCTTGGAATCTGCATCGATGCCTCAGCGGGTCTGGGTGGGCTTGCCGGTCAGCTGCTTGACGCGGGGATCCTTGCTGCGGTCGTAGATGATCTGACCTTCGAACAGGAGCATCCGGACCTTGGATTCAGGCTCCATCGGCGCTGCCGCAAGGCTCTGCATCGTGGCGTCCATGCCCACTTCGAGGCGCCCGAAGCGCTTGGCGCGGTTCAGGAACATGGCCGGGATCTCGGTGAAGGCTGCGATGGCGATGTCCTCGGGGACACCGTGCCTCACACAGGTGCCGACCTGGTACCAGGGCATGGTCAGGGCTGGGTTGCCGCTGCTGCCTCCCCAACGACCGGAGCTGCTGGTGGAACTCAGCGCAAAGGGGAGACCGGCGTCAAAGAACACCTTTGCGGGGCAAACCAGTGTCTCCTCCTGGGTCACGGGATCCTTCTCGACGACCTCCTGCTTCGGGCCGAGAATGATGCGCAGCTTGCCGGGGTTGCGGCGACCATAGCGTTTGACGAGGTCTACGGCCTTGTAGCAGTCACCGCCGAGAACCAGCACGGCCTTGAGCTTGTACTTCTCGATCAACGAGAAGGCGTTGGCCACATCGTTGGCACCGGGGACGTAGAGGTAGACCGGCACCTTGCCATCCAGCATCTCGAGAAGTGGCTTCTTGAGCTTGTCGATCTTCTTGTCGACATCAAACTCCTCGACCGTCGTCGCTCCGTTCTTCTTGTCCTCTTCCCACTCGGCTTTCTGGCGGAGGATCTCCGTCCGGTGGTCGAGTGCTGCCTTGAA
The DNA here is from genome assembly GCA_024278315.1 of Planctomycetota bacterium. Taxonomy (GTDB): domain Bacteria; phylum Planctomycetota; class UBA1135; order UBA1135; genus JAJRTL01. The sequence continues at coordinate 10,877 of JAJRTL010000028.1, read as the reverse complement.
GGCCTTCTCGATCTGGAGGAGGTGTTGGCTGCGCGAGCCGCGTGTGGCCTGGAGGCTCATCTTCATGCCCGCCTTCTCGACCAGGGCCATGTCCTCCGGTGTGCGTCCACTCGGCTTGAGCAGTACCCCACGGCCGCCGACCTGTGTGGCGTTGCCCGGCAGGATATGGAGGATGGCGATCCCGTGACGGCGCGCCGTCTCGAAGTAGTTGGAGCTCGGATCCACCGAGTCCATGATCGTGAGATAGGGTGTCACGGGAATGCTCTCGTTCTCGCGGTCGAGACCGCCCGAGCCGTGTGCGAGAACCCAGGCAGGCATGACGTAGCTCTTGCTGGCGTCGATGACCTCGGCGTTCCAGGGAATCTTCGTGCCCTTGTCGATCTTCTTGATCTTGCCGTTCTCGATGAGGATGACGACGTCCTTCAGGAGGGGCTTGCCACGACCCTGATACAGGGTTCCTGCCTTGACGACCGTGAGGTCCTGGGCGGGAAGAGCGGAAGCGAAGAGTGCCGTGAGGCCGGCAAAGACGATGTGCTTGGCAGTCATCGTGGTCATTGGTCCAAGTGGAGGAGGAGTGGAATATCGATGGTGACCCGATCCATGGATCAGGGTCAAGCTTGTAATTCTAGAGGCGGGTCTTGCGTGGCGTGCCCCGACGAGGCGAGGTGACCTTCTTGGTCTTCTTGGCCTTGCCGTCATGGAGGAGCTTGCCTCCGACATAGACGGATTCAGGACGGCTGAACACGCTCAGGGGGTTCAGGTCCCAGACGACGATGTCGGCGTCCAGCCCTTCCTTGAGGCTGCCGACTCGATCGGATACGCCAAGGATCTCTGCGGGTACCGAGGTCACCGCTTCGAGAGCGCGTTCACGTGGGAGTCCGTAGCGGACGGCGAAACTGGCTTCCCGGATCAGCGGAAGGGCTCCGAGCCCCTGCCCTGTCTGGATCGCCACGACGACGCCCGCGTCGGCGAGGAGCTTGATCGTGTCGAGGTGTCGCTCTGCCCGGTCGGGATGTTGACTGACCGAGGGAGGGGAGGCGATGACCGGGACGCCGGCGGCGGCGATCTGGTCCAGGGAGTTGTAGGCCTCTGTACCTTCGTCGATGGCGATACGGATGCCGAACTCCTCTGCGAGTCTCAGAGCCGTGCGGATGTCCTGATCGGTGCGTGCCGTCGTGCGGACCGTGAGCTTGCCGTCGAGGGCTGCGATGAGCGTGCGCGTCGCCGGGTCCTTCTCGGGGTCGAAGCCCTGTCCCGAGGCGCGCTTGGCATCGGCCTTGTAGAACTGACTCCGGATCTCCCAGATGACGCCCATGCGCGAAGTGGGGCGCCTGTAGAACATCGAGTCCGGGTTCCCGCCGCGAAAGGAGCGATTGCCCGAGCTGGCCATGGCGCCGAGCGTCATGCGCAGACCGGTCTTGTCGAGGATGATCCTCTCGCTCAACTGGGGACCTGCCGTCTTCAAGACGACACCCAAGCCGCCGAAGACGTTCATGCCTCCCGGAGAGACGTAGGCAGACGTGACTCCCATGCCGAGGGCCCGCTTGAAGTTGGCGGCCCGTGGATCGATGGCATCGAGGATGGGGATGTGCGGGGTCGTCTCGTTGGACTGCTCGTTGGTGTGCGTGGTCGCGAGGCCCAGCGAGGTGTTGGCGTCGACCAGTCCCGGAGTGATCCACTTGCCCGAGACATCGACGACCGTGCTGTTCTCGGCCGACAGGTCCTTACCGACCTTCTGGATCTTTCCGTCCACGACGAGAATCTGCAGGCCCTCTTGGAAGGGACCCTTGCCCGTGAAGACCTTGGCGCCCTTGAGCAACAGCCGGTCCTGCGCACCGAGGCTGGCGCCCAGGCCAAGCGTGAGTCCGAGGGCCAGTCCGAGGGCCAGCTTGTGGGGATGGATCATGGGGAGACTCTTGGCAGAAGCATCGGGAAGGATGGGCTTGCGGAGGGGGTTCATCGGTGGGACTCCCCAGTCGGGCTGTCCTTCATGGGCGTGTCCTTCTCGGGGCGCGCGTCGCAGACGATCTTGCCGGCTCGGACGACGAGCAGGAGTCGCGAGCGCAGATCCCAGGGCTCGCCTGACCAGAGGCAGAGGTCGGCCTGGCGATCCTTGTAGAGACTGCCGGCCTTGTCGGAGATCTTGGCCCAGGACGCTGGCGTCGTCGTCAGGGCGGCCAGTGCCTTGTCGGCGCTGAGACCCGAACGCATGGCCATGGCCATGGTCCACTGGCACTTGTTGATGCCGTTGTTTCGATCGCTGGCTGCAGAGAAGGCGAAGGGGATGCCCTGTTTGGCCAGCTGCGCCGGGAGTGCCTGGGCTCGTTGCGAACTCTTCGAACCCAGGGCGGGCAGGAGCAGGCGCTTGCCCTCCTTGGCGAGGGTGGGAAGGACATCGTCGAGGATCCGTGGATCGAACTGACCTGTCGCATCGCCCAGGATCAGGAAGGAGTCGAGGTTCTGTTCCTTGCTGAGTTCGAGCGCGGCCTGGATCTCCTCGGGGCGATTGCAGGCGATCCCGACGCTGCTGTTGCCACCGACCGTGGTCGCGAGGATCAGCTCGGCGGCTCCTAGGTTGCGTGGCGTGCGACTGCGCAGATTGCGATAGCTCTCACGCAAATAGTCCACGGCACCTACGAGCGAGGTGGGGCGCTTGTAGGTGGATTGTGCTTCTCGCGTGAGGGAAAACTTGACGTAGGTGGCGGGTGCGTCTTTCTCTGGTTTGAGACCGGGCCTGAGCAGGATGGCTTGTCCGCCTGCGATGCTGGTGTTGCTGGGCGCATAGATCAGCGAGGTGATGCCTTGGGCCAACACCCGCTTCCATCGGGCATCGAAAGGATCATAGGCCTGGTCGGCGCGCAGCTCGGGAGTGAAGGACTCCACTTTTTCTGCGAGTTCGTTCGTCGGCCCCAGCTGGTTGTGGAGATCGATGAAGCCGGCCGTCAGGACCGCGCCCGAGATCACGTCGGAGCCGGCCTTGGATCCCTTCTCGAACTGATCCACCTCGCTGATCGCATCGCCTCGAATCGTGAAGCGCGCGCGCTCCAGGCTCTTGCCCGGTTCGAGCCAGGCCTTCTCGGCGCGAATCACGATGGGCTTTAGGGACGACGACTGTGCGGCCATCCAGGGGGTGAGTGTGGCGACGATCCACACGGTCGTCGCGAGGGGGAGCCGAGAGTGGTGCCGGTTCATGCTCTTGCCAATGTTCAGGATCACTGCTGTGCTTCGGTCTGCAGCGCTGCTGTCTGCTGCGTGTCTGGCTGTATCGTGCTGGATCACTTCTGTCCTCCCGCATGGCGCAGACCCATGGGGTCGAGGACGCAGAGGACGCGGGCATCGGGAGAGAGGGGGTCTCCGGAGAAGATCACCATGGCATTGCCTTGGCCACCCGAGGCGAGCCACGCGGTCTTGGTGAGCGCCTCGAGAGCTTGCGTTTCGCTCATTCCATGGGCCACGGCGCGGGCTGCCATGAGGGGAAGCGATCCGGCTTCTCTTCGACCTGCCGAACCGAAGCAGACCGGAACGTCGGCCTTGCTGAGCAGGGCTGCCTGGGCGGGAAGATGCTCGGAGAGTAGATCGTAGCCTCGACTGGGCAGGGTGTCCGGTCGCAGGAGCACGAGTGCGCCTGACTTGGCGATGGCCTCGGGGAGTTTCCAGGCCTCGGTGGCGCCGACGATCACGAGTTTGTCGAGGGCGTGCTTCTTCTTGAGTTCGAGCAAGGCGCGGATCTCGCCAGCCCGATGGGCTTCGACGCGCAGGAAGTCCTTGCCGTCCAAGACCGACAGGAGGGACTCATACTGCGGGTTCTCGGGGACACGCTTGGGAAACTTGGGTCGCGCAGGTGCCTTGCCCGAGGTCTTCGCCGTCTTGCTGCCTGCCTTGGGATCCTTGGCGGCGGGTTTTGCCTGAGCTGTGCCTGCCTTCTTGCGCATGAGATCCTGCATGGCCTTGCGCTGTTGCTCGCGGGGTAGCTTCCGGATCGCCGCCAGCTCCGCGGGAGTGAGTCCTACCCTGCGTCGCCCTCCCTTGCGGGACGTCGATGCGGCTTTTGCGGGAGCCGCCTTGGCCCCCTTCTTCATGGGGTTCTTCTTGTAGTAGGCCAGATACTCTTTGCGCTTCTTCTTGTACTCCTTGAGGTCCTTGTCGAACTTTTCCTTGGCTTCCTTGTACTTCTCCGCAGCTTCGAAGGCCTTGTCCAAGGCCTTGACGACCTGGTCCCTCGAGAGGTTGGTGCCTCGGCTTCCGAGGCTCGAGATCCGGTATGACAGTCCGCCCTTGGGCTGCAGCATGAGAGGGCGCAGGGATAGTCCCACAAGGGCGCCGTGTCCCGAACTGGTGGCCGCGGTTCCGGCAGGAACGAAGAGAGTCGTGATTCCGGTGGTCAGGGGGAGGTCCTCCCAGCCCTTCTCCCAGAGCGCGATCGAAGCCGCAGCGGGTGTGGCCAGCGTCAGCCCTGAGTCCCGCAGGTCACTGCTGGAGCGGAAGAACCGACTGTCTGCATCGCAGAGTCCGGGCAGGAGGAAGGCCTTTGCGGACTCGTTGGTGAGGTCCAGCATGCGTGCCTTGGCCTGAGCCTTGGCTCCGTTCGGGACCTTGGGGAACCAGGCTTGGAACCTGCTTCCGACGAAGGCGAGCCAGCCTCCCTCGCTGTCCAGGATGGCTGCGTCCTTGGCCTTGTGGGAGGGGAGGAAGTAGCGGTCCACCTTCAAGAAGGTGGCCCGGCGGTTGCCGAGCAGCTTCTTCAGGAGCTCCGGGCTCCCGGCCTTGCGGAGCGCAGCCTTGGGGGCCTCCTTGGCCGCCTTGGTCTTCGCGGGCCCAAACCAGTCGATCTTGACATCGGGGGGCAGGAGGTCGCCCTCTGAGCCCTGGTAGGCGGCAGGAAGGGGAGAGGACAGGGCGAGAGCGCAGGCGAGACCGACGCTGCCCCCGATCAATGGAATGGCAGTCATGAATGGTGATTGGTAGCCAGTGGCGGAGTCCGGACACCCAGCGGATGGACAAGGGCGCCCATCTACGGAGGCCGTGGGGGAACCGCGAGGAGTTTCCGTCCCATAGGGGGACCAGTTTCGATCCAGGTTCTCCGCACATCCGGTGGGGGGGCAAAGAGCCTACCGGAGTCCCCCCTGGGGTTCGAGCCGGGCCACAAATCCTTGCTCCACGAGTTTCGTGATCCCGAGGTATGATGGGACTATGAGACCTGCCCCTCGGGTCCTCCCGGTCCCCGAGCCACTCCTGGTTCGTAAGTCCTTTTATGGTAGCAAGATGAGCAATCTTCCCCCTCTTCGAGCAGGCCTCTGTGTGGGTGCCCTCGCCCTCCTTTTCCTCCCGCAGCTGGGAGCCCAGGAAAAGATTCTCACCAAGGCCAAACGAATTCACTCGCAGCCGACCTACTCGCCTGACGGGACCATCCTCGCCTACAAAGGAGACCAGGCCCTCTATATCCAGAGGTTGAAGCTCCAGAACAGCGAGAAACTGGCCTTCAACCTGGGCAAGCCCTTCGACTATTGGTGGGACAAGGGCGGGTCGACGTGGACGGTCTATTCCGGGGAGAAGCTCCATCGTTACGACTCGACCGGCAAGTCGAGCCTCCTGGCCGACCTCAAGGGCAAGGGTGTCCGAGCCCTCCATGTCCGCTCCAAGGATGAGAGCAAGTGGTACGGCATCCGGACCGAGAAGCTCCTCGACATCCTCTTCGAACTGGACCTCAAGACCGGCAAGATCAAGGACCTGATCCCCAAGCTCTTCGCCGTGAGCCGCGTGGATCTCGATCCTACGGGTACCTGGTTCCTGATCGGGTCGAAGCCCTCGACCTTCAGGTGGGATGTGCAGGTGGCCAAGGTGGACGGCAGTGGTCTCGCGACGCTCTTCGCTGGCGGCCGATCCCAGATGACTGAGCAGCCGCAGTGGGTCGACTCGGGCAAGACCTTCGCCTTCTCGTCCGTGGATGGTAGCCACGGATGGCACCTGCGGAGCTACACGATCGCCACGAAGAAGGAGCTGGTGCTCACCGGCAAGCAACGCTTCCGCAAAGCGCAGCCTGCCTTCAGTGCAGATGGCAAGTGGGCGGCGGTTCGCGAACTCCCGAGCGTCTCGGGTACCTCACGCCTCATCCTCTTTCCAAGCTCTGGTGGTGGGGAGATCGTGCTGACGCAGCCGCACTACGCCATCGAGGACGAGATCCAGTTTGCGCCGGGTGGCAAGCAGATTGCCTTCGTCGGCAGTGACAAGGTAGGCGGGAAGCCCCAGGTGAGGGTCGTCGACTTCGCGCGTCCCTTGCGGTTGAGCCCGGCCCTCCGACCAGGTGCGATCAGCAGTTTTCAGCTGGATCTCTTCGGGAACGAGATCGGGTTGGTGTACATGGGCCTGGGTCTCAGCGCGAAGCCCCTGCCGATCACCGGCTTCACCGGCGCTTTCCATCTGGATTTCGGCAAGGGCATCTTCTTCCTGGCCTCCTCGCTTGCGCCTGCGGTCAAGGGTCCCTTCCTCGTTCCCAACAACGCGAGCCTGTCCGGCCAGGAGGTCTACCTCCAACCCATCCGCATGCAGATCGGCAAGTTCCAGGGCTCGTTGCCCGCGCCGATCTACGTCTCCATCCTCTGAGCGCTCCGCGCTCCGGAGCCTGCGATCGGGCCCCATGCGAAGAAGGGCTCCTCCGGTTCGCCGGAGGAGCCCTTCTTGCTTGCTTGCCTGCTGCCGTGCGTGAGTCAGCGGCTCAGGGTTGTGGACATGCCCTGGGAAGAGACGAGGGGCATGCCTGCGCCTGTCTTGATGTCCAGGTTGTAGAGCTGCCACTGGAGGACGATGCTCGCCAGCGTGTTGTCGAGAGGAATCGGGAAGGGCAGTCTGCCTGCGCCGGTCTTGTCGACGGTCATCGCGAAGCTCAGCAGTGGCGTCACGTAGAGGGTCGATCCCTTCGGGAAGAGGGGATTGGGAAGAGGCACGCCTGCGGCGATCTTGGTGCTACCGAGGATGACGATGCTCACCGAACTCGGGACCTGGCCGCTGCCGGTGATGGAGAAGGCCGCGCTGCCGACCGAGGGATTGCCGAAGGTGTCGATGCTGGGCTTGCCAGCGGTGCCGGTCGCGCTCGTCCCGTAGAAGGTCACGCGCGGGGTGGTCGGCAGGATCTTGATCGCGTCGACGGTCAGGGGGCGAGGAGCCTTGGGAGCCGTTGTGCTCAAGATCGTACCCCGGTAACTCATGTAGAAGCCGCCGCTCTTGACGACAGGATGGCTGGACTTCTTGTCGCCCTGGCCGAGCTTGCCGTAGAGCACGGAGCCCGTAGCGGTCTGGGCCTTGCCACCCCAGATGGCCTCGGCGTAGTCGCCGGCCACGGTGAAGCGCAGACGCTGCCATCCATCATTCTTGCCAGGGACGATGGCCAGGCTGCCGAGTACGACGAGATCTGTGCCACCGTCGTTGTGGTCGATCAAGTAGAGCATCGCGCCCTTGTCGTTGCGGATGTAGCTGACCGAGATGCCGGTGTTGCTGTTCTTGTAGCGCGGTGCCAGCGGCGCGGTCGGGGAGGGGTGATTGGCGTAGCAGCCCGCCGTGCCTCGAAGGCCGATGGACCAGGACTCGACGTCGCCAGTCGCATGCTTGGATGCGTCCGTGAAGACGTAGCACTCGAGCACGACATCCTTGAGGCTGTCCTTGAGGAGCATGCCGGTCGTGCCGTTGTTGATTCCCTTGCGGTAGGTCGGGTCCCAGAGAGTGACGGCCTTGCCACCCTGGGGCGAAGCCTTGATTGCAACCGGGTTGCTGAGGCTCTTGACCGTCGGGTCGATGACGAAGGGGGCGCGGAAGCTCCCGTCCCAGTTGGGTGCGACGGCTTCGTTCTTGGCCGAGTCGAAGGTCTCGTTGTAGAGGATGAAGCGCGACAGGTCGTTCTTCGTACCTGGTGTCGCCGGCATGAGTCGGAAGTCGATGGAGTTGTTGCCTGTATCCAGACCATCACGGATGCGGGACCAAGAGGTCGGATGGGTCTTGACCGAGATGCAGGTGCCCCAGATCGGAGAGGTCTCGTGCTTGGACGTCAGCCACTTGGACATGTCCGTGCCGAGTCCTTCGTAGGACAACCCGTCGATGACCTTCTTGTTGCCATCCACCAAGAAGATCGACTCACTGCTGTTCTCGAAGAATCCAGCTGCAACGACGAGGTTGACGTTCTTGACGGCCTTGTTGCCGATGACGTAGTAGCCACCTGCAAGCAACTTGGTGTTGGCCGGGAGTGTGACTCCACTGTTCGGTCCTCCACCATCGTTGCCGTCGAGCGTCCAGGAGCTGATGTCGATCGTCTTGCTCGTGGCGTTGTAGAGTTCGACGAACTCCTGATCGTCCGTGCCGAGGTTGTCGTAGACGACCTCGTTGATGACGACGGGTGCGCTGGCTCCGCCTTGCAGCATGGCGGCCATGATAAGGGTACTGATCATTGGAGATGTCTCCTGGGGAAGGGGCAATCAATGGAGGAACGGCGAGCCCGGCATCGGGAAGAAAAATAGGCAGCTCTGGCCCACCGAGAACAGGTTTGCGGAGAAGAGCCTAGCCTCCCTGTGCCCTCCCTCCAAGCCGCTCGAGCCAGTACCGGAAGAAGATCCTGTTCGGATTCCGTGAGGAAACTCGGGTAGACTCCCGGCATGCGTTCTCCGATCGTCTACTGTGGTCCCATGTGGGGTGGAAAGACCGAGGCCTTGATCTCCAGGCTGGTCCGGGCCAAGCTCCAGGACATCCCCGTTCTGGCCTTCAACCCTCGTCGAAACCAGCGCTACGGAACCACCGATATCAAGGCCCATTCCGGGGCGCATTTCCCGGCAATCTCCGTCGAGAGCGGCGAGGAGATCCTGCAGGTCTGCAAGGAACGGGATCCTGCCGTCGTGGGCATCGACGAGTTCTTCATGATCCCTGATGCCATGGCAGCCGTGAGTGCCCTCCTGGATCGCCGGGCCAAGGTCGTGGTCGCGACGCTGGACATGGACTCGGAAGCCAAGGTGTGGAGTTCGGTGACCGATCTCATGGGCATCGCTGAGGAGATCATCAAGTGTCCGGCTGTCTGTGCGTCTTGCAAGGGAGATGCCTACTACACCTTCCGCAAGGGCATGGCCCCGTCGTCTCGCTTGCTCGTGGGGACCGATGACTTCTACGAGCCGCGCTGTCGCAGCTGTTTCGAGGCGGGTCAAGAAGCCAAACGCGTGCAGGATGGGGAGGAAGGTCTGTTCTCGCAGCAGGCCAGGCGCTGAGCCGAGGCTGTCCCATGAGCAGAAGCTGTGACGAGATCGAATACCGCATCATCGGCCAGGAGATGCAGGCCGTCATCGTGACCTTGGATCCAGGCGAGCAGGTCCTCGCCGAGGCAGGCTCCATGCTCTACATGACCGAGGGCATCGACATGCAGGCGAGTCTGGACCCTGCGGCCTCCTCGACTTTCTTCGGTGGCGTCTTCAAGGGCATGGGGCGCATGTTCACGGGAGAGAGCTTCTTCATCACGACCTTCACCAACCGAGGCAAGGCTGGTGCCGACGTGGCCTTCTCCGCACCCTACCCCGGCAAGATCCTCCCGCTCGACATGGCGGCCATGGGTGGCAAGCTGCTCTGCCAGAAGGACGCCTTCCTCTGCGCTGCGCGCGGCACCGAGATCAGCGTGGCCTTCCAGAAGAAGCTCGGCTCGGGTTTCTTCGGGGGTGAGGGCTTCATCCTCCAATGTCTGGAGGGGGATGGCCTCTGCTTCGTGCACGCAGGCGGCACCGTCTTCGAGATCGAACTCGAGGACAAGCAGCCCCTGCGCATCGACACCGGAAGTCTGGTCGCCTTCCAGCCCAGCGTCGACTACGACGTCGAGTGGGTGGGCGGAGTCAAGAACGCCCTCTTCGGCGGCGAAGGCTTCTTCTTCGCCACGTTGATGGGCCCAGGCAAGGTCTACCTCCAGACCCTCCCCATCAGCCGCCTCGCCGACCGCCTCGCCTCGGCCCGCCGCCGCCTGCTTTGATTCGCCCGAACGATTCGTGACCTCGCAACGATCTCATGAGTCCTCTGGGTCAGAAACCGAAGCGCTGGCCGCGGTGGGGGAGGCCAAAGCCCTGGCTCTTGATGGAGTTTTGCAGGGTGGCGTCGAAGTGGACTGGGTTGCTGTGGTTCAGGTGGATGAACTGGATGGAGCCTGGATGTCTGCGCACACGATCGGCCAGGAGCTGGGTGCTCTGGATCATCGGGGGGTGGGGGATCTCCGAGAGATCGCGGCCTGGGACCTCGCGTCCGTCGTAGAAGGTGGCGTCGAGGAAGGCGATGTCGATGTCGCGCAGCAGGCCGTCGGCCAGCCGCCTGTCGAGTCGGTCGATGTCGGGGACGAAGAGCAGGGTGCGATGGCTGCCCCGGATGCGGAAGGCCATCGTGTCGGAGAACTCATCGCGGTGGGGAACCGGGACCGCCGTGATGCGAAGCCCAGGGAGAGGCTCGAAGGGGATGCCCGGTTCGAAGACCTTGAGCTCGATCTGCCCTAGCTGGATCAGCTGACTCCAAGGGCCGTTCTTGCGCAGGAAGTCGGCCATGCGTGGGCTGACCCAGCAGGGGACCTTGTTCGTGCCAGCGACTTCACGGCCGAACTGGATGAGACCGGCATAGTGACCGATGTGGGCGTGCGTCAGGAGGATGGCATCGACGGGTTTGCGGGACGCGACCTTCTGTCCCCGACTCGCGGCCAGGGCATGGATCTGACTCTCGACCGCAGGCGTGGCCTCGACGATAAGCGTCTTGCCAGACTCGCGATGGTAGATGCCCAGACTTACAGGCAGGCGCCTGAGGCCCTGCCTACGGGCTTCTGCACAGCAGTCCTTCTCGCATCCCAGGTGGGGGAGGCCACCATCCTGTGCGGTGCCCAGGATCTG
>JAJRTL010000378.1 GCA_024278315.1 Planctomycetota bacterium | reverse complement strand
TACACATGGTTTGCTGTGGGACAATGCCTATAACTCCTCTTGGATAAAGCCTCTATGCAGCTTGCTCTTGCAGAAGGAGAGACCCGTGACCAGCCCTTTGGATTCCGGACTTCCATCGACTCAGCCGAAGAGACGCGGCACCTTCAAGCGGGCGATCCTCCTGATTCGTAGCAACTGGATCAGCTCGACCGGATCCCTGTTTGCCCTCTTCGGTTTCCTCTCACTCGTGATCTCGCTCTATATGGAGAACACGGGAGTCTGGACCGGGCCCTATCTGGGGCTCATGACGATGATCCTCTTCCCTGCGCTCTTCCTCGGGGGATTGGCCTTCATCCCGGTGGGCTTGCTGATCTACCGCAAGAAGCTGCATGACCGCATCGAGCGCCTGTCCGACAAGCCCGTCTACCTCGTTCGCGCCGTGATCGTGATCACGATCATCAACATCCTGGCTCTGGGCACCTTGGGCTCCACGGGTGCGAGCTATATGAGCTCGACGCAGTTCTGTGGAGCCACATGCCACCAGGTCATGGCGCCCGAGGCCACGACCCACGAGCTATCTGCCCACAAGAAGGTGCATTGCGTGGCCTGTCACGTGGGGCCTGGGGCCGAGTTCTACATCAAGAGCAAGCTGAACGGCACGAAGCAGCTCTATGAGGTGCTGACGAATACCTATCGGCGACCGATTCCGGTCCCGATCGAGGGGAGAAGGACAGCCAAGGAGACCTGTGAGGAATGCCACTGTGCCCAGAAATACAAGGGTACGAAGCTCAGTGTCTACACCCACTTTCGTGACGATGAGAAGGTGACTCCCTACACCAGCGTCCTGCTGATGAAGACGGGGGGCGTGCACTCCGATGTCAAGGCGAGTGGGATCCACTGGCATATCCACCCCAAGGCCATCGTCGAGTACGTGGCGACTGACGACAAGCTCATGGAGATCCCCTGGATCCACGTCAAGCATCCTGACGGTCGCGAATCGACTTTCGTCCTGGAGGGGAAGACACGAGCCGGTGCCCCCGAAGGCGAGAGGCGGCAGATGGACTGTATCGATTGTCACAATCGCACGGCTCATACCTTCGAAACGGCCGAGGAGGTCGTGGATGCTGGACTGCTGGAGGAGAAGATCTCCCGCGACATTCCCTTCGTGCGCAAATATGCTCTTGCAGCTCTCAGGAAGCCCTGGACGCGGGAGAACGTGACGCCCGGGATCCTGCAGGACATGCTGCAGTCCTGCGGCGGTGAGGACAGCCTGCCGAAGGAGCAGATTCCGCTCATCGAGGAGGCGGCAGTCTATCTCGTGGAGAAGTGGAAGAATTACATCTACCCCGAGATGAAGATCACGTGGGGCCTCTATCCGAGCCTTCAGACCCATGCGGGTTGCTACCGTTGCCACGATGACAAGCACATCGACGAGAACGGGAACAAGATCTCCAAGGACTGTTCGCTCTGCCATGAGGTGCTCAGCAACGAGGAGCCAGACCCCGAAGTCCTGAAGATCTTCAACGGCACCGGAAAGTGATCCGCGGGGCACAGAGCCGTCCACGAATCGCCTGTCCACCTAGGTCGTGCATGGCGGGCGTGGGTAGGTTCTGGGTCACCTGTCTTGCGCTGACCTGCCTGGCGTCAGGAGCACGCGCTCTCCAGAACAAGACCGGGCAGGGTAAGGACCCGGCTCCGCCCAAGGAAGAGCCGTCGGCCCAGCAGAAGCCATCGCAGGGGAATGGGGCAGGGCCGAAGAGTGGGGCGGGCAAGGCACTCAATCGGTTCCTCCAGGGGAAGAAGTCCACGGGAGATGGCAAGAAGACCCAGGAGCCCCAGGCTGGCAAGTCGGTCGTCCTGCCGGAGACGGACAGGAAGGAAAAGCCCAAGAAGAGCGAGGGCCCTGGAGTTGCCGAGGGAAAGGCCGGCGAACCGGGGAAGGAGTCAGCGAAGCCCGATGCCGGTAAGCTGGCGGTTCCCAAGCAGGGTGGGGCCGGCAAGGACGTGAATCAAGGAGAGACGACCAAGCAAGGTCTGCAGAAGTTCCTTCAGGGAAAACCCAAGAATGGGATTCCGGAAGAACAGGACACTTCGAAGAGAGCCCGAGGAACCGGGCAAGAGCCGGGAGTTATGATTCCTCCGCCGCTGAACCTGACCCGTGGTCTTCCCACGGACTCCTCCTTCCCACTCTCGGGCAATCTCAGCAGTTGGTATCGCTACCGCAGGAGTGGAGAGGACAGGGATCAACAGCTCATCGGGCTCCTGGCTCTGGACTACGGCGATCCGGATCAGGACACCTGGTCTGGCCATTTCCTTGGGCGTGGAGCCTGGGACATGGACGGGAATGACCTGGACAACACCTTCAATGGCATCCTGCAGACCTATCCCAATCCCATCACGGGTCGCATCTACACTCTCTACGTGCAAGGGCGGGACCTGGGGCCGTTCGCGCGCGTCAGGCTGGGGCGGCAAGAGATCCTCGAGACGCCCGAACCTGCATGGATCGACGGGCTCAGTGTCCAGACCCAGGCCGTGGGGAGGGCCAGGTTCCGGGCGGGTGGGTACATCGGACGAGCGACGAGGATCTACGCCACGAGCCAGGATGCGCTGTCCACCGGACTCGATGTGGAGATCGAGCCCTGGTTCCAATCCCGCTTTCGTCTGGATTGGATGTACGTGGATCAGAGACAGCCGGTTCCCACCATCGATGATCAACTCTTTGGCTTGACTGGGTGGCAGAACCTCGGTGAAGACAATCGCCTCTTCGGCAAGATCACGATGGTTGGGGATCGGGGGCGCGACCTCATTCTTCGGGATACCCACCTCTTCTCCGGCTGGGGGATGCAGCTCGAAGTCAGTTATGTCGAACTCATGACGACCCAGAGGCGACAGGTGATCGAGTTCGATCTCTTCACCGAAGCCGTCTTCGAATACAAACCCTACCGTCAGTTTCAGATCCATGTCGACGAGGACTTCAGCGACAACTACAGCATGGATGGAGGCATCGACCTGCGACGCCTCAAGCATTCTTCCGACGAAGGGACCTTCAACCGTGAGTTCGATCGTTACTTCGTTTCGGCCTCTCTGCACGATCTGTTCCAGCGGACGACGGCATTCAATGTGACATGGGACTACTTCGATAGCTCCGGAGAGGGAATCAGCGCCCTGAGTGCTGACTGCATCTGCAAGTTCGCAAAGGGTTGGGAGGCCCGGGCGGGCACGACCTACTCCCTGTTCAAATACGATTGGACCACTTCGCGCGAGAGGGAACATGTGAGGACCTACGATCTCGGGGTCACCTGGAGACCCAATCCTGCACTTCGCCTGCGTTTCCTCTATGTTCTGGAGGATGACGACATCGGACGTTTTCACAGCCTGAGGGCAGCATTCTCATGGGATTTCTGATCACAAAGAAGGGCAAGCCGCGCTGGATCCCCCTGGTGGTGGGTCTTTGGGTGATGGCCGCAGTCCTCGTGACCTGTGGCTCTCCGATCCCGATGGAAGATGCGGGACCCCATTTCAGCCATGCACTCCATGTCGGCGAGAAGAAACTGGAGTGCAGTCTCTGTCACAGTGCGGCCAGCGTCGCCGAAGCCCCTGGCATGCCGGGGCTCCGGGTTTGTACGCCCTGTCACGAAGACTTCGATGCCGACAAGCCGGAGGAGCTTCGGGTCCAGAGCTTCTTCGATGCAGAAGGCAGATACAAAGCGCAGCATGTGGCTCGGCAATCCAGCGAGATCCTCTTCTCGCATGGCGTGCATGTCGGGGACCACGAGCTCTCCTGCGAGGACTGTCACGGGAGTACCGGGACCAGCGAGGTTATCCCGATGGAATCGCGAGTGACCATGGATCGTTGCATCTCCTGCCACCGTGAGAGCGGGAAGCGCGGCGACTGTCAGGATTGTCACAGGGAGATCCGACGCGAATGGGCTCCGGATTCGCATAGCAAGAACTGGGGGCGCAGTCACGGGGCACGCTACCTGGCCTGCGAGGGGATGTCCGATCGAGGCGGATGGGTCAATCGTGGCGAGATCTGTCACGAGAAGACGACCTGTCAATCCTGCCACCAAGAAGAGTTGCCACGCAATCACACCAACTTCTGGCGAATCAAGGGGCATGGAGTGCTGACGTCCATCGATCGTTCCCGTTGCTGGACCTGTCACCGGAGTGACTTCTGCGAGCGATGCCACCAAGGCACTCGTCCTCGCAGCCATACGGGCACCTGGGGTTCACCCCGGGATCGTCATTGCAGCAACTGCCACACTCCGGGTCAGGGATCCTCCTGCGCTACCTGTCACAAGGCGGCTCCCAGTCATCTGGCAGCAGCCCCCATGCCGTCAGACCATCATCCGGCCATGAACTGTCGACAGTGCCATGGGAATGGGCAGTCACTGCCCCATCCGGACCCTGGAATTACCTGTACGAGTTGCCACAAGTAGAAATACCCGAGTACCAGAGCTGACGAATCATGAACCAAGACCACCCAGCCCGGTCTTCTTTCTGGATCCTCCAGATCTTGATCCTCAGTTCACTCCTTGTTGCTTGCAGCAAGAAAGGTGACAAGGGGGACAAGGGGGATCCCGGTGATCCTGGAACACCGGCCATCGGCATCGATGACCCTCTGCCAGGTCTCTATCTACAGGTTGTTCGCCTGGAAGGAGCATCGGGGGCGGGCGGTCGCTTCCAGGTGGGGGACACCATCACGGTGGTCTTCACGGTCAAGCGCGCCGATACCGGCCAGGCGGTTGCCGTGGCGGACTTGAATCGAGGACAGGCTATGGTCTCCGGCCCGACCTTCAATTATCAGCGTGTGATCGCAGGCCAAACGGATTTCGTGTCCAAGATCCTGCAGAGAGGTGACGGTTCTTTGAGCTACACCTTTCCGGTGCCGATTCCGGAAACCTATCTGGCGCCGATCAACAACACTCCCAACTTCCAGCATGACGTGTTGACGGGGCAGTCCCTGCTGGATGGCACGTACACGGTCGGCCTCGAAACGGATGTGCAGTACACGATTGCAGGGGACACGTTCACGGATCCGGCCAATGCTTCGGTGGATTTCCTGCTGGGGGGTGCAAGCGCGTTGGACAAGCGTGAGGTCGTGACCCTGGCCAACTGCAACAACTGTCATGAGTCGTTGAGGATCCACAGTGGTCGCCGCACGAAGATCACGAACTGTCTTCTCTGTCACACGGCCGGATCGGAGGACAACAACGATCCTGCTATCGAGGGAGGTTCGCCGGAGATCACCGTGGAGTTCAAGGTCATGATCCACAAGATCCACTCGGGGAAGAATCTCGGGTCGGTTCTGGGGGTCACGACCAAGACGGATGGTAGCCGGGATTATCTCGCCACGCCCAAGCCCTACCGCATCGTGGGAGGGAGTGGCAAAGTCCATGAGTTCTCGGACATCCAGTTCCCCGTTTGGCCTGGCATGGAGAGCCCCATGCCTCGGGACACTGGCTACGACGTCTTGACGACGGCGGCCAAGGCCCAGGAGGATGCGATGCGCAAGGGACCTGTCTCCTGCGACAGCTGTCATGGGGATCCCGATGGTGCGGGACCGCTACCTCCGCCGGAGGACGGAGCCCTGATCTACAGTCAGCTCACACGACGTAGCTGTGGCTCCTGTCATGATGATTGGGTCTGGGATCGACCCTATTCCTCCAACGCCTCCAACATGCCGGCCCAGAGCTCCGACAGTGCCTGCATCCTCTGTCACAAGGTGTCGGGGGATGCCTTGGCAGTCGTGGATGCGCATCGGCATCCTCTTGTGGATCCAGCCAAGGCGCCAGGAGTGCGATTCGCGATCACGAGTCTCGTGGAGGGAGGTACCAACAATGGCAACGGCAAGCTGGACCCTGGCGAGAAGCCACAGGTGAGCTTTACGGTCAAGGATGCACAAGGCGCGGACGTGGCACTCTCATCCCTGATTCGTTTCGAGGCGATCCTTTCCGGGCCCACAAAGAACTCCAATCTCGTGCATTCGACTTCGATGCCGAACTCCACGCTGGGAGCCGGGCCCAGCTACACGACCTTCCTTCCTTAGAGAGTCCACCTGGAATGGGTTGGGACCTCGACCTCGACCAACAACGAGAGTTTCAGCTCCACCCGCTCACCGCATTGGAACCAGGCTGGCTTCGATACGCAGGTCTTCGTGAGGACCGGTTCGGGGGCCTCCAGCACGACGCCCAATGAGGTGTCGGCGTTCCAGAACTTCATCGATCTCGTCACAGGTGGAGGGGCCAGCTTCGCTCGGGATGATACCATCGTGATCGAGGATGGCGTGGCTTCCAAGGAGGAGTACCTCCGTGTGCAATTCGTGGACGGAGACCGGCTGTGGTTCTCCGCGATCAATGCTTCTGCCTATTCCCGTGGTCTGCGTTTTGCGCATGCTGCCGGCAGTGCTGTGCGCCAGGTTACGCTCGTGGAGAAGACGGTTGCGATTGACTACGTGCTCACAGCGGCGACGGGCACGATCACCGAGGTCACAGAATTTGGCGCGGGCAACAAGGTCCTCATGACCTACAGCACGGATTTCGTGATCCCGGCTGTGTATGGTGGCACATTAAACGAGTCGCCTGACCTGGAAGAGAGTTGGGGCGATTGGATGGGCAAGGCCCTGGTGAGTGGCACCTATCAGCTCGGACTCTACGCCGTCAAGTCCTTCAGCGTCACGGTCGTGGGGACCTCCACCGGCTACAGCGACGCGTCGCGGCCTGCGATCAAGGATTTCCTCGTGGGCTCTGCGACAGCGATCGAGCCCAACCAGAGGATCTCCTCTGCTGACAACTGCTATCGTTGTCATGGGGATATCAGCTTCCATGGTTCGGGGAGGCGCGGCTATGAGACCTGCCTGCTCTGTCATGGCGTCTCTGGTTCGGAGGACAGGCCGCGGTACGTGGCTGCCAACGCTCCCGCGACGCCCTCGACTACGCTCGATTTCCGCACGATGCTGCACAAGATCCACCAAGGAGAGGACCTGAGCCAGGGTTCCAGCTACGCGGTGGTGGGTTTTGGTGGAGCTCCCTACCCCAACAACTTCACTGCGCATAGCTATGAGAAGGTGGGATTCCCGGCAAAGCCATCCGGAACGAAGAACTGTGCCGTCTGCCACGGCAAGAGCAATGAGGCATGGAAACGTCCGGCAGATCGCAACCATCCGCTGGGACAGACTCTGCCCACGAGGACCTGGCGAGCCGCCTGCATCACCTGTCATGACTCCACAGCACATGTGGCCCACATGGATGTCAACACGAGCTCGAGCGGCTACGAGTCCTGCGACGTCTGTCACGGACCCGGCAAGGCCCAGAATGTCGAACGGATGCACCTGATCCGCTAGGCTGACTCCTTCTACCGACGGGGGCCGGGCTGGGGTAGGCTCTCGTCATGGATGGAGAAAGACAGGTCGAGGAGGGGCTCTTCAAGCTCGTGAGCCCGCATGAGCCCTCGGGCGATCAGCCGGGGGCCATCGAGGGGCTGGTGGCGGGCGTGGAGTCGGGGGTCGATCGACAGGTGCTGCTGGGGGTCACGGGGTCGGGGAAGACCTATTCCATGGCGCAGGTGATTGCCAGGACCGGGCGCGCAAGCCTGATCCTGGCACCCAACAAGACGCTGGCGGCGCAGCTCTACAACGAGTTCAAGAGCTACTTCCCCGAGAACGCCGTCGAGTACTTCGTCTCCTACTACGACTACTATCAGCCCGAAGCCTATCTGCCCGGCTCGGACACCTACATCGAGAAGGACGCCAGCATCAACGAGTCCATCGAGCGCATGCGCAACTCCGCGACGCGCTCCTTGCTGGATCGACGGGATGTCATCATCGTGGCCTCGGTCTCCTGCATCTACGGGCTGGGCTCTCCCGAGAGCTACGCAGAGATGTCGGTGCATCTAGCCGTCGGGCAAGAGATCGATCGGGACGAGATGCTCAGGAACCTGGCCCGCATCCAGTACAAGCGCAATCTTCTGGATTTTGTGCGCGGCAGCTTTCGCGTGCGTGGGGACGTCGTGGAGATCTTCCCGATCTACGACGAGGACCGGGTCATCCGCGTCGAGTTCTTCGGAGACGAGATCGAGGGGATCTCGGTCGTCGATCCGCTGCGTGGTGAGGTGCTCGAGGAGCTGACCGAGACGCGCATCTATCCGGTCTCCCACTACGTGACGCCCGAGGATCGTATGGCCCGGGCCGTCTCGGCGATCCAGGACGAGCTGGAAACGCATCTCATCTGGTTGGAGAAGCGGGGCAAACTGTTGGAAGCCCAGCGGCTCGAACAACGCACGCGTTATGACCTCGAGCTCATGCGCGAGCTGGGATTCTGTTCGGGTATCGAGAACTACTCGCGCCATCTGGATGGGCGGGACTCCGGTGAGCCGCCTGCCACGCTCCTGCACTACTTTCCCAAGGACTTCCTCATCTTCATCGATGAGAGTCACGTCACCGTTCCTCAGGTGGGGGGCATGTATCGCGGCGACCGGGCACGCAAGGAAACGCTGATCAACTATGGCTTTCGGTTGCCCTCTGCGATCGACAATCGGCCACTGCGAGGAGAGGAGTTCGAGAAGATGATCCACCAGGTCATCTACGTGAGTGCAACCCCGGGAGACAAGGAGATAGAACAGGTCGGCGATCGCTTCGTGGAGCAGATCATCCGCCCCACGGGGCTCGTAGATCCGGAGATCGAGGTCCGCAAGGCTCGCGGACAGGTAGACGATCTGCTCGGCGAGGTGCGCCAGGTCACCGAGGCTGGATTCCGGACCTTGGTCACGACGCTCACCAAGCGCATGGCCGAGGAACTCACCGAGTACTACCGAGAAGTCGGGGTCAAGGTGCGCTATCTGCACTCCGATATCGATGCCATCGAACGTATGGCCATCCTGCGTGATCTCAGGCTCGGCGTCTTCGATGTGCTTGTGGGCATCAACCTGCTGCGCGAAGGTCTGGATCTCCCCGAGGTCGCGCTCGTGGCCGTTCTGGACGCCGACAAGGAGGGGTTCTTGAGATCTCGCCGCTCGCTGATCCAGACCTGCGGTCGCGCCGCGCGCAACGTCGAGGGGCGCGTCATCCTCTATGCCGACAAGGAGACCGACTCGATGAAGGCGGCCATGGCCGAGATGTCCCGAAGACGCGAGAAGCAGTTGGCCTACAACATGGAGCATGACATCACTCCCAGGACCATCCAGACCGAGATCAAGGACCTGCTCCAGGCCGTCGAGGAGCAGGACTACGTGACCGTGAGTCTGGACGAACCCATCGTGCTTCCCGGTGGCAAGCGTGGGAAGAAGGGGCGGGGACAGAAGGGGGCGGTCGGTGCCGGGAGCTTCGGGAGCAAGCGCGAACTATCCCTGCACATCGACAAGCTTCGGGAGAACATGCACGAGGCGGCGCGCCTCCTGGACTTCGAGAAGGCCGCCAGCCTTCGCGACGAGATCTTTCGTCTGGAGAAGGCCGACCTCTTGTTGGGTTGAGGAGGATCAGACTCAACATGCATCGCCGCGTCGCAGAGATCGCCCGTCAGCTGCCCCACGAGCCCGGGGTCTATCTCTTCAAGGATGGGCAGGGTCAGGTGCTCTATGTCGGCAAGGCGGCCGATCTGCGCAAGCGCGTCGTCAACTACCTCAAGAGGGGTGGGGATGGTCGGTTCCTGCTCCACTTCCTGGAGGAGGAATCCCGGGATCTTGAGTTCCTGGTCACGCAGACCGAGCAGGAGGCTATGCTTCTCGAGAACACGCTCATCAAGAAGTTCAAGCCCAAGCACAACATCCGGCTCAAGGACGACAAGGCCTATTTGATGCTGCGCCTGGACCGGACCGAGGAGTGGCCCTGGTTCCGCTTCCTTCGTCGGCGCCGGAAAGACGGGGCTCTCTACTTCGGGCCATTCTCCTCGGCGCGTTCGCTCCGCCGCACGCTGCGACTCCTGCATCGCGTGACGCCCTTGCGAGACTGCACAGATGGCGTCTTCCATGGACGGAGTCGGGCCTGCCTCAAACACCAGATCGGCCGCTGCCCAGCCCCCTGTGTCGGGCTCATCGACCGGGAGGCCTACGACGATCTCCTGGACCGCGCCGTGGCCATCTTGTCAGGGGATACAGCGGAGCTCGAGAAGGACCTGGAGGACCGCATGCGGAGCGCCAGCGAGGGCCTGCGTTTCGAGGAGGCCCAGACTTGGAAGGAGCACCTGGAAGCCTTGCAGCTCATCACGGAGAAACAGACGGTCGTGGGAGCACAGGATCGGGATGTCGTCGGCCTCTTCCGACAGAGGGAAGAAGCCCACATCTCCATGCTCTCCTATCGCAACTTCGGCTTGGAGGGGAGCCGTGTTCATCATTTCAAGACACAGCTCCCGACTGCCGAGCTCCTGGATCAGTTTCTCTCGCAGCTCTACCAGGGGGATCGCTACGTTCCTCGCGAGATCCTGCTCGCTTCCGAGCCGGCAGGCTGCGAAGGGCTCGAACTCTGGCTCGGAGAGCGACGAGGAGGGCGTGTGGAGATCCTCATGCCCCAGCGTGGCGACAAGAAGCGCGCGGTAGAGATGGCGGACAAGAACGCACGCATGGCCGGAGAGATCTGGTCACGAGGGGGCGATCGGACCGAGGAGGATCTGGACACATTGCAAGGCCTGCTGGAACTGCCTCACCTGCCACGACGCATCCACTGCCTGGACATCTCCACGATCCAGGGGCGTGATACCGTGGCTTCACGCGTTTCATCGGTGGATGGACAGGCCTGCTCGGCGGAGTACCGGCGCTTCAGCATCCGGGGAGATGCGGGCAAGGACGACTTCTCTTCGATGCGACAAGCCGTGGAGCGCAGCCTGCGGCTCTGCCTGGAGCGCGAGGGCGAAGAGCTGCCCGACCTCCTCCTCGTCGATGGTGGCAAGGGGCAGGTGTCGGCTGCCTTGGATGCTTTGGCCGAGTGTGGTCTGGGAGATGAGCTTCCCGTGGCCGGTCTGGCCAAGGACCGCATGAAGGGGCCCGAGCGGATTCATAGCGGCGAGCGGATCTTCTTGCCGGGTCGCGAGGATCCCATTCCTCTGCCCATCGATTCGGCGCCCTGGCGCATCCTGACCCAGATCCGCGACGAGGCCCATCGCTTCGCCATCACCTACCACCGCAAGAAGCGCGAGCGCCTCGGGAGCGAATTGGACGAAGTCGAAGGCTTGGGGCCGCGACGCCGACAGGCTCTCCTCAAGCACTTCGGCAGCCTTGCAGGGGTTCGTGAGGCGAGTCTCCAGGATCTGTCTCGCGTGCCGGGCCTGCCCATGGCCGTGGCCGAGACGCTCTACCGCAGGTTTCGGCACCCGACGGAGTGAAAGCCGGGGGCACCGTTCCACCCGGTGGGAGCGATCCCTGACCCGGTAGATTCATGAGATCGTTGCTGGTAGATGCGCACCCCGAGAATCCAGTTACGCATCGAGGTCACGAATCGTTCGGGCTAAGCTCCGGGCATGCACCTTCGCCTCGCCTGTCATCTTTCTCGGCTCCCGAGTGTCCTCGTCCTCTGGTTCCTGGTCGTCTTGCTCACGGCCCAGACCACGAAAGTCCCACAGAAGGGGGAGAATGCCCAACCTACAGCAGCCCAGCAAGCTCAGGCGAAACTCGAGCTGGCTCCCGAGCAGAAAGAACTTCGGGCGAAGCTCGAGCAGATCGAGAAGGACCTCGAGAGTGTCGGTGAGCAGGAGAGCACGAAACGGACGCTCCTCATCTCCCAGAAGAATGCCATCGAGGAGTCGCTGGCGCAGATCCACCGGTACCAGAATCTCAGGTTGGAGCGCATCGGAAAGCCCTACGTGGATCCGATCCTGGAGCCGCCGACTGGAAAGGACTTCACGCTGTCACCGACCAAGAGCCTCTACCGCATGTCGTCGCGCGAGAGGAAGGAGGAGGAGACCAGACTCAAGAGGATTCGACGCCTGATCGAGAATGAACTGCAGGGGCTGGAGGAGAGGCAGGGCAAGCTCCTCGAACTGCAGAGTGGATTCGAAGCAGAGCTGGCACAGGCCGAGAGTCGCAATGAATCCGCGATCGCCCAGGATCGCCAGGAGACCGTGGCGGATCTGGCCCGGATCGACAAGGAGTTGGGGGTCACGCCCAAGCCGGAAGGGGATGTCCTCGACGGTCTCATGCTCCAGAAGCAGGCCAAGGTCCTGAAACTCAAGACCCTGGATCGGGAGCGTCGCCGTCGCAAGGACTGGAAGGAATGGCTCGAGGAAACCAAGGCACGCATCCAAACGTCCATCTCGAAGATCCAAGACGGTCTGCACAAGGAATACCTGGATCAGAAGTTGGCTGTGGATCGGCGGCAGGGAGAACTCAAGGTCTACCAACTCGAGGCCATCTCGCTGCCCGCTACGCCTGGATTGGATCCTGCGGGACGGAGCGCCATCATCCAGGTCCTGGAGAAGGCCCGGCTGCGCATCGAGCGGCTCATCGGAGAGACGGCCAAGACGCAGAGTCTCCAACGAACGCTCGAGGGTGAGCGTGTCCGGGTCCAGGCAGAAGTGGGGCATGCCCAGGCCACTGTCACCAAGGTCATCGAGGGCACGACTGGCAAGGAGGGTGAGTCCAACTCGATCCGGAGCTTCCGGCTGCAGATGGGAATCAAGGCCATCGAAAGGGAGATGGACCACCAGGTTCTCGAGGCCTTGACCTGGAAGAGGCTCTATGGCGAGCAGCGCCGCCTGGCCAGGCAGCTGGACACTCTCCAGCTCGAGATCGAGGACAATCTGGATCGGAGTCGTCGGGAGATCGAGAATGTGGCGCCCGGTGCCCTGGAAGGGATGGGCCCTCCAGCGCTTGCCTACATCGATGGCTGGACCGCGAAGGAGGAGAAGGAAAGCCGCTCTCTCCTGGCCTCATCGGAGAGCGCTCTGGAAGACCTGCTCACGATCCAACGCCTTCTGGATGACCGTCGCGAGCTGCTCCGGTCGGCCATCGAGACACTCGAATCGCGGGGCCTCCTCCTCCAGGATCCCCAACGTCTCATTCTACGAGGACAGGGCTTCAAGGGATTCTTCCTGGAGATTGGAGTCGTCTTCAGGCATCTGTGGACCTTGCCTGGAGAACTCTGGCAAGCCGCCACGAGCCAGGATCTCGAGGGGGACACGAGTCTTTGGCCCCTGATCCTCATCCTCCTGCTACTTCTCTGTGCCAGCGTCTGCTCCCTCTTCCTGCGCCGGAAGGCGCGAAACATGCAGGGAGAGATCCTTTCTTCGGAAGAGCCGACCCGGCAGCTCATCTTCCGCCTCACGGTAGTGGGTTGGATCTATCGCATGATCCCCTGGACCGCATTGGCGCTGATCTTCCTCCTGGGGGCTGACCTGTTTCCTCCCGCATCGCAGGAGCAACGACTCAGCATCGCGACCGGCAAGTTCTTCTTGTTTGCGAGCTTCTGGATCGTCACGAGCCGTGTCTTCTTGAGGCCTGCCAATCCCCGGTTGCGATTCTTCGTGATCCAGGACGGCCATGCGCGTCGGCTCTATCGCATCGTGAGTTTTGGTCTGGTCTTCTGGTTGCTGGGACTCATTGGTCAGATGATGGGAGCCCTGCTCAGCGGCTATCAAGGCCGTATCTTCGAGGCGGCGCTGATGACCCTGCGGGATGGTGGACTTCTGATCATGGCCTATCTCTTCTTTGCCCGGAGAGAATTCTTGATCGATTTGTTCCCTGCACCCGATGTCGGTGGCCTGCGTTTCCTCCAATCCTTCGTGCTCTTCGCTCTCTGGCCGATCCGGATCTTCTTGGTCATTTCGATCGCTGCCTGGTTGTTGACCTGGTACGACCTCGCCCACGCGGTGGGGCTCTGGATCATTGGTGGATTTGGGAGCTTGCTGCTGGCCGTGGCCTTCCACCAGATCCTCAGGCATGAGATCAACGAACGCTTCTTCCTGAAACGTTACCGAGTGGATGAGGATAGTCTTGGCGATCTCTCGGACGAAGAACGGGAAGCCCTGTTGACCGACCGCAGCAAGGTGGCTCGGCTTGTTTCTTCCTTCATCGAGATCCTGGAGTTCCTGCTATCCGTCTTCCTCTTCCTCGCCATCGCGGTGTGGTTCTATGGTATCGATGGATCTGGAATCCAGAGCCTGCTGGAAACGGGACTCTGGGGAAGCTCGGTCACGCATGACCAGGTGACCCTCGGGAATCTCCTGGCCTTCCTGTTGGCGATTTTCCTGACATTGGCGCTCTCCAAGCGTGCCGGGCCCACGATCGACTACCTGCTCGAGAAGCGCACGGTCATCGATCGGGGCATGCGCTACACGATGGGTACGCTGGGCGGATACGTCGTCTTCATCGTCGGCATGTCGGTCGCCTTTACGCAGTTGAGCATAGGCTTTGCGCAAGTCTCCTGGATCCTGGCAGCTCTGGGTGTCGGCATTGGTTTTGGTCTTCAGGACATCGTCTCCAACTTCTTCTCGGGGCTCATCCTGCTGTTCGAGAGACCCCTGCGCGTCGGGGACATCGTGCGCGTCGGCGAGACCCTGGGCGAGGTCAAGAAGATCACTATCCGCTCCACGACCGTCACCTCTTTCGACAACATCGACGTCATCGTTCCCAACAAGGACTTCATCGCTTCGTCCATCACGAACTGGACTGCCAGCGATCGCGACATGCGCTCGACGATCGATGTCGGCGTAGCCTATGGGTCGGATCTGAAGCAGGTGAGGCAAGTGCTTCTCGAGACGGTCTGCAAGCATGGTCGGGTGTTCAAGAAGCCTGCACCCAATGTCTTCATCAAGAGTTTCGGAGATTCTTCCATCGACTTTGCGGTCGTCTATTGGACACTGCTGGACT
>JAJRTL010000377.1 GCA_024278315.1 Planctomycetota bacterium | reverse complement strand
CAGACCGTAGAGGAAGGTCCCGAGTTCCTCTGGATATCGATCCAGATCCTTGTTCCCCGAGACTCGCGGAGACAGGGGATCCTTGTGGAAGGCAAAGCCGATCTGGAGGTTCGTCTTGGGGTAGTGCTCCGTCGCACTTCCGACCTTCCAGGCAAACTCCTCGCCCAAGCCTTCCTTGCCACCGGTCTCGACGTCCAGGAACCGAGCCAGGATCTCCGCCTGTTCCAAGCCCTTCGGCAAGGATCCCGATCGGGCGTCCAGCAGGATCCTGTCGTGCCCTGTGCTCAGGATCCGGAACTCACCGAGCTGAGTCTTCTTGCCGTCATAGAGACGCGCCAGGTAGTTGGCATGGTTCCAACCTCCCTGAGAGGGATCGGGGAGCGTGTTCTTTGCCAGGTGGAGGACATGCGCCGGAGCTCCGTGCCAGATAGTCCCGCGGCTTTCGACTGTCAGGATCTGAAGCCTGGTCTTTACCCCGGAGAGCCGGATCGGAGCCCCCGAGTAGCCACCCTTCTCCCGACTCTGGATGTATCCATCCGTTCCGGTCCGGCTCCCCAGAATGAGATTCTGGAAGAACCAAAGCGGGCCATTCTTCGCGATCCTGCTGTCGATCACGCGCGCACCCGCGCTTGCAGGATTCGAAGACTCACGCCGTAGACTGGCACCGGTGTCTTGCCACAGGAGCTCTGCGGCGGAGAAACGACCGAAGGTCACGGGCAAGAACCATGGGTTGGGCCGCAGGTCGCCGCGAATCAGGTACGCGAGCTTGCTTGCACCAGTCAGGGAGTGGCTCCGTTGGATCACGCGGACATTGTCATCCAGGATCGTGCCTGTCCCGTCAGCATCGGTGCCTGGAGGCGTATGGAGCTGAATCAGTCCCATGCCGCCATAGCCACCCGAGTTGCTCTTGTCGATTCCGGGAGGATACTTCTGTCGACGAACAGATCCGTAGGTATCGACTCGACTGATGCTCCCGTCGGCGGTCACCGAGAAGTTGTAATCCTTGTTGGCATAGGTGTCCTGGTGAGTCATGAGATCGATGCGCGTGGCGGACATCAGGACCACCATGCCGCCCGAACCGCCTCCGCCGCCACCGCCAAACCGGGAGGAAGCCGCCAGACCTCCTCCCCCGCCACGTCCACCATCAGCAGAGATCCGACCTGTGGAACTGACGATGATGGGTCCAAGCGCCTTGATGATCAGGATGCCGCCACCTCCACCACCTCCACCTCCACGATGCGTCGTGCTGATCGCGGGATTGGCTGGCTTGCAGTCAGCAATGGCATCTCCACCTCCACCTCCTCCTGCACCACCCATAGGAGCTTGCAATTCGCCGATGGTGACCTCTTGCCTATCGGTAACGAGGCGGCCCCAGAAATCATTCTTCGGGTCAGTATCCTTGAACACGACAGGTCCTGCGGCACCACCGAGGGATAGTGCCTGGCTTCCATTTCCACCGCGACCCGTCGCTTGGATGGCCTTCGACGAGAAACCGAGATCACCCTGTGTCGCCATGGACCCACCCCCTCCCCCGCCCGCGGCTGCAAAGAGGCTGGGGCAGGCAGCGCCTCCGCCAGCACCCCCCATGGCGGAGGCGTCTCCTGATCCTTTGCCAGTCTCGCCCTCGAAGACCAATCCCTTCGCGTTGTGGCTGGCCCTTCCTCCATTGCCTCCACCGCAATGACCGGATCCACCAGGGATGGTGCCCTTTGCGGGTTTGAGGCCGGAGTCGCTTCCTCCGTCTCCCCCGTCCACGGAGATGTGACCATCCACCTGGACGCAACCGTTGGCCAAGAGGACCAGGGGATTGCTTCCCTGCCCTTGCACTCTGACGCCGTTCTTGATCCAGATATTACGGAAGGAGAACACGCCACCGACAAACTTGAGATCCGGACCATTGCTGGGTTTCACGATGGCAAGATTCGTGTTCAGAATGACTTCGCGAGAGCTCGCGGTGTAGTCGAACAGTGTCGACAGGCCTTCGAAGTCGAAGGATGCCCGAAGAAGACCGTCCTTGACCTCGGCAACCGGATCCAGGATTGGCGCCTCTCGATCCAGCAGTCTGGAGTTCTCGAAACTCATCATCAGAGCTCCGAACTGGGGACCGAAGGATTCCTCTGTCTGGAAGCTCCCGACGACACGGTCGTAGGACGGATCCATGATGTTGGTCCCGCCCGATAGGTCCTGGAGGTTGGCCTCCACGATCACGCGCACGGTGGCATGGTTGGGCAGGACACCCTCCGGGCGAATCAGGACAACGGCCCCACGTACATCATTGATGAGCAGCTCGACCTGCGAGCGGATCCACTGCCTGGCACCCAGGACGGGGTCGTCGTACTCGAGGAAGATCTTTCCCTTCTTGCGCGAAAGCGCTTTCATCGGGTCGCTGTCTTGCCCGACTGGCACATTGTCTTTGGATGAGCTCAGCGGCTGATCGAAGGTCAACCTCACTTCCACCGGGGACGTCCCGAGAAGGTTCAGCGAAACGCGATCTCCCGCACGGGGCCCCGACTCAAGCGACAGGACGTGGGGCCCACCGATCCTCGAATCCCGGAACAGCTCCCGCGGCGTGGATCCGGATACGGTCTTGAAGCTCCGACTCAGATGAGCGGAGAGCGGATCGACAGGCTGACCGCTCTTGTCCTTCAACAAGGACTTGGGATTCGCTCCATCGACCTGAACCTGGACCTTGTAGATCCGGGATGCCTTGAACCCCCCATTGGCGAATCTCGTGTCGGTCGGCAAGCGAGGCTCGAACTCCAGGACACGAGGATCGATGGTCCCTTGGCGATCCAGTCCAAGAACGAATCGTCCCGGTACCGGCTCCGTGAGGAGATTGCCTCGAAGATCGCTGACCGAGATGGAGATCGAATTGAAGTTGACGGTGTCGAGATCCACCGGATGGGAGAACACCCACCGCAGACTCTGATTGAGATACACCTCTGCATTTCCGTTCGGCTCGATAGCCAGGATTTCGAAACGGTCCTCAGGTGGGCCCGCCTGTGCCGACGAGTTGCTTCCGCTACAGGACGAACCGAACAGGAGGAAGGCCAGGGAGAGGACGAAGGCCACAGGAGAGCGCAGCGGGAATCTACCCTCGACTACTGGGGTGTGCATGTCGGAACTCTCGGGGAGAGGGAGACCGGACAGTGGGGGTGCTTGCGACCACCGCAAAGCGAGTACCGATCGGAGTGGAGTTCGGGGCCAATTTCCAAGACATGAAACAACAGGGGCTTAGAGTCCAGGTGCGATCCAGTGACCGGGAGAATCCACCCGGATTCAGGCGATTTCGCACCAATAGTGCGCCCATGCTCGAGGTCGCCATCTTTCCATGCCACGGAGGAAACCTCGCCCGAGCCAGCTAGCCCCTCCCGCCCAACGCCAACGAACGACTCAGCCTGGGGGTAGACGGCCGGAGGAGGATCCCGGACACTGACGCAGTCCCTCTCTGCCTTCGCTCCATTCCCCATCGGCTGCGCCTGCGCCGCCCAAGGCCCCTCCATGAAGCCAGTCTTCCTCACTGCTCTCACCTGCCTCCTCGTACCTGCCTTCCTCCAGGCCCAATTTCACGACGACTTCACGGGCAAGAAAATCCAGAGTGCGTGGACCTGGAGCGATCCCGGCAATGACGCCAGGTTCGCCTTGGTGGCGGGGAAGGGAAAACTCCGCATGACCGTCCCCCCTGGCAACGACCACACGACGGGACATGGCGCCCCGCTCTATGCCGGTCCGATGCTGACGGTGCCGGCCACGGGTGACTTCACGATCACGACCCACATCAACGTCAACTACCCACGCTTTCCGGCGGCCATGGAAAGCGGACTGATGATATGGAAGAACAGGAGCAACAACCTCCAGTTCAAGAGGACCAACGGCTTCAACTCCCAGAACGTCCTCTACTACGGCAACATCGCGAATGCCAAGACGACCTTCCACGGCAACAAGACGACGTCCGCCAACTCGATCTACCTTCGGATCCAACGTGTCGGCAACAAGTTCACGTCTTCGTACGGAACCGATGGCAAGAGCTGGAAGGTAGCGGGAACCGTGACATGGAAGGTCACCGGCACGCTCAACGTGGGCATCGCCACGAGCTATTGGCTCTGGTTCGGGACAAGCAAGACACCGACCACAGGTGACTACACCTTCTTCGACCTTGAGCTCGCATCCAAGACACAGCTCACTTCGGATCGCGCGGGCTTTTCGGCCAAGACGGGAGGGGCCATGAACATGGGCCTCGATCTAGGGGCCGCCAACAAGGGGCGCGTGTTCATCGTCCTGGGCAGCCTCTCTGGATCGTCCCCCGGCATCCCTCTTCCTGGTGGAGCAAGACTACCCATCAACTTCGACAGCATGACCTCCCTCACGCTGACGCTGCCCGGCAGCGCGGGCATCTTCCCCGGCACCGTCGGGCTCTTGGGTACGGGAGGCAAGGCCAAGGCCAGTGCCATCATGCCCGGCGTGCATCTGACTCCCTTGGTGGGCAGGTCCCTCCGCTTCGCAGGGGTCGTGTTACCACAGGGAGGCTCGGGTGCATGGGGCGCAACGAACGCAGTGGTCCACGCCATCCTGCCCTGAATGTCACTTTCGTTCGGCAACCCGCCACGATCCCGGGATCGATACGGCCTGCTTCTGTCTGCGCTGCTGGTCCTGGGCTGTGGAGGCGGGCGGAGTGGGGATTCACAAGCGGCAAACAGCCTGAGCCTGTCCCTGCTACCTCTCCCCCCGCTGCAGGCGCAGAGCACGGAGAGAGGGCTCATCGGCCTGGCGCTCCGACTCGAGTCTCCGACCGCTGACAAGAGACTGACGGGGTTCGCGATCGGTGTCGATCTCGCGGGCATAGGCCAGCGCCCCTGGCCCTTCCGAGGCCTGAGGCTCGCATGGGATCGGGATGGAAGCAGGCGGTACGAACCCGGCGTGGACCTCGACCTGGGGGCTTTCGATGTCGACATCGCGAAGCGCACCGCGAGCATCACCCTAGACCTCTTGGTCTCGAAAGGCAGTCCCATGACGGTCCTCGTCGTCGGCAACCTGAGGCCCATCTCCATGGGCATGGACTTCCATCTCGAACTGCTTCCCACGACCGTGCGGGTCCCGCTCGGGCAGGGCTTGCGAAGAGTGGCGAGCGCGAGCACAGGCTGGCGAGGTCCAGCGCTGTCGGTGATCGACGCAGACTTCGCTTCTGACTTCCTTCTGGGCGGCGGTGGATCTTCTGCAGCGCTTCGATTCACCGGCGACCCACAGATCACAAAGATCCTCTTCTCCGGCAATCCGGCGACCCACCTGCAGCGAGAAGCCAAGGGCCTCTATTCCTTCCTCCTCCCCCCCCTCACGCCTGGCAGGATCCGAATCCGAGCCATCGATGCGACGGCCGGCTCCATCCAGATGGGGACGATCCGTGCCTCCGCCAATGCGGGATCGGGACCTGCACGATTCCTCGATGTATCCCTGACACATCTGCCGCGAGACCATGGCTTCAGCCAGGATGCAGAAGTTGCTGACATGGATGGGGATGGAGATCCCGACCTGCTCATCCCGGCCTACTCGGGCCAGAAGGACCGCCTCTACCTCAACGATGGGCAAGGGCGATTTGTGGATGTGAGTGCCACCCACGTGCCGGATCTCCGTGCGGAGAGTGTGCACTGGGAGCCCTGCGATGTGGATGGGGATGGTGACGTGGACATCGCGATCGCCGTGGAAGGGGGACAGAACAGGCTCTACCTCAACGATGGCCAGGGTCGACTCTCGGACGTCACCGATCAGCCCAGTCGCATGCCAAGGGATCAGGATTTCAGTGAGGATATCCAGGCCGGGGATCTGGACGGTGATGGGGATATGGATCTCGTAGCTGCCAACCTGGTCGACTCCAAGGACCCACGCAAGGGGGGCCAGATCCGGATCTACATCAATGACGGCAAGGGCTTCTTTCGCGATGGCACACAGGGAGGAATCCCGATCCGTGCAACGCGCACCTACGACGTGAACCTCGCGGATCTGGATGGCGATGGCGATCTCGACATCTTTGCCGCCAACTATGGCGAAGTATGCAGGGCCTATCGCAACGATGGGCAAGGGCGGTTCGTCGAACTCACGCTGAGTTCATCCTCGAGCACGCTCGACAAGGGTTTCCACACAAGCGCGGAAATCGGTGACCTCGATGGCGACGGCGATCTCGACATCTTCGTCGGAACCTTCCAGGGCCAAAGCCTGCTCTACCGCAACCAGGGGCGATCGGGGTTCATAGAGGACAAGATCTCGCTGCCTCAGCTTTCCATGTCCACCTACGACGTAGCCCTCGGGGATCTCGATGGTGACGGGGACCTGGACGCCATCCTGGCCAATACCTCCAATCCCTCCAAGCTCCTGCTCAACGATGGCAAGGGTCGCTTTGCCTTCGCCGCGAAGGGAGAGTTCCTCACACCAGACGACAAGGCCTACGATGTGCAGTTCTTGGATGCGGATGGGGATGGTGCGCTCGACGTCTTCATCAGCGCCTGGGGAGACCGGCAGGACACGCTCTATCTGTCGCGGTCGAAGCGACCACCGACCAGCGAAACCAGGGTGACGCGAGTGGAACCTAACTGGGGCCCGCCTACCGGTGGGACCTGGGTAACACTACGCGGGCAGGGATTCACCAAGGGAATGAAGGCGCAGATCGGCGCTCGAGATCTCTGGGGCTTCACGGTCACCGACGCCACGCTCGCCAGTGGCGCTGCCCCTGCAGGCATCGCCGGGGATGCCGACCTGCGCCTCGTCCTTCCTGGGGGCAAGGCCGTCGGCGTGGCCAAGGCCTTCGGCTACGAGACACCTCCCAAGGGTGCCTTCCAGGATGTCACAACGGCCGTGCTGGGCACGGAACCCAGATCTACCGCATCCGTGGATGCCGGCGATCTCGATGGTGATGGACTGCCCGACATCGTATTCGCAGACGCGGAGCTCGGTGCGCGCATCCGGCTGAGCCGAGCGCAGGGCCCGATGCGCAAGGGCAGCTTCGCCAAGATCTCGGCAAGCGCCAACGAAGTCGAGCTCGCCCACCTCGACGGCGACAAGAAGCTGGATCTGATCCTCGTGGATGCAGGTGGGGCCCCTTGGATCTTCCCCGGCAAGGGGGATGGAAGCTTCCTGAAGCCCATTCGCCTCGCCGGGCCGAGTAGTGGCGCTCAAGAGGTCGCCGTGGGTGACCTCGATGCCGACGGAGACCTGGACCTCGTCTTTGCATGGTCTGGCAAGGACATCGTCTATCTCAATGGCGGCAAGTTTCGCTTCACCCAGCTGGCCCAGGCCGGAATCCCATCGAAGGACAGCCGCGGCCTGGCCCTGGGCGACGTCGATGGAGACGGGGACCTGGATCTGGCCGTCGCACACTTCCTGTTGCCTCCTGCACTCTACCTGAACAATGGTAAGGGTGTCTTCAAAGAGCTCGCAAAGGCCATACCAGGCCAGAAGGGCGACCAGTCCTACTCCATCGCGCTCGCCGACGTGGACTCGGATGGCGACCTCGATGCCGCGGTGGCCAATGGCGGCGCACAAGTCAATCGACTTTTTCTGAACGGAGGCAAAGGCAGCTTCGTCGAGGCCCCCATCGGGGTTTTCAAGGCCGCGTTGGGCGGAGGGTCCCACGTCGTTTTCGCTGACGTCGACCTGGATGGTGATCCCGATCTCTTCTCGGCGCACTTCTGGGGCAACAACCACCTCTACTTCTACGGGGACCTCCGCCTGGCAGAAAAGTCCGGCATGCTCCCGAGCAGCCCGGGGGGCTACGCGGGAGCGGTCTTCTCGGACCTCGATCAGGATGGGGATCCCGATCTGATCCTTGCGGGATTCTGGGGTGGCTGCCGCGTGCTGCGCAATCCGCGCAAGTAGAGACCTTCTGTCAAGGGATCCTGATCAGCCAGGCCAATCAGCTGGACCGCGTCGCATGGCCGAGCTGTAAGCTCGCCAGGAAATCCGCCCAGATCGGGAGAGGCTCCTCGCCGGTGGGACCGGGCTGGAGTTGGATCCTTCCGGACCTGACCAAGGCGTCGGCGGCATCCTCGTCGAAGAGCAGGGAGGAGTAGCTCTCAACATCGCCTTTCACGATGAGATCGGGACGCATGGGCGTTGCCGCCACGCCTTCGAACTCGGGGCCGCCGAGGCGCAGCTGCAGGCTCTCCTCTCCGCAGTCCAGTTGCACGATCCAACGGCCACCCTGCTGCACGTAGTGCTGACGGAAGAGAAGCAAGAGCAGACGAAAGCTATGCGCATCTCCAGGCCCCGGTGCAGGACCGTACTCACGGCCCCACTGAGCCAGCGCTGCAATGACGGGCGCAAGGGCACGACCGGCAACCGTCAACGAATAGAGGGCCTTCGACTTGTCCTTCGTCGGCGCAGGGCTCCTCTCGATGAGTCCTGCGGCCGCCAGATCCTTGAGACGCTTGGCGAGCAGGTTGGTGGTGAGTCCAGGCAGACCCTCCAACAAGGCCATGTAACCCAAGGGCCCCGGTAGGAGGTCCCGCACGATGAGCAGGGTCCAGCGCTCGCCGACAAGGTCGAGAGCCTTGGAGACACTGCAGATCTGGCGGTAGGAACGAGAAGCCATGTGCTTTGGTCAAAGGAGGTTGCGAACAAGTGTAGCAGCAAGTGCAGATCAGGGCTTGACATTCCTGAAGCCATTGACAATCCTTTCCGCATCATAGCACTTTATTTTTGATTAGTCACAGGCCTCGCACCTTCAACCCACGAGAATCGATCATGAACCAGCACCTCACCGTCCACCTCCTGCCTCCTTCTCCCAACAACGTCAAGGCGATGGTCGCACTCGCCTACAAGGGCATCGACTACAACACGGTTCTCCTGGACCTCACCGACCCGGAGAGTCGCCAGAAGATCGTTCGAGCCACCGGCCAGGCCCTGACCCCGGCCCTCACGCACGGCGAGACCAAGGTCTTCGATTCCGGAGCCATCCTGCGCTACCTCGATGCCAACTTCCCGGGAGCGCGCCTCTTCTCGGAAGACCGCGAGGCCCACAAGGAGATCGAAAAGTGGGAGAACTACCACCGTCATGTCCTGGGCGCATGGCTCAGCCGAGCCTTCACGATGTTCTTCAACGACATCGATGACGCTGAAGAGGTCGCCGCGATCAATGCCGGAATGCACAGCGTGACCGAGGAGCTGGAGACAGCCCTCGAAGGCCAGGACTGGCTGGTCGGCGACTCCATGAGCGCCGCCGACATCACCGTGGGCAGCTTCCTTTCATTCGCCTGCTTCACCGACGATGAGGCCAGGCGCAGCCCGGTCTGGCAGTGGATGAAGGAGCGGTTCGACCTGGGCGAGGGACGCGACCGCTGTCGCGCCCTCAGCCACCGCGTGCTCAGCTACTTGCCAGCGCTGTAGGTGCGACCCTTGGGATAATAGCGACCCCAGGCTGCCAGGTAGGTCGGGAGGTAGGGGAAGGGCCGACGGGTCCCAGCCTTCCGGCTGGCAGTCTTTCCTTTGACTCCCTTCCCAACCTCATAGACGAAGGCAGCCTTCTCGACGGCATCCCACTCGACCTCCAGACGGATGCCGTCGACCTCGATAGAAATGCTCTTCTCGGCGTGGAGTGCAGAGAGAGGGATCAGGAGCGTGTCCTTGCCATGCCGCAGACCGATCCCCAACTCCTGTTTGCCTCGACGACCTTTCGAGTAACCCCTGGCCAGATCGTCGGTCGTGAAGTGCCACCCACGAGCCCGCACAAGCTCGAGATCCAGAACCTTGGTCTTGGGGTGGAGCTTCTTCCACGTGCCAAAGCCCACGAAGACGGCGGGAAGCATGTCGAGTCGCTCGCCCTTGGCCTTGCCATAGAGAGCCTCCCCGGTGAGCTGACTCCAGAGGGAGTCGGTTTCCTCGTCCCACATGACGAGGTTGCGCTGCATGAGACGTCCAGAGACGCCGAGGGTACGCTTGCGGTTCTTGACCTTGCCGGCATAGACCATGCCGTTGAACGTCAGCGGTCACCAGTTGACGCAGAAGGCTACGCCAGCGTAGTCCTCGTTGATGATCTCGCGTTGGGGTCCACCCAGCATATTGATCGGGTAGGCGAAGGCCTGGTCTCCTACGACCAATCCGATCACGATGTCCTTGTCCCGGATGCGCTTGCTGAGCTTCTCCGCGCTGCCATAGGGCGCGCGCTTGATCGGCTTGAACTTGAAGGCCTCGCCGGTGGAACGGTTGACCATGACCGCGCGACCCGGGGCGTCCTTTCCCCACCTTGCCGTCTCGACGCGCTCGCGATCGGGCGCAACCTCGCGCGCAGACTGGGAGGCCGGGCGGCTCGTCGTCCCCCTCTGACTCGTGGGCGGGGCATCGCCTTGAGGCAGGGCACAGAGCCCGGGCACAAGCGTGGAGAAAGCAAGTATCTGCAACATGGGGAGCTCCTCGGGAATCCAACCATTCAGGGAAAAGTCAGCCTACGCAGCTCCCCTCCGGGAGGTCCCTCCCAAGCCGCGAGAAAAGCGTCCCATCGGTGAAATCGCCCCATCGCGAGCCAGGCGAGAGGACCCGCCCCCACCCAGGCTGGGCACAGGATTGCGGTCCACCTGGAACCCGGAGCACCAAGGGCCGTCACAGCCCCTCCGACACAGGAGGTCAACATGAATTCAATGCCCACTATCGCCCTGACGACAGGACTCGCCCTTTCCATCTCACTGGTGGGCCCGCTCGCGGGCCAGGGGAGGCACATCCCCATCCACCCCACAGCCCATCCCGCCGTCCAGACCGTCCAAACCGTCTCGACCCGGGTAAGTGCCCAGCTCACCAATGGCGTGGCCGACACGCTGGTCACCCTGAGCTTCCGCAACAACAGCAACCGGATCACCGAAAAGGTGATCCTCTTCCCCCTGCCCAAGGGAGCCACGGCGGATCGCATCCGTATGAAGATCGGTGACAAGATGGAGGCCGGCGAAGTCCTCGACAAGAACCAGGCCCGAGAGATCTACGAAGGGATTGTTCGCAAGCGCATGGACCCTGCCCTGCTCGAATACATGGGCCGTGACCTGCTCCGCCTGCGCGTCTTCCCGATTCCCGCGCACGGCACACAGGACGTCGAAGTCCGCTT
Source organism: Planctomycetota bacterium (assembly GCA_024278315.1). Lineage (GTDB taxonomy): Bacteria > Planctomycetota > UBA1135 > UBA1135 > JAJRTL01. The sequence continues at coordinate 5,439 of JAJRTL010000377.1, read as the reverse complement.
CCGCATGCTCCTGCCCGAGGGCGGCGGCCTCTATGGCTTCGAGTTTCCCACTCGCGCGGTCGAAGGTGGCACCTTCTCCATGGACATCCAGATCCGAAGCAAGACCGCCATCAAGAACATCTGGTCGCCCGTGCAGGGTTTCGAGATCAAGAAGAAGAGCGACCATGAAGCGCGCGCCAGCTACGAGTGCAAGGGCCGCCCCACGAAGGACCCGGTGCTCTTCTACGGGCTCTCCGATCGGGACTTCGGCCTCAACCTCCTGACCTGGCGCAAACGCGGCGAGCCTGGATACTTCATGGTCCTGCTCGCGCCCAAACGCGACTGGAAGCAGGAGAAGGAGCTGAACAAGGACATCATCTTCGTCCTCGACACCTCGGGTTCCATGCAGGGTCAGAAGATCGTCCAGGCACGTGCTGCGGTCGACTTCTTCTTGAAGAGCTTGAAGCCCGGTGATCGTTTCAACCTCATCCCCTTCTCCACCGAAGCTCGCCCCTTCGCGGCGCAGAGCCTTCCTGCCGACAAGAGAGTACTCGAGAAAGCTTTCCATTACGTCAAGAGCCTGGAGGCACGAGGTGGAACCAACATCGATGAGGCCCTCAACGCAGCCTTTGCTGGCCTCTCCCACAAGGACCTCGGCAATGCATGGCTGCCGAAGGACGATTTCTATGCGGAGGTCTGCCCTCCCGATGCGGTGAAGCGCGTGCCCATCCTCGTATTCCTGACTGACGGCCTCCCCACAGTGGGGCTGACCGACGTTCGTGCCCTCCTCGCCAAGGCCAGGACCGCCAATCAGGCCAAGGCCCGCATCTTCGTCTTTGGCGTGGGCAACGACGTCAATACGCGTCTGCTCGACAAGATGGCGCTCGGCTCACGCGGTGACCGCGACTACGTGGCGCCCGGGGAGAACATCGAGGTCAAGACCTCTCTCCTCTTCGAGAAGCTCGCGTATCCAGTGCTGACCGACCTGGAACTCCGCGCCGACAAGGTGCAATGGGCTCGCCAGAATCCAAGTCGGCTCCCCGATCTCTTCCGAGGCAGTCGCTTGATCCTGACCGGTCGATACACAGGATCCGGCGCAACGGCGATCCGCTTGTCTGGAAAGGTGGCTGGCGAAGTGCGAAAGTTCGTCTTCGAAGGCAACTTTCCGGAGGCCCAGGAGGGAAACGACTTCATCCCCACGATCTGGGCACAGCGCCGTGTGGCTCAGCTCCTGGATGCCATTCGACTCAACGGTCGCAGCGACGAGCTCATCCACGAGATCAAGGTCATCGGCAAGCAGTTCGGCATCGTCACGCCGTACACCTCACAACTCATCCTGGAGGACGGAGCAGCGCTGGCCAACAATCTACCCTCCGATACTCGTCGCAGACTCGGTGGAGGCTTCGCCTTCGATCGGGACAGGCTGGCGGGAGACCTCAAACGGGCCGGAGAACTCCAGGATGACGAGGAACTCGAAGGGCTGGAGGCGAAGGTGAAGAAGGAGAAGAGCCAAGGCCGGAGCACGCCAGCAAGGACTGTAGCCCTGCCCTCTGCGCAGTCGGGCGAGAAGGCCGTCGATGCCAGCAAGAGCATCCATCTCCTGCGCAACATGGGTGCGATCGACTCACGACGCAACTCCAGACTCGTGACGACGAAACGGATCCACGGTAAGTTCTTCCATCTCATCGGGTCCACTTGGGTAGACCGGGATTTCAAGAAGGGCATGGCCGACAAGAAGCAGGCGATCGAGGCCTTCTCGAAGCCCTACTTCGAGCTCCTGGCCACCCATCCAAGGGCTGCCAGATGGTTGGCCTTCTCGACCTCGGTGCTGATCATCATCGACGACCGGGTCTGGCTGATCCAACCTCCCAAGCAGGCGAGCAAGTAGCACCCGCTCCTATGAGAACAAGGGCCGGAGGCGATTGCCTCCGGCCCTTGTTCGTGGGTGTCCAATGAACGTTTGCCCCAATGAGCGTTGGCCTGGGTCGCCCCAGGCCAGTTCAGGGATGCCGCTAGACTACTTCTGCATGTTGACATCCAGACCGGCACTCACCGCACCCTTGCTCCCGAATCCAATCCACTGCATGTAGACATGGCTACCGGAGATGGAGAGCGGGATCGGGACCGGGAAGGTCAGCTTGCCGCCGTTGCCTACAGCCCCGAAAGCGAGGGCGACATCGACACTGAGGTTGCAACCCGCACCGTTGGACAGGAGGCCAGCAAGGGAGAATGGCAGGTTGATGGCGTTGGCGAACTTCTTGGCTGCGCCGCCAATCACGAGCACTCCAGGCCTGCCGTTCTCGGTCTTGTCCACCGTGACAGCGAAGCTCGCGCTGCCAGTTTGTGGCGCTCCATTGGCGCCGATCAGCGGAGTACCCAGCGTGCCAGCACAACCTGTATCGAAGGTGCTCGTGGTCGGGTTCTCGCGAAGCATGTCAGCGGCAACCTGCGCTGCCGTGCGTGCCCCCGAATACATGCGGAAGTCATCCATGTCGTAGAAGCCGGTGGCGGATCCCGTAGTGGAACCATTGGCCCCCACACTCAATCCGTTGGTCAAAGCAGATCCGTTGTAGGAGAAAGCCGCCGATAGCGGTGTCGAGGAATCGAGCTTGCCGTTGACGTACCAAAGCGCCTTCTTGCCCTTGCCATCGATCACGAGGGCAACGTGCATCCACTTGCCCTTGTTGCCTTGGACGCTGGTGGAGGCCTTGATGTCACCGATGTTGGTGCCTCGGAACCAGAGAGTGTTACCGGCCACACCACCAGTGAAGCAACGGAACGTTCCGTTTCCGAAGAAGTAGCCGAAGCTCGACCCAGTGGCACTCCTGTTCCGGAGCCACCATTCGATCGTCATGCTGCTGTTCACCTTGGGCTTCCAGCCTGTGGCGATCGCACCACCCGTTCCCAGAGCACCTGCACCGGCCTCCGGACCCTTGTATGCACTACGGCCAGCATCTGCCATCCAGCGGCTGGTGTTGGCCGATCCGAAAGGAGGAATCATGGTAGAGCTGGATGAGTTGGCTACCTTGGTGCCACGCACCTCGTTGAACTGGTACTGCAGCATGTCCGCAGACCCCTTGTTGCTCGTCGCACCAACAGCCGTGATGAAGTCTTTCTTGGTCACGGATGCTTTGCCACCAACTCCGGTAACACTCAGCGTGACCGTGTAGGAACCGGGGCGCACGAAGGGGTAGGCAGGGTGCTGCCTGGTCGAGTCCACAGTGCCATCATTGTTGAAGTCCCAAGCCCACTTGTTGGCCCCAACAGACTTGTCGGTGAACTTGACGATCAGGGGCGAGTTGCCAAAGACAGGTGTCGCGGTGAAGTCCACGGTCGGTTGCGGATCAACGGTGATGAAGTTCTTCTCGGTCTTCTTGGACGAGGGGTTGACGCCATCGGTGACAGTGAGACTCACCGTGTACTGAGCTGTCTTCCCAACCGACTTGTAGGTCCAAACAGGATTCTGCAGCTTGGAGTCGACCGTGCCATTGCCATCGAGGTCCCAGGCCCAGGTCTTGACGCCACCCGTAGACGAAGTGAAGGTCCCGTCCTTGAACTGGACCTTGAGAGGTCCAGAACCTGCCGTCGGCGATGCATCGAAGCCAGCAAAGAGCCCCTTGGCCAAGGTGTAGAAGATCGTGCCGTTCCAGACACGAGGGCTGAACAGGTTGGCCGTGAAGGGGACGTTCGAGGCCTTGCCGAGAGTAAGGGCAATGTTCTTGTCCTTGTAACTCGTGTTGGTTGCCGTGCCGTTGGTGTATGCATGGCCAGATCCTACGGCCTCCAACGCTATGCCATAACTTCCGGGGGTCAGGATGATGGGAGCAACCAGAGTGATCTTGGTCTTGCTGCCGCGACCCGCGGCTTTGGCCTTGCCATTGTCCTTCCCGACCAGCTTCCACGCCGATTTGTTCGTTTCCTTGCCCACGCTGGTCCCGGAAACAGTGAAGACGTTGATACCAACTGCCGTATTGACCACAGCGGAGTAGTTCACATCGAACGCGACGATACGGACAGCATTGGTGACCTTGATGTCGTAGTAGACCATTCCACCCAGTGATCCCGCGTTGTTGGATGCAAACAGGGTGGAGAGGGAAAGGGTAGTCTGGGCAGTCACCGAGCCCAAGGAACCCATAGCCAGAGCGGCAGCGAAGAATAAGGTCTTTTTCATGAGAATGTGTCCTGAGTAGGCAGAGAAAGGTGGGAGCCGAAAGAGAGGAGACACAGCTCCACGGGATCACTCATATTCGCCCCTTTTCCCGAAAAACGCAAGCTTGCCCTGGCAAGCCTGTCACCCCGGGGGATTCACCCGATAGCAGCCGGCGCATGCGTAGGCCTATTCTCCTGCCGCAACCAACGATAGCAACCGAGCGCTCGGCGAAACCCAGCCCACTGGACAGCTGCAATTAGACGCAAGTGGCTTGCAGGAAACACGAGGGGCCTGCGGAGGACGTCCCCTCGCGACGCTTTCAACCCGACGCCTCCTGGCCGCCCTCGGAGTCTCGAGCATTCCAGATCATGGCTGCCAGCGAGGCGGTGAGCGTGAGGGTTGACCAGTGGTCAGTCGGAATCGCTTGAGATCATCATCCGCCACAGGCGCGACAGGAAACCGCTGCGAGCGGGGCGGACCTCTGGATCGGCCACGAGGTCCTCGCACTTCGACGGCTCCGGTGCCGCCACGCTGGCCTGAGGCTTGAGATCCTCGTCCTTGGGCTCCGCCTGAGCGGCCGCGGCTTCGAGATCCATAGCCAGGGACTCATCCAGGATCGAGATGATCTCCTCCGCGGCGAACTCCTCGAAAGTCTGCTCTTCGGCGGGGTCGGGTTGCTCGATCCTGCACGCCTGAGCCGTCGCAACTGCCGACTCTTGAACCACTACCAAGCTCGTCGAGCCTACGTTCTGCTCGGCAGACTTGTCCAGGACCTTCTCGGTGCCCTTGTCGCTCTCGAAAACCGTCGTGGAATTCCAATCCTCGACCGGCTTCTCACCTTCGAGCAGCTCATCGAAATCGGCTTCTCGGTCGGCGCGGCAACCTGGCGAGGTCGCAGAGGCTGCAGCCTCATCGGGAGCCCCCCAGCCTTCGAAGTTCTCGAGAAGATCGGAGTCGATCACGGAATCGAGCTTTTCGAGCACGCCCATCTCCACAGACGACAGCGCCTGCGCTTCGCTATTGCGACGAGGAGGCGTCGACTTCTTGGTAGCCGTCTTTCGAACGGTCTTCTTCTTGTTGGACGGCCTCTTGGTTGCCGCCTTCTTCTTGGTTGCGGCCTTCTTGGTTGCGGCCTTCTTGTTTGCGGCCTTCTTCTTGGTCGTGCTCTTCTTGACAGATGCCTTCTTCTTGGATGCAGCCTTCTTCGACGCCTTCTTGGTCGTCCGCTTTTTGGTCGCCTTTTTCTTCGACGCAGACTTCTTCTTGGCGGCACCCTTTGTCGCCAACGGTTTCTTGGCGGATGCTTTCTT
>JAJRTL010000027.1 GCA_024278315.1 Planctomycetota bacterium | reverse complement strand
TCGACCTCCCAGCAACCGTGCCAGGACCTCCAGATCCCTCCCCTCGCGACTCATCGCGATCCCCCGAAGAGCGAGGGCAGGATGCGTGCCCGGATCCACTTTCGGTGGATGAACCCTAGGGTGCGCGAGTCAGGGAGATCCACCGTCCGATTGTCGTTCAGAAGGAAGTACTCTCCCTCGCCCAAACGTCGATCGAGGAGGGTCTGCATGTCCCCCCTGCCGAGATCCCTGGGTAGGTAGTGCATCTCGCCCTCAGCATCCTCGAAAGACCAGGTCTCACCGACGCGCTTGAGCTTGTCGCCCGGGATCCCACGCACGCGACTGTAGTGAGCTTCAACGACACCTTTGGGATCCCGGGTGTACCACAGCACGATGGCATCACGCATCAGCAACTCCTCGGGTTCCTTGTCGAACAGATAGCTCTTGCCCCGCTCCAGGACAGGGCTCATCGCCAAGCTGGCCTCCGACGAAACAGAGCTGCAACCGAAGCGTTGGAACTGCGTCATGACGATCACGAGGAGCGCCACGTAGATACCCCAGCGGATGATCCGGCCACGGGAGAGGAACGACTTCTTGTTCTCGGTCATGTCCATGCACTCAAATAGGCCTCGACGGCCTGGGCGGGATCCCTGGCCTCGGCAATCCCCGAGAGAACAGCGAAGCCATGGACTCCACAGTCTCTCACAGCGCCGACCTTCTCGGGGAGGATTCCCCCCAGGGCAAGGACAGGAACGGAAGAACGCGTCACGAGATCACTCAGAGCATGGAGTCCGAGCGGAGGAGAACTGTTGCGGCCGACTTTTCGCACGGGATAGATCGGAGAGACGATGACGTAGTCGGCACCGCCAGCGAGGGCCCGTTCGAGCTCGCCCTCATCGTGGACCGAGGCCCCCAGGATCTGCTCCGATGTCAGGATCGCTCGAGCCGCCTCCAGCGGGAGCGCCCGGGTGCCCAGATGGACGCCGCTGAGCTCGGCAGCGCGGGCGATGTCCACCCGGTCGTTGATCAGCACGCAGCCATCCCCGGATGGCAGGAGCCTGCGCGCACGGGTAGCGAAATCCAGGACATCGCAGGGAAAGGAGAGCTTCTCCCTCAGCTGAAACCCTCGCAGACCGGCTCGCACACAGCTAGCCAATCTCTGGTAGAGGGGCTCACCGAGCCCCCGCCCCGGACTGATCCAGAGGAGGGAAGGAAGCATGGCTCAGGCGGCCTGGTCTTCGAGATGGAAGCCCAGGTCGCGGAGCAGTTCCTTGAAGTCCTCGATCAGGACACCCTCCTTGAGCCGCAGGCCGTTTCCATCCGGGAGGGCGTCGCAAAGCTCCTGGATCCGTTGGTGCGACCGTAGACGTTCGAGCGTCTCTGGTCGGCGCGCCGAGAGCGCGCGATCTTCATGGAGGAAGAGCAGTCCAGCACGATCCGCCCAATCCTCGAGGCTGAAGATCACGTTCTGAGGCAAGGGGGTTCGACAACGGTCCGAGAGGATGCTGAGCATTTCCGCAAAATCCATCCCATCTGCCAAAGCCGAGCGCACGCTCTCCTCACCCAACTGGAAACGATAGAGCCGATCCGAGCCCGTCCGCTTGGCGAAACGGTCGAGACTGTGGATGAGCTCGTGAGCATCGCTCTCGGGGAAGAGAAGGATCTCGAAATCGGGATTCACGAGCAGCATGGACCGTCCCCTGGACAGGTCCTTGGCGGGTACTCCGGAAAGCAGAGAGGCCCCGAGGTTGGATACACGCAGGGCCGTGGCATGACCATCTTCGTAACCCAGATCGACGAGCCCCAGGACATGGAGGCGTTTCCGCACCCAGTGGAAGAGATGCCAGGACATCTGGCGCAGATTGTCGAGGGCCACGTAGCGGCCACGCTCTTCCAACTGACTGTAGTATTCCCGTGCCCCCTGCTCCTCCATCTGCTGGAGATAGCTGTTGCGCGCCAGGAAGGGGAGATACATCGCGTCGTACCAAACTCCCGCATCCAGTCGCCGCAGCAGTCTCAGGAGGATGCGCCGCAGACGCACCTGATGGAAGGGATCCCCTCCACATCCGGGATCATCGACAGCGAAGGCCAGCAGTTCGCGGAGCTTCTCGGGGAGTTCCTTCTCTTCGAAGGCGCGGCCGGCTTCCGAAACCCGGAAGGTCCGCTCGCCCGTCCTCTCGATCAAGCGCTGTTCGAGACAGAAACGATAGAGGAAGCGGAAGGAGGTCTCGACGTCTTCACCGCCCGGACGCGTCAGCAGTTGTCCCAGCAATCGCTTGTAGGTCGTCCGGAAGATCTCACCCTTGACCGTGAAACGCACTCCATTCTCGTCGACGTATCGCAGGAAGCGCATGACATTCGTCGCCAGGTCCACACCTGCCACCTGCTCCTCGCGGGGCTGGACCTCCCCCGATCCCGATCCAGAGCGGGCGAAAACAAGCGTGACCTCCTGGAAGACCAGCAAGGCGGGCTCGGAGAGCTGGATGCCATGCTCCCGCAGATCCAGCTGCCCCACGCTCCCGATCAAGGCCTCGCGCAGGATCTCATCCAGGTCCTCCCGATCGAAGAGCGGATCCTCACCCACCGTCTGCTCGTAGAGACTCCGCGGGAGAATGCCGCCGTAGCGTGTCATGGCCAACTCGACCAGTTCACGCACTTCTTCGGGAAGGCGGCGGATCCTCGCGAAAACAGCATTGGGCATCAGGAAGAGCTTGTAGGCCTGCCGCGCATGCTGATGGGCCTTCTCGGCATCGCCTTCCTTCTGGAAGTGCTTCTGCTCAAGATGCTCCTTGAGCGTGTAGGGGCCGATCGGCGGGAACTCACGAGCCGGACGGACGAGTGCGGCATCCTCGGCCGACTCCCCTTCGAAGAGATTCATACCCTCGAGGACGCGTGCGACCTCATCGGCCAAGGCAATCGCCGGTGTCTCGAAGCGTTCGACGTTCTTGTCCTGGACGTGGAAGACAAGACCACGCCGGGCCAGCTGCTGGATGCGTTCCTCGACCTCGTGGCTGCTGCTCCGCTCGGCCTCGGGGAGTTCGTCCAGAAGACGTTCGTACGGCAGGCAGCGATCTCCTCGCTCAAGCAAGCGTCCGAGAACCCGACGTTCCGTAGGCCCCAACAGGTTGGTCTGGCTTCGGATCGAATCCGGATCCTGCATGCGTTCGAGAAGGCTCTGCTTGGCCTCCCCGTTGCGGAGTCCGTTCTGGCCTGCACCCCCGGGCACATCGGTCCAACTCTCGAGGAGTCGAGAAACCTCGGCCCCGTCCAGGCCGGTCAACAGTTCATCCAATCGGTAGGCTCTCAAACCGTCTCCCCAGGACCGCCCTGGTCCTTACCCGGCTGCCACTCTTTGATCTCGTAGCAGTAACCCTGTTCGGCCAGGAAACGCTGCCGCCGAGCTGCGTAGTCCTGATCCTGGGTGCCTGCCGTGACGAGAGCATAGAAGAGAGCTTCCGATTTGTCTTTCTTGGGCCTCAGAATCCGCCCCAGCCGCTGGGCCTCATCCTGCCTGGATCCGTAGGAACCAGAGATTTGGATGGCGACGTTGGCATCGGGTAGATCGATGGCAAAATTTCCCACCTTGGAAACGGCCAGACGCCGGATCTTGCCTTCTCGGAAGGCTGTATAGAGGCGCTCCCGCTCCGCGGTCGGGGTCTTCCCTGTGATCACAGGGATGTCGAATCTCTGCTCGAGCAGGGCCAACTGGTCCAGGAACTGGCCGATGACGAGGACGAGATCCTCGCGGTGCCGCTCGAAGAGCTCCTCCACGAGATCCAGCTTCTGCGGGTTCGTGGAGGCCAGGCGGAAGGCCGTGCGTTTCTCGGCATCCAAGTAGGAGCGTCTCAAATCGTCCTCCATGGGCACACGCAACTCCACGCAACGTGCCACGGCGATCCATCCTCCCGACTCCAACTCCTTCCAAGGCACTTCGTAGCGCTTCGGACCGATCAAGCTGAAGACCTCGTCCTCCTTCCCGTCCTCCCGCACCAAAGTGGCTGTCAACCCGAGACGTCGACGTGCCTGTAGCTCCGCGGTCGCGCGGAAGACCGGTGCAGGAAGGAGGTGCACCTCGTCGTAGACGACCAGGCCCCAATCATTCTCCGTGAACACATCGAAATGCTCGAAACTACCGCCCTTGCTCTTGCGATAGGTGAGGATCTGGTAGGTTGCGATCGTGATCGGGGCGATGGTCTTTTCTTCGCCCGTGTATTCCCCGATCTGGTCCTCGCGCAGGCAGGTCTTCTCCAGGAGCTCTCGCTTCCACTGTCGAACCGCCACGGTGTTGGTCGTCAGGATGAGGGTTTGCGTCCTCAGTAGATCCAGCACGGCCAGTGCAACGATGGTCTTGCCCGCACCGCAGGGCAAGACGATCACTCCCGAGCCACCTTGGACCGAGCCACCGGCATGAAAGATCTGGGCTGCTTCGCGCTGATAGCCGCGCAGCACGAAGGGTTCTCCTCCTTCCAGCTCGGCCGCCAACGCGAACCCAGGCAGACCTGCGCCTTCACGGTAGCCAGCGAGGTCTTCGACCGGGTAGCCCAGGTGGATGAGGGCTTGCTTGAGGTTGCCCCGGTCGCCCTCGTCCAGGAGGAAGCTACCGGCAGGTCCTTCCCGAAGCAGGGGCGCCACCTCGCGAGCGCAGGCGAGCTCCCCCAGAAGCTCGGTGTCACTGCCCTCCAGCAGGAGGCGACCATCCCGACGGACCAGTCGAAGGAGTCCGTAGCGCCGATACCAGTCCTGGATCTGGAGCAGGAGGTTCTGCGGCAGGGGGAACCGGCTCATGACCTCCAGCCGAGACAGAAGCTCCTCGATTGGGAGGCCTGCAGCTGCGGCGTTCCAGACCGAGATCCGGGTCACCCGGTAGAAGTGCACGTGCTCCGGCGCCTTCTCCAGTTCGCAGAAAAGGGCAAGGAAGTCGCGCGCCTCCTCGAAGCCAGGCACTTGGACCTCAAGCAGCACACTGCCATCGCCCTGGACGATCAGGGGTTTCGGGCCCTCGGGCAGGGCAACTTCGGCTGGGTCAAGGTGTAGGCTCATCGGCGAATGGCGGAACATCATACAGGTGAACCACGGGGTCCGAAAAGGGTCAGAACCATAGGGAATCGGGACCAGGCGTCCTTCCAAGGGGACGTCACTCGTCGCAAGTCGTGAAAACACGGTGGCAAGGAACTTGCGGGGAGCGCCAGCCCCCACGGGAAGGCGGATTCAGGCCCGACTCCCGATGCTGCGGCTCCCCCGCCCCCTCACTGCTCCAAGAAGCTCAGCGCGATGCCAGGAAGGGCGCAGTGCGGGAATGTCTGGAGCGGGCGACCTTCTCCGGCGTGCCCGTGACCACGACCCGTCCACCAGCGCCCCCCGCCTCGGGACCGAGGTCGACGATCCAATCGGCATGCCTGGCGACGTCCATGTTATGTTCGATCACGAGCACGCTCGCCCCCCGGTCCACCAGGCGATCGAGCACGCGCAGGAGCTTGGCCACGTCCTCCATGTGCAGACCTGTCGTGGGCTCATCGAGGATGTAGAGCATGCCGCTGCGCGGCTGCTTGCAGAGTTCCGCCGCCAGTTTCAGGCGCTGGGCCTCCCCACCGCTCAGCGTGTGCACACCCTGCCCCAGTTGCAGGTAGTCCAGCCCCACATCCACCAGGATCCTGCAGACATTGGCCACCTTGCGGTGGGCTCCGAAGAACTCGAGAGCCTGATACGCTTCCATCAACAACACATCGGCGATGGTCTTGTCCCGATAGCGCACCTGCAGCGTGCCCTCGTTGTAGCGGCTTCCCTTGCAGTGATCGCAGAGCACCAAGACATCGGCGAGGAAATGCATCTCGATCAAGATCTCGCCGCGCCCCTCACAGTGGGAGCACCGCCCCTCCTCTCCGTTGAAGAGAAATCGGCTGGCCGCGAAGCCGAGCCTGCGAGCATCCTCGGTCTTCGCGAAGAGCTCACGGATGGGTGCCCAGATCCCCGTGTAGGTCACCGCGCAGGATCTCGGCGTACTGCCCAGTGGCTCTTGGTTCACGACAACCATCTGCTCGATCCGACGTTCTCCATGGATCTTCCAGGCTCCCTTCTCGCCCTTGAGAGCAGGTACGAGCGCATCCATGACGAGGGAGCTCTTGCCCGAGCCACTCACCCCGGTCACGACGCTGAGCACGCCGAGGGGACACTCGACGGTGAGGTTGTGGAGGTTGTTGACCCGAACCTCTGCGAGCTTCACTTGCCCCTTCGCCTTGCGCCGCTCGGCGGGAATCTCCAGTGAAGTCCTGCCGTTCAACCAATCGGCCGTCGCGCCCCTGGCGCTTCGGATGCGCGAGGGTGGTCCCTCGAAGACGACTTCGCCACCCTTCCGTCCCGCACCCGGGCCCATGTCCACGAGGTGATCCGCTCGTCGGATGACCTGCTCATCATGTTCCACGGCAACGACCGTGTTGCCGAGATCGCGCAGCCCCTCCAGATTCTCGAGGAGTCGCTCGGTATCCCGCGGATGCAGTCCCACCGTGGGCTCGTCGAGGACATACAGGGTTCCCGTAAGGCGCGAGCCCAACTGCCCTGCAAGCCGGATGCGCTGGGCCTCGCCACCGCTCAGCGTAGAGGCGCGGCGATCCAGCTCGAGGTAGCCCAGCCCCATCTCCTCCAAGAAGCGTAGCCTGTCCTGGATCTCTGCGAGGACCTCTGCGGCGATGAGCTTCTCCTCCTTGCCGAGCTTCAAGCCAGCAAAGAAGGGCAACAGGGACTCTACCGTGCGCCTTGAGAGCTCCGCAATGTGAGCACCTGCAATACGCACGCCAAGGACGGCAGGACCGAGACGGCTGCCCTCGCATGTCGGGCAGGGCTCTTCTTGCAGCACCGCGGCAATACCATTCTGCTGCGAAAGCGACTCGGCACTCGCGTAGCGCCGTTCGAGGAAGGGGCGCAAACCCTCCCATCGCTCTTCGAGTGCATACTCACGATGACTGGATCCGCGACTTCGGGAGAGCTTGACCTCGTAGACACGATCTCCGCTGCCCTCCATGACCAAGGAGTGCTGCCTGGCGTTCAACTTCTCGAAAGGTGTCGTCGCCAGATCGAATCCATGGGCCTGGGCCATGGCCTGGGCCGTGTGGGCCAGACTCCTTTCGGGATTCAGGATGCGCGCCAGACCAGGCCCGAGTGAACGCGTCAGTGCACCATGGAAGAGAGGCTTCTCCGGTCGTGCGATGAGCCGATCGAGACCGACCCGCATCTTCGTTCCCAGGCCCTGACAGCTGGGACAGGATCCGGACCAGTGGTTGAAGGAGAAGAACCGAGGATGCAGGTCCAAGGGGAGATGGAAGCCACACTGCGTGCAGGACCGCTCCAACGAATAGTCTTCGATGCTGCCGCCTCGCTCCGCGATCGCGACCAGTCCCTTGCCCCAGCGTGCGGCCAGCTCGAAGGCCTCGGCCAATCGGCTGCGACTCCTGGCACCGAAGCTGATGCGATCCACGACGAGATAGAAGCCCTCCCGAAGCAACGAGACCGGGCATTCCTGCTCGAGACGGCGCTCCTCCAACCCTCCTGCCCCGGAAACGGCATAGCGGACGAAGCCTTCCTCTTTCCATTCCTGGATGCGTTCGTCGAAGAAGTCGCCGAGGTCCTCATCAAGAATGCCGGCTGGAATCCTCACGGGTGCCAGCACGTATCCCTTTCGCCCCTTCCATTCCTTGGAGATCCTGGCTGACAGGATCGAGGGGCTGTTTCGGACCAGGGCTTCGCCGTGTTCCGGGCAATGCGGTTGCCCGACGCGGGCAAAGAGCAGCCGTAGGTAGTCCAGGATCTCGGTGCTGGTACCCACCGTGGAGCGTGGATTGCGTCCACTGCTCTTCTGGTCGATGGCAATGGCGGGAAGGAGTCCCTCGATCTTGTCCACGGGTGCCCGGTCCAGCCTCCCCAGAAATCGTCGGGCGTAGGTACTGAGCGATTCTACGAATCGCCGCTGCCCCTCCTGGAAGAGTGTATCGAAGGCCAGGCTGGTCTTGCCGCTGCCCGAGAGTCCCGTCACGACCGTGAGGCTCTCGGCCGGGAAGCGCGCGTTCACCGACTTCAGGTTGTGTCGGCGTGCTCCGGTCACGATCAGGTCCTTGTCGCGCTTCTTGCCGTTCTTTCGCGGAGCCTTCAGCTTGGGCTTCCTCTTGCGTTTGGCAAAGCTCTGTACGAGCGCCTTCCCTGTATGGCTGCCATCCACAGCCACGAGCTCTTCGGGAGGGCAGGACGCCAACAATCTCCCACCGCCTTCACCCCCTTCGGGTCCGATGTCGAGGATCCAGTCTGCGCACTTCAGGATGTCCAGGTTGTGCTCGATGACCAGGACGCTGTTGCCATGATCCACGAGCTCTTGCAGGGCTCCCAGGAGCTTGCGCACATCCTCGAAATGCAGTCCCGTGCTGGGTTCGTCCAGGATGTAGAGCGTGCGTCCCTGGCTCGGCCGCGCCAATTCACTCGCCAGCTTGACGCGCTGCGCCTCGCCTCCGCTGAGTGTCGTGCTCGTCTGCCCCAGACGCACGTATCCCAGACCGATCCGATCCAGCACATCGAGGATCCGCGCGATCTTGGGATGATGTTCGAAGAAGGTCCGCGCCTCGCGGATGTCCATCTCGAGGATGTCGTGGATGTTGCGCCCCTTGAACAGGATCTCCAGCGTCTCCCGGTTGAAGCGTTTGCACTCGCAAACCTCACAGGGCACCTCTACCGCTTCGAGGAACTGCATCTCCAGCTGCTTCACCCCCGCCCCCTCGCAGGCCTCACAACGGCCGCCCTTCACGTTGAAGGAGAATCGCCCCTTGGCGTAGCCCCGCACCTTGCTCTCGGGAAGGCTGGCAAAGAGCTCACGGATCTCACCCCAGACCTTGGAGTAGGTGGCCGGGTTGCTGCGTGGCGTGCGACCGATGGGACTCTGATCGATCTCGATGACCTTGTCGAGATGCTCCAGGCCCGTGAGTTTGCGATGCTTGCCCGGTACGAGATCGGCGCCGTTGAGTTCGCGCGCGAGAGCCTTGTGCAGGACATGATGGATCAGGCTCGACTTGCCCGAACCTGAGACACCGCTCACGCAGACGAAACGCTCCAAGGGGATGTCGACGTCGAGATCCAGGAGGTTGTGCTGCTGGGCTCCACGGAGCTTCAAGAAGTGACGCGCTGCACCCCGTTTGGCGGGGATCTCAATGCGCTTCTTGCCGAGGAGGTAGGCTGCGGTCAACGAGTCCTCGTGGGCGAGCACCTCGGCAGGCGTCCCGGCGACGACGATCTCGCCGCCCTCCACACCGGCTCCGGGTCCGACGTCCACGAGGTAGTCACTGGCCAGCATCGTCTCCTCGTCATGCTCCACGATGCAGACCGTGTTGCCCCGATCCCGGAGTTCGCGCAGGGTCTCCAGAAGCCGCTGGTTGTCACGCGGATGCAGACCGATGCTCGGTTCGTCCAGCACATAGAGGATGCCGCGCAGACCAGACCCGACCTGCGCCGCCAATCGGATGCGCTGACTCTCTCCCCCCGAGAGCGTGCCGGCCGACCGATCCAAGCGCAGATAGTCGAGCCCGACCTTGTCCAGGAAGTTGAGGCGCTCCTGCAACTCCCGGAAGATCTCCCGACCGACCGCTTCGAGGCGACCTCCTTCGCCTTCGATCTCCTGCCAGGAAGTTCGGGCCCAGGCCTTGGCTTCCTGGATCGTCTGGGATCCCAGCTCATGGACGTTGCGCCCCTGGAAGGTCACGGACAGGGCAGCCGGCTGAAGTCGTGTTCCCCTGCAAGCGGGACAGGGTTGCACCTCCTGGAAGCGCTGGATACTCCGGACTCCATAGTCTTCCCAGATACGCTGCAGCAGGGGCAGCAATCCAGGCCAGGGTTTCCGATCCTTGCCCTGCACCGATCCACGTCGCCCTTCGAATCGATACTCGAAGTTCCAGATCTTCTCGCCGCTGCCTTCGAAGAGCACACGCCTGGCGCCTGCCTTCAGCTTCTTGAAAGGCATGGTGACCGAGCCCTTCTCGGAACGCAGGACTTTGTCCAGGTGATCCAGGTGATAGCGGCTGTAGTGGACGAAGCCTTTCTTGTTGAGGCAGTAGAGAGCACCCTCGGCGATGCTCTTGTCAGGAGCAGCCACGAGCAGATCGGCGGCCACGCCACGGGATTCACCCAGCCCCTTGCATTCGGGGCATGCGCCTTGCGGTGAGTTGAAGCTGAAGAGCCTGGGCTCCAACTCGGGGATCGCACCGTGTCCCTCGGGACAGGCCCTCAGGCTCGAGTAGAGCTGGAAGTTCTGCTTGTCCCTCTTGCCGCAGAGCGTCGCCACGAGACCCTCGCCGACCATAAGCGCATTCTCGATCGAATCCAGAAGGCGCTGCCGCCGTTCGACATCCACCTTGAGCCGATCCACGACCAACTCGATGTCATGCTTGTGGTAGCGCCCGAGCTGGATCTCCTCGTCCAGCCTCAGCACCTGCCCGTCGATGCGTGCCCGCACATAGCCCTGTCGTCGCCATTCGGCCAGCTCCTTGCGATAGCTGCCCTTGCGTTGGCGCACGACCGGGGCGAGCACGAGCAGGGGATCCCCCTTCTTCTCGCTTGCCAGGATGCCGTCCACGATCTGCTCGGCCGAAAATGCCTCCACGGCCATCCCGCAGGTCGGGCAATGGGGCGTGCCGAGTCGCGCCATCAGCAGGCGCAGGAAGTCCCAGACCTCTGTGATCGTCCCTACCGTGGAACGTGGATTGCGCGACACCGACTTCTGGTCGATTGCCACCGTCGGAGAGAGCCCCTCGATGTGCTCGAGCTTGGGCTTCTCCATGGTCCCGATGAACTGTCGGGCGTAGGCAGAAAGGCTCTCCAGGAACCGCCTCTGGCCTTCCTTGTAGATCGTGTCGTAGGCCAGCGAACTCTTGCCCGAGCCCGAGACACCCGTGAAACAGATCAGGGCGTCTCGGGGGATCGAGAGATCGACCCCCTTGAGGTTGTGTTCGCAGGCGCCCTTGAGGATCAGTCGGTCCATTCGGACGGACTATAGCTCCTCGACGGGAGATGGCTCCATCCCGAACGAATCGAGCGCGAAGCTTCTTGGCGCTCGATTCGTTAGGACTAGTTGCCCAGACGGATCTGCAGGCCTCCGGAACTCCCCAGGGGCATGGTCGCCTTGAGGGCCTTGTCGAAATCAAACATCTGCCAGACCAGGGTCACGCCGACGAGTCCCGAGTTGTTGGGGATGCCCAGCGGCAAGACCGAGGTGCCCGCAGGACTGTTGGTGGCCGTGAAGATCGCCACAGGAGCCGTATAGAGCTTGGAACCCGCGGGGAAGGGCGGGGCAATCGAAGCATTGAGCCTGGTGGCCCCCATGATGTAGATCGAGGCGCCGCTCTTGACCAGGCCCGAACCCGTCATGGCGAAACCTGTGGTTCCGAGCATGGGCAGCGTGTTGACGCCGATCGAGGGCGTGCCCTGGGTCGTAGCTGTAGCCGTTCCGAAGTGGCTGGCCGGGAGGCTCGAGGGACGAATCGTCAAACGATCGATCGTGAGTGGGCGTGCACCCAGGTTGTTGCTCACGAACTCGCGATAGCCGAAGTAGATTCCGCCGACCCGGGGATCGCTGATGCGCCCGCCCATGAAGGCGCCGTCACCCTTGCCGTAGGCACCGCCGAAGCGCACGGAAGCGTAGTCGCCCGCAACTTCGATCCGGAGGCGCTGCCAGCCGTCGTTCTTCTTGTTCTGGCCCTGCGTCTTGTTGAAGATCTGGATCTTGCCCAAGACCTTGAAGTCCGTGCCTCCGTCCCCGTGGTCGATCAGGTAGAGGAAGGCGTCCTTGTCGGTGTTCTGGTAGGTCACACTCACACCGGTGTTGCCATTGGCCCGGAAGGAGAACCTGCGTGAGGGATCGGGCGTGTTGTAGAAGGTCCCGGTGGTTCCCTGGACTCCGATCGACCAGGTCTCGTACTGTCCCGTGACAGGCTCCGGAACCGCGTCGAAGTAGGCCCAACACTCGATGACGACATCCTTGAGGGCACGGCGCAGGAGGATGTTGGTGTTTCCACCACCACTCACATCCCAGAAGATCAAGGCCTTGCCACCCTGTGGTGACGCTGTGATCTTGTTCTGGTTGTATTTGCCGAGCTTCGTGGGATCGATGTAGTAGCAGTCATCGAAGGATCCAAGGAAGTCGGGATTGGCAGTATCCACGATGCCCTTGTCGAAGCTGTCGAAGAGCAGAGCCACCTTGTTCAGGTTGTTGGACTTGCCTGGAGTCCACGGCATCAGGTGGAAGTCCCGGGCGTCGCCTGTATCCAATCCGTCCCTGTACCGGGACCAGCTGGACTGGTGGTTGTCGATACTCGCAAAGTTGCCCCAGACACCTTCGCCTTCGACGAGAGTCTCAGGCTTCTTGTGCCAGGTCGCCGTCGTAGAGAGCTTGTTGGCTTCGTAGACGAGCGTGTCCACAATCTTGCCCTTCCCATCACGAAGGGTCAGAGACTCCTGGGAATTCTCCCACAGGTTCGTCGTGCCAACGATTTGATTGACGTTGGGCACCTTGGCCGAACCAAGGACATAGAATGCGCCTGCAGCGAGCTTGGTATTGGCCTTGATCACATAGGCGGCGTTGGATCCAAAGGGATCTGCCGCATCGAGTTTCCAGCCACTGATGTCGATGGTGCCCTTGCTGGCGTTGAAGAGCTCGACGTACTCGCGATCGTCGGTTCCAGAATCGTCGTAGGCGAACTCGTTGATGACGACCGGAGCACCGGCGCCCTGGACCATGGCCATGAGAAAGAGAGATGAAAGCATACGGATAGCCTCGTGAGGGGGAGAAGGACTTGGCGGGCACGCAGACTCGGCCCAGCGGCGCAGAGCTTAGGCCAAGGCATGCTCCGAGGAAAGCCCCGCCGATCGTGGTAATCGTCCTTGCTACCGACGCGTTCGGGATCGCCTCCCCTGGCATGCCTAACGGGGTCGAAGGCCCTGGTGCTTTCCCTCCAAGAATGGAAGGAGCTCTCGAGTGATCACTCCATTGCTAGCGAGGATTTCCTCACAGTGAACAGGGTCGCCAGTCGATCCCAATGTCGCGATGGCACCGCCAGCACCGAGCACGATGGCCATACCTGCCGCCACATCATAGGGTTGCAGGTACATCTCCCAGAAGGCGTCGTAGCGCCCCGCCGCTACCTGTGCCAGATCCAGAGCCGCTGAACCGCAGCGACGGATCCCCCGGACCTGCATCAGGGCACGACCAAAGTTGTCGAGATTGGTGTTGACGCCCTGTTCATTGCGATTGTACGAAAAACCCGTGGCCACGATGGCGTCCTGCAAGCGGGCATTCCTGGAGACCTGGATGGGCGCCCCGTTCAGGAAACTTCCCTCGCCCGGTCCGCCATGAAAGAAATCTCCGCCGTCGCATCCGCCCAGAAGAGGAGCATGGATCACGCCCAGCCATGGCTCACCGGCACGCAGGACTCCGATACTCACGGCAAAGAACGGATGGCCATGCACGAAGTTGGTGGTTCCGTCCAAGGGGTCCAAGACCCAGGTGAATTCCGCGTCCTGATGAGAGACACCTGCCGGTGTCAGGACACCCTCCTCCGCCAGGATGCCATGCCCGGGAAATTTCCTCTGGATCCCCTCGACGAGGAAGGTCTCCGCCTGTTTGTCAGCAGCCGTCACCAGCTCTCGTCTGCCCTTGAACGCGAGACTCCTCTCCTCTCTGCCACGACCTTCCAGGTGGGCCTTCAGGATCGCACCCGCACCACGCGCCAGATCGAGAGCCAGCTCCAGCGCCTGCGAGTAGAGGTCCAAGCCAGCAGCCGTCACTGGATCTCGTCCAAGGCATCCGTCGCGAGACGACTGGCCCCCGTGCCTGGGTGTTTGGAGATGAAGGCTCGCAGTTTCTCTTTCAACTTGACAGCCTTGCTCGGCTGTTTCTGGAGGTCGTATCTCTTCTGGATCCTTCGCAGCTCCTGGATGGCCTTCATCTCCTTCATGATGCGCTTGTCACCCCGGAATCCCTTGCGGATGTTCTTGGCCTTCGCTGCCAGATCCAGTCCCTTGAACTGTTTCTCGATCTCGAGGCATCGATTGTAGGCGGCCCAGTAGTCGGGCCCCCTGACCAAAGTCACCATCTCCTGACCCACATTGATCATCTGTCCCTGAAGCGAGGTCTGGGCCTTCTCAAGGTGATCCTTGACGGTGGTGTCGGTAGCGGACTCCTTGGCCTTGGCAATGAGGACGGAGACCTCCCCGAATTGCTTTTTCTTCCAAGCGCTCAGGATCTTGTCATAGGGTTTGCCTTTGGGGATCTCCAGGGCAGCGACATGGGATGCCAGGTAGTGCTCCAGCATCTTTCGTGTGGGTTCTTCCCTCCAATCCCGATGCAGGACCTTGCCCTCACCCGAGATCAGATAGTAGGCAGGGTAGACCTTGACATCGAACTTCTTGTAGACATCCCGGCCCGAGACCAGCGGAAACTCGATCTTGTGCTCGTCCACCCACTCCTCGAGGAAGTCGGTCTTCTGCTTGAACACACAGACGAGGAGCAGGCCACGTTTCTTGAACAGATCGTACCATCCATTGAAACGAGCGACCTTGACCTTGTCCTTCACCTCGGCGGGACGCATGAAGTAGAGCAGGACGAGCTTTCCCTTGCACTGCGCCAGGCTCTGTGGATCCGACTCGAACACTGTCTCCCATTGAACGGCAGGAGCCTTGGAGCCGACCTCCACCTGGGCAGGTGTCATCCGGCTCACGAGCAAGAGAAGGACGGCGAGCAGGAGGATTCGGTTCATGGATCAGTTCCTCAAGAAGATCTGGGTGACCAGCCTGTCCTGGATCTTGCGAAGGACACGGGCACTCAACCCTCGTTTCGCCCCATAGTTCATGAGAATGCTGAAAAGAGCAACCCGCCCGCTCTTGCAATGCACGAAGCCCGACAGTGCACTCACCCCCTGGATCGTGCCGGTCTTGGCGAGAACCGAACCTCGGAGTTCGGTCTTGAGCCGATTCTTCATGGTCCCGCTGACGCCGCTTCGCGCGAGGCTGTCCAGAAAGAGCTTGCGGTTCTTGGTGGCATGCACGCGATTCAGGATGGCGATGACCTGCTGTGGACTTGTCAGGTTCCCACGCGACAGGCCAGAGCCATCGGCGACAGACCAGGCTTCCTTGCGAGGAGCCAGTGAGGCAAAGCGCGCGGACAAGAGCTTCTGCCCTCCGACGAGGCTGCCATCTCCGCTCTTCTCGTAGGCAACGATGCGGAGCAATTGCTCCGCCATGAAGTTGCTGGAATCCCGGAGCATGAGAAGGAGAGCGGGCTTCAGCGGGCGATCCAGATCGAACAGGTGACGCCCGACATCGCCTCGTGGCCAGGAGTCCGGCGGGGCATCCAGCCAGGCAGACACCCTCACTCCGGCAGAGTTGAGTTCGGACATGAGCACAGACTTGTAGACGCGGAGGGGATCGTGGGAGGCAACCCTGAAGTGCCGACTCGGGCTGCGCAAATAGTAGGCTCCCGAGAGGTATAGACCCTTGGCATCCACCGAGGCTCCATAGACGCTTCCCTTCTTCCTGCTACCGGTCGTCAGGATCCGGCCTCGAGTCGGAAGCACCAGCCCTTGGGGCTCGAGCCAGACCCGGCAGGGATCACCGGCACGGTCGGCAGCCTGGATGAACACCGTGACGGAGCCCTGATCCAGGACGAAGGGACCCGTCGGAGCCGAGTAGCTCCTGTGGAACTGGTTCCTCTTCCACCCTCTGGGGCGTGCAGGACCGGTACACCGTCGACCATCCAGGAAGATCGGAAGCTCGGACAGACCTTCTTTCTGCAACCGGGTCGGCAGATCGACGAAGTAGCCCTGTTCTCCCTTGAGCGAAGACAGCAGCAAGGGATTGCCGCCGGGCACGACTCTGAGCACCCGTGACGCCCCCTTTCCATGGACGTAGAAGCGTGTCCGGAAACGATAGCCCGCGCCAAGGCTCTCCAGGACGAGCGCTGCCGTGAAGAGCTTCATATTGCTGGCTGGAATGAAGCTCTCCTTGGAGCGGTGCGCGAAGGGAGGCTTCTTCTCGCGCACGAAGCTCACGAGGACTCCAGTGCGTGATCCGAGTTTCTCGGCCTCGGTTACGATCTTCCGGGCTGCCTTGTGGAAATCCTGGATCGCCTTCTGGCCAGGAGTCGGCAAGCAGAGGGCAGCGAGAAAGAAACCGAGGGGCAGCAGAAGCCTGGTCATCAAAGATCGATCTCCATCAAGTCCTCGAGGATCAGGACTTCGGAGGGGAGGTCTCCGAAGGCCTGTTGGACGAAGTCGGGTTGGGCCAGCATGGCCTCCATGGCTGGATAGAAATGCGTAAGTCCGATGCGCTTGGGCTCCACATCCAGGGACAAACTGCGGATGGCTGCGGGTGTCATGTGGCCGGGGCAGGCCTGATCGTCGGGAAAACTGCACTCGACCAAGGCGAAGTCAGCGGCGCGGCAGGCCTCCGAGAGCCCCTCGCAGGGTTCGCTATCACCCGAGTAAGCAAGGCTGCGACCGTCTGCCAACTCGATGCGGAAGCAGAGCGCCGGTGCACTGTGCCGGACAGGGTAGGCATCGAAGCGGAAGCCTTCATGGTCCTGGCTCCCGAGGGACAAGCCCATGACTTCGACCGATTCATCTTCGATCCACGAACCGTAGACGTCACACCAGGCGGCATACACGTCGCGAAGCTTGCCCTTGGGGCCGAGGACGGTCAGAGGTTGCAGGTCTGCCTGCAGCGACGGATTGCGCCGATGGAAGAGCAGGCCCAACAGGTCCGTATGATGATCGGGATGCATGTGCGACAACAGCACCCGCCGGATCGAACCAGGCGCAATTCCCAGGGAGGCGAGCCGCAACAGGCAACCTGGTCCCGCATCCAGCAGCGTGCGCCCATGCTCCGATTCGAGGAGGTAGGAAGCCGTGCTCCGTCCCCCGTCCAACAGCATGGAACCGGTCCCGAGGCAGATCAGCCGTTCAACCATTCTTGGCTGTGTTTTCTCCATAGCCCCTTGGATGTTCGCGATGCCATTTCCACGCAGTCTCCAGAATGCTCAGCAGATCGCCATACCTGGGTTTCCATCCCAGGACTTCACGCGCCAGGGCGGAGGACCCGACCAGCCGCGGGGGATCACCGGCTCGCCGCTCGGTCTCAACCGCCGGAATGGCATGCCCCGTCACCTTGCGTGCCATGTCGATGACCTGTCGGACCGAGTGCCCCTCCTCGTTCCCGAGGTTGAACGCAGCCCTGCTGATCCTGCCGCCACGAAGCCCCTCCAGGCCGAGGATATGTGCCTCCGCGAGATCCACGATGTGGATGTAGTCCCGGATGCAGGTGCCATCCGGCGTGTCATAGTCGGATCCAAAGATCTTGATGTCCTCACGCTGCCCAAGAGCCACCTGCAGGACCAGGGGAATGAGGTGCGTCTCGGGTTCATGATCCTCGCCCAACTCTCCTGAGGGATGGGCCCCCGCCGCATTGAAGTAGCGCAGGCTCACACTCTGTATCCCATGGGCAACTTCATAGTCTGCAAAGGCCTGCTCGCAGAACAGCTTGGTGCGACCATAGGGATTGACGGGTTCCTTGGGCATGTCCTCCGTAATGGGGAGCGAGGGAGGTTCGCCGTAGGTCGCGCAGGTGGATGAGAATATGAAGCGCTTGCTTCCGCCCTGGACCATTCCGTCCAGGAGATTCAGCGTAGCGACGAAGTTGTTGCGGAAGTACTTACCCGGATCCGTGACGCTCTCACCCACATAGCAACTGGCCGCAAAGTGGAATACAGCCTCAGGTTTGTGCTCGGACAGTGCTGCGAGCGTCGCAGCTCGGTCCAGCAGATCGATCTCCAGGAGAGGAACCGATGCGGGGACCGCTGCTCGGTGCCCCTCGCTCAAATCGTCCAGGACCAGGACATCTTCACCCCGATCGAGCAGGGCGCGGACTGTGTGGGAACCGATGTAGCCAGCTCCACCTACAACGAGAATGCTCATTCCTTGACCTGATCCTTGTTCATGCTGCCTCCCTTTTGATCGCCTTGACCTCGATCCTCTTGCACGGCACCGTCCTGCGCTGCCTTGTTTCCCACTGCCTTGTTTCCCGCTGCCTTGTTTGGCTGGGGACCGTCTCTCTCGATGAAGGCCCCTTCCTTGCGATTGGATCTCACGATATCCAGCTTCTTGGCCCAGAACAGTCGTCGCTTCTCACGCCCGGCTTCACTGGAATC
>JAJRTL010000376.1 GCA_024278315.1 Planctomycetota bacterium | reverse complement strand
TGACTGGGTCTTTGCAAGCCGCGATGGCAGCATCGACCCGGTGAACATGGTGGGGCCCAGTCAGATCGCCCGGCGCATGACTGTCTTGCTCAAGCCTCCCTACTCCACAACCAACAACCCAGACGGTCAGAGCTGCACGGGCATCGACTACATGGCTTCGGGTGGCGGCATGAGTTCCTACATGGCCTATGCGGCTGGCTGCAGCAGCGCGGTGGCAAGCAACTTCGTGCCTTCCAGTGGCGCCGGAATCGTGACCAAGGGCAGCAAGTCTTTCTCCTTCACGCTGGATGGCATGCCTCTGAACTCGATCGGCGTCCTCGTTGTCGGGGTCAACAAGATCAAGGTCAGTATCGGTGGCGGCTGTTCGCTCTTCACGACACCCATCCTCGTCCTCTCCGCCGTAGCCACGCCATCCGACCCTGCCCGCAAGCAGAACGGAACCTATCGCGCCCAGATCGGCCCCCTGGCTCTGCCAGCTGGCAACCTGAAGCTCAATACGCAGTGGGCTGTGGCATGGGGATCAGGCAGCAACATCAACCTGCTCACGAGCGACGCTCGTTCGCTCCTCACCAAGTAGTCTCTGCATGACCTCGCATGCGGGTCCCTTCTCGAATGGAACCCGCTTGCCTGCCATCCCCGAATCAGGCGCCCACCAGCGCCTGATTTTGCGTTAGTCCGAACGATTGATGACCTCGATGATCGCAACGATCTCATGAGTCATCGGGGTTCGTCGGCAGACCTCGCTGCCTAGATGAGTTTCGTTTGGGCGGCGCTTGTGTACAGGAATGCTTCCATCGCAGGATCATGTGCAGAAAAAGGCCGCCTTGGGCGGCATGCTCTCGGGATGAGTCTCTCCTCCCTCGACTGGGCCATCCTTCTCGGCTACATCGCCTTTGCCGTGGGTGTTGGGCTCTGGTTCCGGCGGCGGGCCAGCCGCAACGTCGATGAGTATTTCCTTTCGGGGCGGACACTGCCTTGGTGGTTGGCGGGGACCAGCATGGTGGCGACGAGTTTTGCTGCCGACACACCGCTCTTGGTGAGTGGCTGGGTGAGGGCGGGGGGCATCTGGAAGAACTGGGCCTGGTGGTGCTTCGCCATCAGCGGAATGCTCGGCGTCTTCCTGTTCTCGCGCTGGTGGCGACGCGGCCGCGTCATGACCAAGGCCGAGTTTGCCGAGCTGCGCTACGGGAATCGCGAGGGTTCGCTCCTGCGAGGCTTCCTGGGCATCTTCCATGCCTTCTTCGTCAACACCATCACCCTGTGTTGGGTGCTCGTTGCTGCGCAGAAGATCATCAGCGTGAGCTTTGGCTACGACAAGGGCTACGCGATCATCCTCGCCTGCGCCATCGCGCTGTCCTACTCGCTCCTGTCTGGGTTCTGGGGCGTGGTCGTGACCGACTTCTTCCAGTTCCTGATCTCTGCTGTAGGTGCTCTCGTTCTCGCCTACGTGGCTTGGAATGCGGTAGGCGGCTTGGAGGGGATCGAGGCCGGTGAAGCCAGTGGAAGCATCCTGGCGGGTCAGCTCGACTTCTTCCCTGCTGCCGGTCCGGGTGGGTTCTTCTCTTCGGAGTTCTGGACCACGGCTCTGGCCGTGACGGTCGTCTATCTCGGTGTGTCGTGGTGGGCTGCCGAGAACGTGGATGGAGGCGGGCCGGCGATTCAACGCATTGCAGCCAGTCGCGATCCACGACAGGGCATGCTCGCAGTGCTCTGGTACAACCTGGTTCACTACGTTCTGCGTCCCTGGCCTTGGATCATCGTGGGTGTGGCTTCGCTCGTACTGCTGCCACGTCTATCCGTGGAGAGCCCCGTCGCGGGCACGATCAATGCGATCATCCAGTCGGGTGAGCCGATCCGGACGACCGCCATCCAGATCCTCCCGGAGAATGTCGACGAGATCGTCTCCGTACCGCTTGCCGCCAGCGACGCGCGCGGAGACTGGTATCCCGAGAAGCTCACGAGCATCGTGGAGGGATCCCAGGTCCAAACCGGGACCTTGCTCGCCCAGACCGATCCCGAGCGCGCCTACGTCGTCATGATGACGCGCTATCTGGGCATCGGTTGGCTGGGCCTGGTCCTGGCCTCGCTCATGGCTGCCTTCATGTCCACGATCGATACGCACGTCAACCTCGCGTCCAGCTTCTTCGTCAACGACGTCTATCGCCGCTTTCTCCGCAAGGACCGCGAGGCCGATCACTACGTGCTCGTGGCACGACTTGCCTCGGTCCTGGTCCTCTTCATCGGAGCTGTCCTGGCCTACAACGCCAAGTCCATCAGCTCACTCTTTCTCTTCTTGCTCTCCTTCCTGGGTGGGGTGGGACCGATCTCGGTCATGCGCTGGCTGTGGTGGCGGGTGCGCGCCTCGACCGAGATCACCGCGCTCTGTGCCTCCGCCCTCTCTACATCGATCCTCACGGTGCTGGCGGAGTCGGGCGTTTCCTTTTCGCTGGGGCCGCTCACCCCAGGCGGAGAGTTGCTGCCCGAAGGGCGGCTGCTCCTCGTCGTGGCGATCTCCATGGTGGCGGCAGTGATCGCGTTGCTCCTGGCAGGCAAGCCGCGTCCCGAATCCCTGGTTCCCTTCTATCGACGTGTGCGCCCGCTGGGTTGGTGGGGGCCCGTGGCCGCGCTGGCTCCGGAGGTCGTGCCGCAGGGATCGCTGGTCTCGGCCGTGCTTGGAGTGCTCGGTGGCCTGGCAACGATCTACGGCGGCATCCTCTGCATCGGCGGCCTCCTCCTCGGGCGTGCGAGTCTGGGCATGATCAGTGCCATCGTCAGCGTCGCAGGTATCGCGCTCATGCTCTGGAGCCTCAAGCAGTTTCAGAACGAAGAGGATCGACAGCCCGAGTCCTGCACAGCATCCGGCACATCATCCGACACCCGTGACGAGGCGATGGGGGAGAAACACGTATGAGCCGACCGCTCTTGGAAGTCTGCGTCGATTCCCTTGCTGGTGTGCGCGCAGCGAGCGAGGCAGGGGCCGATCGCATCGAACTCTGCTCCGCTCTGGATCTGGGCGGACTGACTCCGAGCCTCGGGCTCGTACGCGAGGCGCGGCGCGCGACGACCTTGCTGCTCTTCGTGATGCTGCGTCCCCGACCGGGTGATTTCTGTTTCGATGCGGATGAGTACGCGACGCTTCGCGCCGATCTCGCCGCTCTACAGCTGGAGGGAGCGGATGGCTTCGTTTCAGGTGTCCTGAATGAGGACTTGTCCATCGATGCCCCACGCACGCGGGAGCTCGTCGACGAGGCCGGAGCGATACCGCTGACCTTCCATCGCGCCTTCGATCTCTGCCCCGATGCTGCACAGGCTCTCGAATCCCTGAAGGGCTGTGGCGTCGCCCGGATCCTGACATCAGGAGGCGCCCGTTCGGCCATGGAGGGAGCGGCCCGGATCCGCGAGTTGGTCACGCTGGCAGGGGAGAGCTTGCAGATCGTGGCTGGCGGTGGCGTCGATGCGGCTTCGCTGCCCGAGCTGCTGCGCATCACAGGCGTGGGGGAAGTCCACACCAGTGCTAGCAGGGCTATGCCTCCTCGTGGCATCCAGACCCCCGAGTTCTTCTGCCTGTCTCCGACGCAGGATGGGATCCAGGGCGGCATCCGTCAGACGGATCCGGCGAAGGTGGCGGCCTGTCGCAAGGTGCTTGGGCCTTGAGGCTGATTCACGGTCCACTCCGCCCCTGGTTGCCAGAGCGGGTTCGGTGTGAGTCCTGTCCTGACCTTTCCGCCTCGGGGGCTCGGCGACCCGAGGTCCAAGTCGCGGGGGTGACCCGTCTTCATCCCAGGCGGAGCTTGCCTTGGAAGGGCGAGCCACGGGACTCCGACTTCGCAGGTCGGGCTCCTCCTCCGTAGACTAGGCCCCCCGTCCTCTCGCCATGGAGACCGCCTCTTGACCGCCTCACTTCTCGCTCTCCCCCTCCTCCTTCTGCTTTCACCCCAACAAAGCCCGAGCAAGGACCTGCAAGTCCTGAAAGCTCGTGGCTTGGGTCCCTCCGTCATGGGGGGTCGGGTCATCGATCTGGCCGTGGACGAGAGTCATCCGAGTACCTTTTTTGTCGCAACCGCCTCGGGAGGGGTCTGGAAGACCACCAACAATGGAACCACCTTCCAGGCGGTTTTCACCAACGAGAAGGTCGTCTCCCTGGGGTCCATCGCCATGGCCCCTCGCAATCCCAATCTCTTGTGGGTCGGCACCGGCGAAGCCAACAACCGCAACTCGACTCCCTACGGCGGTGGAGTCTTCAAGTCGGAGGATGGTGGCAAGACCTGGAAGTGCATGGGACTCGAGAAGAGCTATCACGTCGGCCGCATTGCCATCCATCCCAAGGACCCCGACACGGTATTCGTCGCGGCTGGCGGGAGCCTCTGGGGGCCCGGTGGCGAGCGGGGTCTGTATCGGACCCGAGACGGCGGAGAGAGCTGGAAGCTCGTGCTCCAGCACGATGACAAGACAGGCGCCACCGAGGTGCGCATCGATCCCAGGAATCCCGATATTATCTATGCGGCCCTCTACGAGCGGCAGAGGGATGGCCACGACACCAACGATCCCAAGAAGCGTTGGGGACCCGGATCCGGCATCTTCCGCAGCCGTGATGGTGGAGACACCTGGACGAAACTCGGCAAGGGCCTGCCGACTCGCCCCATGGGCAGGGTCAGCATGGATATCTACCGCAAGAACCCCAAGGTGGTTTACGCGCTGATCGAGACGGACTGGATCGGGACTCGGCCAGACGGCGCGCCTGCTCCCAAGAAAGCGACGGGCGGACCGGCCTACTTCGGTGTCTCTGGCCTCGAGGATGGCGATGGGGGGGCTCGTCTGCCGAGCATCGTGGCAGGCTCACCCGCGGACAAGGCGGGATGCAAGGACGGTGACCTGGTCTTGCGCATGGGCAAGGACCAGATCATGAACGCCTCCGACATGAGCCAGGCTCTTGGCAAGAGCAAGGCCGGCGACAAGAAGAAGCTCCGTATCCAACGTGGAGACGAGTTCGTGACCCTGGAGATCACCTTGGGCTCGAACCCGGCGATGAGAGGTCGAGGCGGGCGCAACTCAGGCATCCCGGATCGGCTTCATGGCCAAAACGCCAACGTCGGCAAGCTGCAAGGACCCAAGGGATTCGAGACGGGTGGTCTCTTCCGCACCGAGGACGGTGGTGACAGTTGGTCACGGGTCAACAGCATCAATCCGCGTCCCTACTACTTCTCGCAGGTGCGCGTCGATCCGAGTGACGATGACCACATCTTCGTGTTGGGCATCAGTCTCCATTCGAGCAAGAACCGTGGCAAGACCTTCCAGGTCATCGGTCGCAAGGTCCATCCCGATCACCACGCCATGTGGATCAACCCGAGAGATGGTCGGCACAACATCCTGGGATGCGATGGCGGTATCGGCATCAGCTACGACTATGGGCTCGGCTACGAGATGTTCGACAACATCGTCATCGGCCAGTGCTACCACGCGGTCGCGGACAATCGCCGACCCTACTGGGTCTACGCCGGTTATCAGGACAATGGCTCTTGGGGATCCCCATCGGAGACCAACCTGAGGGAGGGCATCCTCTCGCAGCACTTCTTCAAGATCGGAGGCGGAGATGGATTCGTTTGCCGCGTCGACCCTGAGAATCCCGACATCGTCTACAGCGAGAGCCAGGGGGGCTTCATCGGTTGGATCAACGTCATCACCGGCAAGCGTGGACGTATCTCCAAACCACGCCTGCAGCAAGCCAGGCGTCCGAGGCCTGCATCAGGCCTTGCCAAGGCGAAGAGCAAGGGAGCAAAGACGGGTCCGGAGTCGAGTAAGCCCAAGGAAGTCTCCAAGCAAAAGACCGTTTCCAAGGAGAAGAAGATCTCTGAAGAAGTCGTGAAAGAAGCGCCTGAGGCTGCCCAGAACGAGAAATCCAAGAAGGGTGGGGAGGTCTCGAAGCAGGGGCAGGGCAAGTCGCAACAGGGCAAGAAGGCCGCCACCCAAACCGCTCGATCTCGCCGTCCCACTCGGCCCTCACGCGGCCGCAACTCCCGCTATCGCAGCAACTGGGATACGCCCTTCATCCTCTCGCGCTACAACCCCAAGACGATCTACTTCGCGGGCAACTTCGTGTTCAAGTCCACCAATCGGGGGCGATACACGGTCGAGATCAGTCCCGACCTCTCCTTTGGCAAGCAGACCAGTGCGACGGAGCTTGCCGAGTCCCCGCGCCAGCCCGGCCAGCTCTGGGTCGGAACCAACGAGGGTGGCATCTGGGTGACCCGAGACGATGGCAAGAAGTGGACCGCAGTCCATTCCTTGCTGACCAAGCAGATTCCCGATGCGCACACCGAGAAGGGACGCGCCTACTGGGTCAGCGGCTTGAGTCCGAGTCACCACAAGGATGGGCGACTCTATCTGAGCCTCGACGGTCATCGGCTCGACAATCGCAAGCCGATGGTCTACGTCACCGAGGACTATGGCCAGACATGGAAGTCGATTTCCAAGGGGCTTCCCGAACAGTCGGTGCATGTCGTGCTCGAGGATTCCAAGAATCCGGATCTGCTCTATCTCGGGAGCGAGACCGGATTGCACATCTCCATCGATCGCGGAGCGACATGGATGAGGATGGGGCGGCCCTTCCCGACCGTGGCCGTGCGCGACTTCGACATCCAGGAGCGCGAACAACATCTCATCGTGGCGACGCATGGTCGGAGCATCTGGACCGTGTACGTGCGCCCGCTGCGTGCGCTGACCGCCAAAGCACGCAAGGAAGGCCTGGTCCTCGTGGATCCAGCGGATGTGTTGCGACTCCCGATGCGGAGCGCCGGCAAGATCGGCCATCGCCATGCCAGGATCTCCAACCCACCCAAGGTCGCCTCGGTCTACTGGTGGCTCGGCAAGTCCGAGAAGGCCAAGGTCAAGATCAGTATCCGGGACGCAGCGGGCAATGTGCTCTACACCAAGGAAGAAGATGCCAAGGCCGGCCTCCACTGCCTGGATTGGAACTTGCGAGCAACCTCATCGCGACAGAGCGGTCAGTCGCGAGGTCGATCGATCGCGAACTTCTTTCGTAGACGCGGTGGGCGCTCGGTCCCCGCAGGGAGCTACGTTGCGATGCTCGAACTCGGCAAGAAGAGGCTCACCCAGAGCTTCGAGGTGGAGGATGACGACCGACCTCTCGATACGGCCTGGCCTCGAGCCAAGGGCGTAGGTGAGGGCGGCGCGCCGGTCATGAGTGCCGAGGACCTCGTGGATCTCAACC
The DNA here is from genome assembly GCA_024278315.1 of Planctomycetota bacterium. GTDB lineage: Bacteria > Planctomycetota > UBA1135 > UBA1135 > JAJRTL01. The sequence continues at coordinate 14,568 of JAJRTL010000376.1, read as the reverse complement.
AGGAGCAGGACGGCAACGAAGGAGAGGAGAACGACGAGAACAGCAACGAGAGGAGGGAGATCCGATGAACCAGTCCCGCAACAACAGGCCCTTTGGTCTCTCACTCACAATCCCAGTACTCATCCCCCTGGGAGCCTTCCTGCTGGGAACGATGCTCTCGGCACCAGCTTTGAAGGCGCAGGTCCAGGTCTTCGGCAACAAGGCCGAGCTCTCCAAGATGCTGACCTGGCGGCAGCTGGGGCCCGGCAACCACAGCGGACGCATCGTCGATATCGCGGTAGATCCGCGCAACAAGTCCGTCTACTACGTGGCATCGGCCAGCGGAGGACTGTGGAAGACGACGGATCGCGGTCGCACTTTCACCTCGGTCTTCAAGATGAAGGGCCAGACTTCGATCGGGGATATCGCCATCGATCCCAAGAAGCCCGATACGATCTGGCTCGGGACGGGTGAAGCCAACAACCAGCGCAGCTCCTACCATGGGGATGGCATCTACAAATCTCTGGATGGTGGCAAGACCTGGGAACACATGGGTTTGTCAGCGAGCCACCACATCGGTCGCATCGTCGTGGATCCCCGCGACAGCAACCATGTCTTCGTGGCGGCGCTCGGAAATCTCTACACGCCCAACAAGGAGCGTGGACTCTATGTCACCAGGGATGGAGGCAAGAGCTGGCGTGCCTGCCTCCAGGTCGACGAGAACGTCGGCGTCGTGGACGTGGCGATCCATCCCAAGCGATCCAGCATCGTCCTGGCCACAAGCTACGACCGTCGGCGTCGCGCCTGGAACTTCCAGAACACCGGGCCTGGCTCAGGTCTCTGGCGCTCCGAGAATGGTGGCAAGACCTTCCAGCGGCTGACCCTCGGGCTTCCCTCCGGCAAGATCGGTCGCATGGGGCTGGCCTTCGCTCCCAGCAAGCCCAACCTGGTCTATCTCACGGTGGAGAACGACAATCGGCGCCGCATCAAGCGTGCTAAGGCTGGGCCGGAAGCCGCGCCACTCGCCCAGGGCGAAGCCGGTGCGAAGTACGAAGATCCCCTGCTCGCCGAGTTCTTCGGCGAGGAGAGCGAGGCCGACGAAGCACCCCAGGGGCGACGTCAGCGACGTTCGCCGACCGTCGGTGGCGAAGTCTATCGCTCCGAGGACACGGGAAAGACCTGGAAGCGCATGAACCGGCAGCCCGTAGGTGGATCGCCTGCGTACTACTACGGCCAGATCCGGGTCGATCCACGCAACGCGGACAAGGTCTATGTGTTGTCGGTGCCGCTCTACGTGTCGACCAACGGAGGCAAGTCCTTCTCGCGCAAGGGAGCGCCGGGGATCCACGTCGATCACCACGCCTTGTGGATCGATCCATCTGACACCAATCGGCTCTTGCTGGGCAATGATGGTGGGTTCAACGAGAGTTTCGATGGGGGCAAGAGCTGGGTCCACTACGAGAACCTGCCGGTGGGACAGTACTACGCCATCACGGTGGATCGCAACAAGCCCTACCGCGTCTTCGGCGGAACGCAGGACAATGGCACCTGGTGCATTCCCTCGCGCGGGCCGATCGCTGGCGGCACAAGACTGCAGGACTGCTTCAAGGTCTCGGGCGGTGACGGCTTCTACGCCGTCGTGGATCCCGAGGATCCCAACATTGTCTACAGCGAGAGCCAGTTTGGTGGACTCGTGCGCACGGATCTACGCCAGATGCAGCGGCGAGGGATCAAGCCCAGGCCTCGCAAGGGCGAGAAGCCCTATCGCTTCAACTGGAGTTCGCCCATCCTGGTTTCCCCTCACAACCACACGACGATCTACTTCGGCGGCAACAAGTTGTTCAAGAGTCTCGATCGGGGAGATCACTGGGCGGCGGTCAGCCAGGACCTCACGACGCAAGATGCCGAGAAGCTCAAGGGCAACGTCCCGCACTGCACGATCACGACAATCGACGAGTCGCCGCTTCGCCAGGGCCTGCTCTGGGTGGGCACCGACGACGGCAAGCTCTGGTTGAGCCCCGATGATGGGCGCAGCTGGCGCGACCTCGCCCCCGCCATGCCGGAAGAGGCGCGTGGTCTCTGGGTGAGTCGCATCGTGGCGAGCCGCTACAAGGAAGGCCGTGCCTGGCTGGCATTGACCGGCTACCGCGAAGACCGATTCGATCCACTCCTCTACGTCACCGAAGACTACGGGTTGAGCTTCCGCAAGGTCAGCGGCAACCTGCCCCAGGAGGCCGTCAACGTCGTGCGTGAGGATCCACGCAACCCCGACCTGATCTTCGTGGGTACCGAGGGGGGAGCCTATGTCTCCACGGAGGGCGGTGGCTCCTGGCATCCGCTCGGCAGCAACCTACCTCGTGTGGCCGTCCATGACCTCGTGGTTCACCCCGATGAGGGTGACGTCATCGTCGGCACCCACGGACGCGGAATCTGGGTCTGCGATGTCTCGCTGCTCGAGTCCTGGCCTGGAGCGGACGCGCGCGTCACGACCCTGACCCAACCGAGAGACCTCAAGCGCTTGCCACGAGGCCCAATGGGGGGCTACATGTCTCCGGTCCGCCAGTTCCGGGGCGATCCGGTCAAGAACCGCGTGCTCCTGTCTGCCTGGATGCCAGCCGCCACGAAGAAGGCCCAGATCCGTGTGGTCTCGCTGGAGGGCAAGCAGCTCCAGAGCTTCGATCTTCCCGAACAATCAGGGCTCCATGTCCTGTCCTGGGATCTCCGGACCGGTAGCCGCATCGGAAACGTCTTCAGCCGGATGACACAGGCGATGCGCGGACGGGGTGGCCGGAGACGGCAGTCCTTCGCGCGTTCCGGAACCTACCGCGTCGAGCTCTGGGTGGACGGCAAGTCCCAAGGAGCCAAGGCTTTCCGTCTGGATTAGCCCGGATGATTCATGAGATCGTTGTGAGCAAATACGAGATCGGCGCAGCCGAGCTCGTATTTGCGGTCTGACGAGCGCATTTCGAGTTCAGGACGGCTCTGCGAGATGAAGGCGACCCAAGAGGGTCGTCGAATCGAAGCAATGCCGAGCGAACCGATAGGTTCGCGGTCCTGGACCGAAAGGCGCCGTCAGACGCATCGAGGTCATGAATCGGTCGGATTGGTCCGAGGGTTCGTGCGCCAGGCTTCTTGGCGCACGAACCCTCGGGGCTGGACTCCTGCCAGGCGGGCAGGATCGCGCACGGGCGCGATTGCGGGTAGGATTCGACTTGGAAAAGGAGAGTCCATGAGAATGCCCGTGAATGCTTTGGTCGCCGCTCTCCTCTCGTCTGCGCTGGGACAGCCCTTGGCTGTGGCGCAGGGTGGGATAGGTGAAGAGTCGCAGAGCCGGCCTTCCACTGCCAACCGGCCTTCCACTGGCCAAGGAGACCCTGGCCAGGTGGACTACCGGCAGAAGACGCGGTTTCGCGTGCTCGATCGTGCTGGGAAGGCCTGGGTTGATGCGCATGTCGTCGCGTATTCGCGACCCGTCGAAGGGCTTGTCGACAGGATCGAGGGCCAGAGCAGCAAGCGTGGGCGTGCAGCGCTACGGTTGCTTCCCGGCCGCTCCTACATCGCCTGGGCCTGGGCTCCGGTTCCCAAGAGTGCATCCGGAGAGTATCGCATCAGCACGCTGGACCTACGTGTGGCCGCCGGTGGAATCGTCACTCTGCGCGAGAGTTCGAGCACGAGGCTCCAGGTCCAGGTGGAGCTGGTGGGAGCAGAGCGTTGGAAGGGACCTCTTACAGCCAGGTTCGCTGGGTATCTGAATCCCCTGGATCGAAGCTACTTCTCTTTGGATGTTCCGATCCAGAAGAACCGTCTAGTACTGCCGATTTGCCCCAAGGCTTCTGGGTCCCTCTACATCTTCGATGAGGATCGGCGTCTGGTGGGGACGGGCCACTTCAATCTCAGCAAGAGATCACAAGAGGCCCTGCTGAAGGCTGCGGAGACGCGGCGACAGAAGAAGAAGGATGCCCTGGAGGCCAAACGCAAGCAGCAGGAGGCGAAGGACAAGAAGGAGCGCGAGCAGGCTCCGGGCGCCAAGGGAACCCCCGATGCCAAGCCGGAACAGCAGGCCTCTGCCGCGGCGGAGAAGGCCGATGCCGCCAAGGCCAAGGCCCGACTCAAGGCCAAGAAAGCGGCTCTCAAGAAGGCGATGGTGGTCCAAGTGGGAAAGGCCAAGGCCTTCCAAGTCGTCCAGCTTGGCCCCTTGGTCCAGGGGGTGAATGTGATTTCGAGGCACAGTGCCGCTTCTCCCGCTCTGGACTATGTGGGGCTCAGCAAGGTCAGGTGGAGGGTGGATTCCCCCTATCACTTTCGGGTTCGTTTCGAGGACAAAGAGACCCAGCAGCCGATCGCCAAGGCTCGGATCTTCGAGAGCAGCAACGGTATCACCTACGAGTTGGGAGAGACGGACGCCAAAGGCATGGCCACGATCACGATGGCGATGCGGATGAACGAAAAGACGGGACGGCCTCTCAACCGTTTCGTGAACTTCCGCGTCCACGCCAAGGGCTATCCCGAGACCTACGTGCGGCGCAGCAACCTCATGCTCCCACCGTACAGGAAGATCTCAGAGCTTGAAGCCGACAAGGGAAAACCTCTCTTCGTGAGCAAGCTCGCGAAGGGTTTTGGTATCCAGGGGCGTGTGCTCCTGACAGAAGGTAATCCACTGGCTGGGATGCCCTTGATCCTTCGGACGGGATTCGTCTATGACTACGGCAATCGAAATCAAGGCTTCAGTCCTTTCGGTTCATCCTATCGGGTGACGACCGATGCAGAAGGCCGATTCGAATGGCCTTCTTGCGATGAGCGCTTCCTGATCTCGGTCAGTGCCATGCTGCCACCGGAGGTCCTGGCCTCGCTCGAGGACAAGGGACGTTTTCCCACCTCGGCCCGTGTTCTGCTCTACCAGGATCGAGGGAAGGGCGGCAAGGCAGGCCAGGTGATTCTCCTGGGAGGAGGGCAGATCCTCTTGGGCGGAGCCAAGCCTGCCCAGAAGAAGAAGGGCGACAAGTCAGAGAAGAAGAAGTCAGAGGAGCCCACGATCAGGGACCTGGGCGATCTTCGCATCGACAAGCTGGCGTCGGTATGCGTGCAAGTCGTTCGGTCCGATGGTACGCCCACAGCCTTCGCGCGGATCGGTCTGGCTTCACCCAAGGGTGGTCAGAGCTACTATTCGCCCCCCTTGCATCTCAGTAATCGTCTTGGTCGCCTGCGGGTGCTCGTCCCTGCCGGAAAAGACTACATCCTGGGCGCCGGCATCAAGGGGCAGTCCCTCCTACGGAAGCTGACACTGCCTGCCAAGGAGCCCATCCTGATTTCGTTGGTGGGTGGTCTCGTGCTCAGTGGGCGGATCGTGGATCCCAACGGGGATCCTCTCGAGGGAGCCAATGTCTACGTCTATCCCTACGGGGGCGTGAAGGTCCTGCACCAGGGCCTCTGGAATGCCCTCCGAGGTGGGAACGCATCTACGAGGTCGCAAGCCGATGGCAGTTTCGAGGTCGCTGTGCTTGCGGATTCGGCCTACACGTTCCAGGTCAACTACATTCACAAGAAGCGCAGCTACAATGCAGGGCAGAGGATGATCGACATGGAATCCTCAAGCCAGGACATGGGCGATCTCGAGATTCCCATCCCTGTAGAAAAGAAGGACAAGAAGGCCAAGAAGAAGGAAGCTGCTTCGCAGCCCTCCAAGTAGATACAAGAATCGCGATCGGATGGTAGCCGTGACTACTCGGTGAACCTGGAACCGCGCCGTTTGACCCTGGTGTCAGTCGCGGTAGACGCTCTGCCAGCCTGCGAGATCCGGGAAGCGTTGGTCGAGAAGCACGAGTTTCTTGAGACTCTCGGAGAAGTGGCTGCCGCGCAGGCGAGGATCGGTCAGCGAGCCGGCACTCAGGAAGCCCTGGGTGCCGGGCGGTGCCTTGATATCGGGCCCCATGAGGATGGTGCGCCCCAGGCTGTTGGCGTCGAGACTGCTCAGCCGATCGAAGTTGCGATCCCAGAAGAGATACTTGCTGAGGCTCGACTTCTGTCTGGGCGTTGCATCCAGCTGGATCAGGCTGTTTGTCGTGATCGAGAGATTGGTGAGTCTGCTCTCGCGTCCCAGGAGCCTGCCAAGATCCTTGGCGAAGTTGTCCATCCGGTGGCTCATGCTCTGCCCGGCGGTGCGCCCATTGGGCGAACGACAGGAGACGAGCAGGACCGCAAGTCCGAGCGGGATCAGGGACGTGAGACGCATATGGACAACTCCAAGTCGGCCCCCACCTGGCGCAGGGCCTTGTCCGAATGATTCATGATCTCGTGTTTGCTCACAACGATCTCGTGAAGCCTCCGGCCTACAAGGGTATCTCTTCGGCTTCCAGCTGGCTATGCCCCAAGACCAATCCGTCCTTGAGACGGATGATGCGGTCCGTTCGGGAGGCCACGTTCTGATCGTGGGTCACGATCAGAAAGGCGATGTTCTGCTCCTCGTTGATCTTCCAGATCAACTCCAGGATCTCCTCGGCAGTCTGGGAATCCAGGTTGCCCGTGGGTTCATCGGCAAGGATGACCTGGGGATCCGAGACCAGGGCGCGGGCGATGGCGACGCGCTGCCGCTCTCCGCCCGACAGTTGTGAGGGGCGGTTCTTGAGTCGGTCCCCGAGGCCAATGCTGGCGAGCAGGTCCACGGCCCGGGCCTTGATCTGCTTGCGGTGGCGCATGTAGTCCGGGAGAGAACGCAGCATCATCTCTCCGAGCATCACGTTCTCGAGCGCCGAAAGTTCGGCGATGAGGTGATAGAACTGGAAGACGAAGCCGACGAGGTCGTGGCGCAGCCTGGTCTGGCGTGCCGGTGAGATGTCGGTGGCGCAGACATCGCGATACCAGACCTTGCCTCCGGATGGTGGATCGAGGAGGCCGAGGACGTGAAGCAGCGTGGACTTTCCGGCGCCGGAGCTTCCGCAGAGGGCGACGATCTCGCCCTCCATGACGCTCATATCGATGCCGCGCAGGACGCGGATGTCCTGCTTGCCGATCCTGTAGGACTTCTCGATACCCTGTGCTCTGAGGATTTCAGTCATTCTATATCTCGTGGCGCAAGGCCTTGACGGGGTCCATCCGTGCGGCACGGAATCCTGGAATGATGGCCGAGAGGCTGGAGAGGCCCAAGGTGACGGTGCAGACGATACCCACCCAGAGCCACTCGATCTGGTGGGGGACCTCCTTCAGACCGTAGACGCTGGTCCTGAAGAGATGGATGTCGAAGCTGTCCTTCAACCAGACGTTGAAGTCGTTGAGATGGGCGCAGGTCCACACGGCGGAGAGGACTCCGAGGGAGGATCCAATGATCGCGATGGCCAGGCCCGAGAAGGCAAAGATCACGAGCACTCCGGTGCGCGTCCCGCCCAGCGCCGACAGGATGCCGATGTCGCGGATCTTCTCCACGACCATCATCGAGAGCGTCGCAAAGATCAGGAAGCCTACCACGATCACGAGCACGAAGAGCATCAAACGCATCAGGAACTTCTGGTGCTCCACGTTCTGGAGGAAGTTGCGGTTGCGGTCGCGCCAGGTCCAGAAGATGCCTCCCCAGATGAACTTCTTCTGACTCAGCTTGTCGAAGCTCTCCTGGAGTCGCTTCTTGGCCTGGTTGAGGTCTGCACCTTCGACCAGTTGGATGGCGATCTCGTTGAACAGCTGCGCCTGCTGCCAGGCCGGACGGCCCTCTCCGAATATATCGCGCATCACCGACAGAGGTACGAGCATCGTGTTTTCGTCGAAGTGATAGAAGCCCGAGGACCAGCAGCCGGAGAGACGGAATCGCTTCTGGATGCGCGTGACGTCTTCGTTGCGGACCTGGTGACCCGATACGAGGGTCAGCGAGGATCCACGCGGGAGGCCCAGGTCCCGTGCGCGGGCGAGTCCCAGGAGGGCCCCCGGGATCTCATCGTCCGATCCTGTCTCGAATGGCTTGGCTGGGTTGACGGGCCGGAGGCTCGCATCCTCGACGGCTGCGAGCCAGGCTCTGAGCCTGCTGACCTTCTGCTCCTGCTTGGGGTCGATACCGATGACCTGCACGAAATCCCGTTCGGGCCCTCGTTGGAGCCTTCGCAGGTCCAGTTCGTTCTTTCCTGCGTGGTCCAACATGCCGTGCCAAACAAGGCGGGGGGCAAAGGCCTGGACCTCCGGGTCGGCTTCCAGGAGCTTCTGGAAGAGTGTGAGGTCGGAGCGGGGAGAGCTACCGATATGGATGAAGGACAGGTCGGAGGTCGTGCCCTGGATGTGCTTCTCCATCTTGACGATGAAGCCCGAAAAGATGCTGACGATCACGATGAGGGCCCAGACCGCCAGTGTCACTCCCAAGATGGAGAGCAGGTTGATGGGGCGGCTCAACAGATATTTGAGTGCCAGGTAGTAGACGTACATCCGAAGCGCCTCCTACTCGTACCTGAGGGTCTGGACCGGCTCCATGCGTGCGGCACGGAGAGCGGGGAATGCGGAGAAGAGAACGGCAGAGAGGAAGGTCCCGAGGCAGACCGTGATCAGCCAGGTCGGTTCGATCTGTGCGGGGATCTCGGTCAGGCCGAAGATCTCGTAGGGGAAGAGTTGCACACCAAACTGCTGGGTCAGGGTCTGATCGATGAAGTTGCGCGAAGCAATCCAGACCAGACCCCAAAGAAGTCCCCAGAGCGTCCCCACAAGACCGATGGCCATTCCACAGGTCATGAACACCCAGAGGATGCCTCCCTGTGTCGCACCGAGTGCCGAAAGCACGCCGATGTCCTTGGTCTTTTCGGTGACCATCATGTGCATGGTCGCGAAGATGAGGAAGCAGGCGACGACCATGAGCACGAAGAGGATAATGCGGATCATGCTCTGCTCCTGGTTGATAGCCGCCAAGAACTCCTGCTTGCGCTCCTCCCACGTGAAGACCTTGGTTGTCGGGAACTGCTTTCTCACTCGAGCATTGAGCCTATCCTTGACCTTGTCCAGGTCTGCGCCTGGTTTCAGCTTGATCGCGATCTCGTTGAAGATGTCCTGGAATCCTTCGTCCTCCGGATCCTGCCCGAAGGCTGGACGCAGCACGTCGATGTCCACGTAGATCACGGATCGCTCATGGACGCGGAAGTTGGGTGTCCGAAACAGGTGGGCCGTGCGGAAGGCGAGTTTGATCGGTGCGACTTCGGTGTCCTGGTCTTCGGCGGTTTCGAGCTTGCGGCCCGAGGTGAAGACCACGCGCGAGCCCATGGACAGCCCGGAGATGCGCATGCGTTCGATGTTGTAGCGACGCGACCCCATGAGGATTCCGTCCTCCAGGGCCATCGGAGGTTTGCCGCGAAAGAGCTTCTGGAGGGTCTTCTCATCGAATCGGAAGGGGTCCTCCAGATCCAGCGAGTCCTTTTCCGAATCGTCTGGTGACTCGCGCATGCCTTGGGTGAGCCAGCCCGCAAGCCCCGAGACTCCGTATTCCAGGACCGGGTCGATGCCGAGGATCTTGACGAAATCGGATCTCTCAGCAGCCTTCTCGCGCGTGTTGACGGTGGCCACCTGGGATCGGCCCGTGTGCAGCATCCCGGGCCATGCGAGGCGGGGGGCCGTGGCCTGGACCGCAGGGTCCTCGTGGATGAGCGCATCTACCTCCTCGAAGGACAGGCTCGGCTTGCCGACCATGAGTGAGAGGTCGGCTGCCGGGCCGCGCGTGAGGTCGCGGGCATCGCGAACGAAGCCCGAGAAAACCGCCCCAAAAACCACGAGTGCCCACACCGCGACGGAAATGCCGAAGACGCAGAGCAGGTTGATCCACCTGCTCAGCAGATACTTGAGAGCGAGGAAGTATTTGTACATCGGCTGCGTGGACCAGAGATCGCCTTCGATGGACGGCTAGGAACCGTCCTTGCCGCCCTCTTCTTCCTCGACCTCGGGCAGGGCCGTGGCATCCGAGCCTTCGGGTAGAGGCTTGAGCAGAGGGAAGAGTAGCACGTCGCGGATGGAGGTCGAGCCTGTGAGGATCATGGAGAGACGATCGACGCCGATTCCCAGGCCTCCGGCCGGCGGCATCCCGAACTCGAGTGCCGTAACGTAGTCGTAGTCGACCTCGTTGATGGACTCAGGGTCCTTGTCGTCGATCTGGCACTCGAAGCGCTGCTCCTGGTCGATCGGGTCGTTGAGTTCGCTGAAGGCATTGCCCAGCTCCATGCCACCCAGGAAGAGCTCGAAGCGCTCCGCGATGCGCGGGTCGTCCTCGCTCGCCTTGGCCAGCGGGCAGATGGCCTTGGGGTAGTCCGTGATGAAGACGGGTCCCTTGAGCTGCGGCTCGACGGTCTCCTCGAAGACGTCGTTGGCGAGCTTCTCGTGGCTGAGACCGTCCTGGTAGACGCCGAGCGCCTTGGACCTCGCCATGACGCCGTCTACGTCGAACCAGTCGAGGCCTGAGTTGTGCTCGGCGAAGAGCTCGATGTACTTGAGCTTCTCGTAGGGTGGCTCGAGGTTGTATTCACTATCTCTGAATGTGAAAACATGGCCGCCGATGACCTTGGCGCAGATGCGATCGAAGAGCCCTTCGACGCGCTCCATGATGACGTTGTAGTCGGCGTAGGCCTCGTAGCTCTCGAGCATCGTGAACTCGGGATTGTGCCTGGTCGAGATGCCCTCGTTGCGGAAGACACGTCCGATCTCGTAGACCCGCTCGAGGCCGCCGACGAGGAGGCGCTTGAGATACAGCTCGGGAGCGATCCGCAGATAGAGCGGGATGTCCAAGGCGTTGTGGTGGGTCTTGAAGGGCTTGGCCGCCGCGCCGCCGTAGATCGAATGGAGGACCGGCGTCTCTACCTCGATGTAGTCGTGGGCATCGAAGAAGGCGCGCATCTCGCGGATGAGCTTGGATCGGATGATGAAGTTGCGGCGCACGTCGACGTTGGCGAAGAGGTCGACGTAGCGCATGCGGTAGCGTTGCTCCTGATCGGTCAGGCCGTGGAACTTCTCGGGTGCCGCGCGGAGCGACTTGGTCAGCAGGTCGACCTTCTTGGCCCAGAGCGTGGGCTCACCCTTCTTGGTCCGGCCGAGTTCGCCTTGGACCCCGACGATGTCGTTGGCCTCGATGAGCTTGCGGTTGGGCCAGAAGTCGGCCAGGTCGTCACGGCTGAAGGCCACCTGGAGGCGACCCGTCCGGTCCTGGAGGTGGGAGAAGCGGAGCTTGCCGAAATCGCGGACCTGGCCGAGGCGGCCAGCGATGTAGAAGCTCTGGCCCTCCTGCCCGTCGAAGTCGTCCATGAGCGATGCGATGGGCACGGGCTCACCGGGAGTCCGGGCAGGGTAGGGCGAGATGCCCGCCTCTTTCAGGCGTTCGATCTTGGCGAGGCGGTCGGCTTGGATGTGCTTGGTCAAGGTGGCTCCCCTTGGGGGCATTTGGAAAATCGAGCCGAACAGGATACCGAGCCGCAGGGGGTGGGCAAAGGATGGGAACCCTGCCGGCTGGAGATCTGCCCTCCGCGAGCCGGATGGGACCGGGCCTGGGGCCGGATGGGGTAGGGAACCGGGGGGCTGGGGCAGCGGCCCTTGCTTGGGCTAGGATGGGGGGCATGCCTGATTCCTTCCCTCGCCTCTTGGCCATGGCTCTCGTGGCCACGGCCACGCCTCTTCTGGCGCAGACTTCTCTCTCCTATTCCCGGATCGACTTCTCCAACGCCTACCGGATGGATCGGCAGGACGAGTTTCCCAACTACAGATCCAAGCTCGGCAACGCAGAGGGGGATTTCGTCTACAAGATGTTTCCCGCCCTCGTGCTGCGCGGCGCTGGCAAGCTGCGCGTGTCGGGAGTGCGGATCAGCTTCACGGTCGGTAACGACTACAAGGGGAGCTTCCCGGCGGAGATCGTGCTGCCCAGGATCGCCTTCTATCCGTTGCTCTCGGGTCTGCAGGGGCTGCTTCCCGACGTCAAAGGTGGCAAGCGCATCGTCCTCGATCCCGGCAAGATCTCGGTGGTCAAGGACGGGGTCTTCGTCTACGAGCTGAGGCTCGGCCCCCAGCAGAAACAGGCTGCCCTGCAGAAGCCCGTCGTGCTCGATCTACCGGGGCCACGGTCCAAGGTCCAGGGTTGGGCCGTCGCCCTCCTGGCGCCCAAGGGACAGAAGCCCAACGCCAAGCAGGCTCACTTCATCCCGGTGCCGAGCTTCGGAGAACTCCATCGCAAGAGCGCTCTCCCGAGCTACTCCGGGAGCTACGATTCTCGCCTGCAGGTCTTCCGACGCTACGGAAGCGTGGGCGCGCCGAGCTCGAACGGCGAACTCGCGATCGAACTCCTCGTGGATGGTCCCACGCTGGAGGCCTTCTCCGATGCTGCTGGTGGCCTGCGCAAGGACCCACGGAAGTACGAGACCTACAAGGGCATCGGCGCCTACGAGAACGGGCTCTCGACCGCCGCTACGCCGGGATGGTTCGGGCTCTTCGCGCAGTGGGAGGGTCGTCAGAAGGACGGCCTGCTGGCCCTGCCCCTCATCGCCGCTGGCAACGAGATCCTGCGCCTTCCGGGCGGCGCCGAACTCCTCTGGGATTCCCTGTCTCCGGCGTCCTTGGGCCTGTTGCTGCAGGCTGGCCTCTTCGGCCCCGCCCTCACGTACAAGAGGCAAGGCCCAGCCGGTCACTTCAAGGATCAGCAGGGAGTCTGGTCCACAGCGCGACTGCCCATCCCCAACGATGGACGCCTCAAAGGGATCCCCATCTCCATCCAGTGCCTCTTCGTCTCTCCCAAGTTCGGCCGCTTCGAGGGCGTGAGCAACACGATCACCCTGCGTTTTTGACGCCGTCCATGATCGCCTGGATCGGGTTGGGTGGTTGTGGAGCTGACCGCATGCAAGCGTTCAGGCGAGATCGAGTGCAGTCAGGCAGCGGTCGGCCTGTTCGGCCCAACCCTTGTTGGCGAGCGGACTGGCCGGGCTGGGGTGGAGAAGGCGACCGAACTCGATGTCGAAGTCGGCGAGGGCCGTGCGCGCGCGCTTCTCGGCGAAGGCACCGACGCCCACGACGAGGCGCGGTGAGAGCGCGGTGACGATCTCGCGCAGGGCCTCGTCGCAGATCGCGAAGAGACCGTCACGCTCGGAGGCCTTGAGCTTGTCGGGGGTTACGTTCTTGCCGGTGTCGCCCATGAAGACCAGTGGGCAGTAGTTGTGCACGAAGAAGCGCGAGAAGAAGTCTTCGGGTGAACCCCATCGCTCGGCGACCCAGCCCCAGAGGCGGCGGCCGCTGACCTCGCTGCGCTTGCAGTCGAAGCCCTGGATGGGGCGTTTGGGATGCTCGTTGGGTGGCGAATCGACCTTGGCGTCGATGCCCATCCAATCGCGCACGGCGGCGATCTCGCCGAAGGGCACGCCGGTCTGGGCCATGCCGAAAGGCCCGGGGTTCATGCCCAGGAAGAGCGCTTCCTTGCTCGGCTGCGCGAAGCGCTCGAGGTAGATCTCGTGTGGGCGTCGCGCGTAGACGAGGGGATTGTAGATCCTGTCCACGGGTTCGTCGAACGGGAGCGCGTCGGCGCGCCTGGCCAGCTTCCGCGTGATCTCTACGAGTGGGCTAGGCATCTGGGTTGGTCCTCACGAGTCGAGCCCAGACCGCCTCGCCTATCAGGCGCGTCTCATAGCAGATGGCGCTGGCCGATCCAGGCAGGGTCGAGCAGTGACCGTTCTCCAGCGCGTACTTCCAGCCGTGCCAGGGGCAGATGACCTGACCATCCACGACTCGGCCATCCGAGATGCCCGCGCCGCGATGCGGGCAGAAATCCTGCAGACAGCGCACGTGTTCGCCCTCCCTGAACAAAGCCAGCTCGGTGTCGCCGATCTTGCGCGCCAGGCCTTCGTTCTCCGGGATCTCGGTGCGTTGGGCCAGGAGTACCCAGCCCTCGGCGGGATCGGGATGGGACTCGGCGAAGGGCAATCGCCCCTGTTCTTCGCTCATGGGCTCTCTTCCTCCGAGGCGAGCTCGACGCGTCGCCAGGCACAGGTGCGCAGCGTGCGTCCTTCGATCTTGTACTTGCGTGAAAAGTTGGTGGGGCCGAAGGCGAGGCCTGGGGCCTCGGGTCCGTACTGGGCTTCGAGTTGGAGGTCGCGGGACAGCAGCGGAGTCTCGCCGAGCACGGCCAGGATCTCCCCGAAGTAGCGCAGGTTGTCCGTGGCGACGAGCAGCTCGCCCTGGGACTCGAGCACGCGGTGCAAGAGCGGCGGGAGCTCGTCGGAGAAGATGCGGCGCTTGCGGTGACGCCACTTGGGCCAGGGGTCAGGGTAGTAGATGTGCACGCGATGGATGCGGCCGACGGGCACGGTGTCGGCCAGGAAGAGCCTGGCGTCGTCGGCCACGAGGTAGATGTTGTCGAGCCCCTGGCGCTTGGCCCGGTCGGCGCAGTATTCGGCGTAGGCCGGGCCGGCTTCGACTCCGAGCAAGAAGGTCTCGGGCCGCCGCTCGGCCGCCGCGACGAGAAAGCTGCCTTTGCCCGAGCCGATCTCGATCTCGACCTCGCCAGCCGATGGGGGCACCAGCTCGGACCAGTCCAAGGCTTCGTCCTCGGCGATCCGGTAGGGCAGGTCTGCGCTCTTGGGCCCCCGCACGTTCTTGCGGAAGGTCAGCCGCCCCGAG
>JAJRTL010000375.1 GCA_024278315.1 Planctomycetota bacterium | reverse complement strand
CCCTGGCTGTAGCCGACCTCCTGACCGTTGACGTAGACGTACATCGCACTCTGCACGCCATCGAAGTGCAGGAAGGTCTCGCGCCCCGTCCAATCCGCTGGTAGCTCGAAATCGCGCCGATAGGAACCCACCGGATTGGGAAGCTTGTGCTTGGTCCAGTCCGCCGGCACTGCGCCCATGACGCGTGGTGGATCCTTCTTGAAGGGATACGTGACGTTGGTGTAGATCGGCACGCCGTAGCCCTGCAGTTGCCAGTTGCTCGGCACGGGAATGTCCTTCCAAGCGGAGATGTCGTAGTCAGGCTTTTCAAAGCCCTCTGGTGCTTCATTGGGGCTGGCTACCCAGTGGAACTTCCACGGACCGTTGAGACTCTGGAACCAGGGCGTCGCCTCCCGGGTGCCCTCGAGCGCGGATGCGAGATCGGCATAGGGCAGCTTGGTGCAGTGCGCGGGCTCCTTGTTGCGCCCGATCATGGACTGATCCTCCCAGTCTCGAGCCTCTTGAGCCGTGGCAAGTGAGGTCGAGGCGAAGAGCGAGAGGACAGCCAGAGGGAGGATGGGTTTCATGGTTGGAATGGTTGGATCTGCCTGATATGGACGGTTGACGAGGGATCCGGTCCCTGGCGTTCAGTCCTTCTTGTTGTCGAGTGCCCTGAGCGGGAAGCGCTTGGATGGCGTGTGCTGCTGGCGGAACAGCTCCGCGAACCTGGCTACGAGCCTGGCGTGATCACCGGCGACGTTCTTGGTTTCACCGGGGTCCTGGCTCAGGTCATAGAGTTCGATGGGGCTGACCTTCTTGTGCAGCCCGGTCCGGATGGCCTTCCAAGGTCCTATCCAACCCGCTTGCTGCCCGCCGTAGCCAGCGAACTCGCGGTAGAGCCACGGACGTGCCTCCTGCTTCTTGCCGAGCAGCGTCGGCAGGAGACTGCGCCCATCGCAGCTCTCGGGCACGCGCGCAGAAGCGCCTGCCAGATCCATGAGCGTGGGCATCCAGTCCTCGAAGCCGCTCAAGATCTCGGTGACGCTGCCAGCCTTCACCTTCCCTGGAAACCGCACGATGGCCGGAACGCGCAAACCACCCTCGTAGCTGCGTCCCTTGAGTCCGCGCAGTTCACCCACCGAGTCGAAGAACTCGGCCATGGGGCCCAGGTAGGTGGCTCCATTGTCCGACGTGAAGATCACGATCGTGTTGTCGTCCAGATCCAACTCTTCGAGCAGCGCCATGAGCCTTCCGACATAGCTGTCCATACGTGTGATCATGCCCGCGTAGGTGGCGCGCGGCAGGAAGCTCGGTGTGTAGGCCGCGCGCGCCGGTGGATCGTCCCAGCCGAGCTTTCTGTAGGGCGCGACCGAATCCTCGGGCACCTGGAGTGCCAGGTGTGGAATGATGGTCGGGTAGTAGAGGAAGAAGGGCTTGTCCTTGTTCTTGCGCACGAACTCCATCACCTGGTCGGCAATCCTGTCCGACGCGAAGTCTTTGCCGATGAAGCGTGCGTAGCTCTTGGCGTCCTTGGGGTCGTCGCTCTTGCGCAGCTTGCCGTGCCCGGGGATCCCGGGCACGTTCTCGAGCGCGATGCGCTTGTCGTCGTCCCAGAGGTAATCAGGGTAGTAGCTGTGCGCGTGGCGTTGGCAGTTGTAGCCGAAGAAGCGATCGAAACCCTTCTTGAGCGGGTCGCCCTCCGATCCAGGAAAGCCCAGTCCCCACTTGCCGAATGCGCCTGTGACGTAGCCCTCCTTCTTCAACAGGGAGGCGATGGTCGGGACCTGCGCCGAGATGGGACCTTGCCCCTCGGGTTTGACCTCGGAGTTGTCGCGGATCTCGGCGTGGCCGGGGTGACGCCCGGTCAACAGCACGCAGCGCGAAGGAGCACAGACCGGCGAACCGGCGTAGTGCCGCAAGAAGCGCATGCCCTCGCTGGCCAACTTGTCCAGGTGAGGCGTCTGGATCTTCTTCTGCCCATAGCTGCCGAGTTCCCGGTAGCCCAGATCGTCGGCCATGATGAAGACGATGTTGGGCCGATTGCGGTTCGCAGTGTCGCTGGTCGCGCGCGAAGCGGCTTGCGCTGCAGCCTCGGCTGCGGCAGGTGTGGCTTTCTGCGCAAGCGTCGTCGCGGCGACGAGCGCAGGGGCCATCAGACTCGCCAGCCACGCGCTGGCTCGGATCCGATTGGGGAGCTTCATGTCTGTTCCTTCTTGCTGATCAGAATGCGATCTTCAACTTTAGGTTCTGTGTCTCTTTGGCCTCGAGCGTGCCGAGATCCTTCCACCGCTGCGTGCCCGGTTCACCGAGATGCACGCGGTAGGATCCCGTAGCGAAGGTCCAGGGGGTGAGGATCTGGCCCTTCATGCGTACGCTGTAGACGTGCTCACCACTCTTGGCGTCCACGATCTCGATGAGCGGATCGCTGAGACCCGAGATCTCGATCTGCGGCAACCAGGCCACGGGCTTGCGGGCGTAGTTGTCCCATACCCGGAAGGTGCGTGGCCAACCCTCGTACTGATCCGAGTCCGGCGCGCCAGGCCTGGCCCAACGCGGCCAGCACTCGAAGCGCTGGGTCAGCGCCTGCTTGTCGAAGCGCACGATGCCGTAGCCTGGCGCACGGTCGTGGAGTCGAGTGGGCTCCTTGCCCGTCAGGATCGGATTGGCGACGGCAAAGACCGTGATGCGGTTGCCCCAGCCATCCAGATAGCTACCCGTGTAGCGTGGCTGTCCCTCCTGCCAACCGATGCCGGGCTTCGCCGGCCACCACCGACGTGGCCAGGTGTTGCCGATCGAGGGAACGCAGAGGGCGATGCCTGCATCGTTGAACGCGTCGACCCCATAGCGGATGAAGCTGGCCAGGTGCTGGTCGCCCGCCACATGGCTCGCGAAGGCCTTGCGCAGTAGGCGCAGCGCCCGGTTGCGGCCGGTCTGCGGCCAACCGTTGCTGTCGCCATCGGCCGCCATTCTCCAGCCGGTTGGATACACGCCCGGAGCGAAGATCTTGCGCCCCGCCGAGGCGGAGCCGCTCTTGGCTCCGACCGGGATCGTCGCGACGTTGGCAAAGATCGTCTGCGAGAGGGCCACCTTCATGCGCGTGCCCTGGTGCCAGTCTTTGGCCCAGGCCGCGAGGAAGTCCAACTGGCGCTGTCCGAGCAGATGCGCGCCAGGCACATCCGCGTCCTTGGCCGCGTCGAAGTCATCCGCTTGCGCCCAGCCGTTCTTGAACTTCCCTGCCGGAACGGTCGGTGTCGGCGAGTCCTTCCACTTGCGGTCCTCCAGGATCGCGAAGCTCATGCCGCCGTAGTCGAGACTCGTGTAGTAGACGCCGATGCCCTGTTCGACCGGTCGCGGATCGAAGGCGTCGGGCAGGTGGCTCGTCTGCGTACGTTCGACCATGCGCACGAATCGCGCCGGCATCGTGTAGCCGCCATCGTCCTGACGCCTGGCTTTGCGACCACCTGCGCCCCAGATGTTGCCTTGGTAGACATCGTGATCGTCAGGGATGCTGATGCAGGGGCGCACGCGCGCGAGATCCCTGAAGGCCCAGACCCAGCGATACCACTTGTCCAGGTAGTCGAGTCTTGCCATCTCGGGCGGCCGTCGCTGCGCACCGGTGATGTCGCCCTCGTAGATCTGGTCTCCACTGAAGAAGAGCAGGTCGGGCTTCTTGGCCTCCACTGCATCACAGAGCTCCTTGTGGGGGAACCAGATGCCCTTGCCGTTCCACCGGATTCCTCCGGTGAAATGTTTCGTGCCCGTGAACGCCGCCAGCACGAACTCCTTCTGGCCGGTCGGGTCGGCCGCGATGCTGCCCGAATAGGTCGCCTCTCCGCCCGAGCCCATCGCCACGCGCACGCGATAGGCATGGTCCTGGCCGCCATCCCAGCCCTCGACCCGCAGCAGGTAGGTATAGCTGTCCCGCTCCAGCGGGGCCTTGGCCACAGGTGTCCACTCCCCCTCGCGCTGGATTTCCAAGACGGCCTCCGCGCCCTCGTTGGCGCCGATCGGAGGCATCTGCACGCTCATCTTGAGCACGCCGCGCGACAGCGTGTAGAACGCACCCAGGATCGGACCGAAGCTGCGCTCTGGATACAGGTCGAGCTTGTCGCCCGAGAGCTTCCAGTCGCGGAACCATGCGCCTGGCTTCTGGCGGCCCGGTCCAAGATGCGAGACGAGACCAAAGGACCCCTCGACCAGCGCAGCCGACTGCCCACTGAGCTCGGCGAAGCCCAGTTCCTTGCCGCTGATCGGCTGCAGCGCCGCGAGCCGGATCCGATAACCCGTCTTGTCGGGCTGAACGCTCACGCGGAGGACTGTGTCGGCCCTCTGCTCGGCGCTCAGCGCCCGGCCCCCGCGACGCGTGGCCGCGACTTCGTCGAACTCCCCGGCCTTGAGCCGCCCGCCAATGGCCCAGCCGCCCGGGGCCACGTTGTGGTTGAAATCACGAAAGACGAGCCTGCCGCCCTCATCGATCCCGGCGAACAGCCCGCCATCCTCGGCCGGCCGGCTGTGCGCCAGCGCCGTGATGTGATAGTCGATCGCGGGCCCGCCGCTGCCGATCAGGAAGCCCCGTCCGGTACCCTTCTGCAGCTGCGCGTCGGCAGCCCCCGAGGCAGCTATCGCCCCGCATCGCACGCTGAGCTCATAGCCAGCCTTGCGCCGCCCGGCCTCGACCGTGAGCAAATGCAGAACGCGGACCGGACGATTTGCCGTCGAGACCAGGCATTCGACCCGCCCTTGGTGGAGTCGCCAGTCCTGGATCCGGTTGCCCCAGTAGTCGGGGCCGATCCAGACGCGCTCGGCGCCCGTTGGCCAGGCGGAGGTGTAGGAGGCCTGAGCCCTGAGGCTGGTTCCGAGGTCTGATCCGAGGCCTGATCCGAGGAGGACGAGGGAGAGAGACGCGAAGGTCGGAGACTTCATGGTTGGTTCTGGGAGAGCGACGCTCCGGTGGGGGGCGATCACTTTATCCAGAGATCACCGTCAGGGGCTTGATTTCCCGGAGCTTCTGGCATTCCCTCTCATCATGCGCGTGATCATTTGCAAGGATCGGGAGACGGCGACGGCCCTCGTGGCCCAGGAAATCCTCATCGAGATGACCCAGAAGCCCGACATGCTCCTCGGTCTGGCCACCGGGAGCACCCCGCTGGGAGTCTACAAGAAGCTGGTCCAGGCCCATCGTGAGGGGACCGTGAACTTCTCCCGCCTGCGCACCTGCAACCTGGACGAGTATGTCGGTCTCTCAGCGGACCATCCGCAGAGCTACCGCCACTTCATGCGCCAGAACCTCTTCGATCCGCTCGGGCTGCCGCCGGAGAACTCGCTCTTTCCGCCCACGGAGGGGCCAGGGCTGGAGGCCCAGTGCGAGACCTTCGAGGACAAGCTCCAGGAGATGGGGGGGATCGACATCCAGCTCCTGGGTGTGGGCTCCAATGGTCACATCGGTTTCAACGAGCCGACCTCCTCGCTGGTTTCCCGAACAAGGCTCAAGACCCTGACGGAGAAGACGCTGGCCGACAACGCGCGCTTCTACGCGCAGAACGAGAAGCAGCCCGATCTGGCCTCGACCATGGGTATAGGCACCATCCTGAGTGCCCGCTGCATCATCGTGCAGGCTTTCGGGGCTCACAAGGCCAAGGCCGTGCACGCCGCCATCGAGGGCCCTGTCATGAGCCTTTGGCCGGTCAGCTCCCTCCAGATGCACCCCAAAGTCGTGTTCTACATGGATGAGTCCGCGGCCGAGCTGCTCAACATGAGGGCCTACTACAGGCAGGTGCGTGAGAACGAAGAGGACATCCAGAAGCGCGGTTCGCTCTGATCGGTAGCTCGAGGGCTGGGGCCACGCCCAGGGGATCTCTTCCCCAAGTCCCCTCCTCACCGAGACTTCCCGCAAATTGGGGCTTTTCTTTACCTGGGATCGGCCCTTACAATCCCCTGCCTCTCCACAAGCTTGTGGGCGTACAGGGTTAGGGTACAGGCCAGGAGGAACATGCTCCGGATCCCCAAGGGAAAGGATCAGGACGCGAAGGATCAATTTGAGAGTGTCGTTCAGTGGCTTCGCGAAGCGCGAAGTGTCGCTCTTGGGGAAGGCGGCAATGACCTCGAAGACCTGCGTCGTGAGATCGATGTCTATCGCAGCCTGCGTGATCGAGGGTTCCAGAACCCTGCGGAGAGCGCGGGTTTTGCCCGGGTGGGTGCGGCAGTCCCGCAGACCCTCTCGCTCTTGCCGGGGGGCAAGATGCTGGAGGCGCGGAGCCTGTTGTCCACCGAGGCGCTGGCGATGTTCGAAGAGCGGGTGCGGTCACTGCGCTATTTTCATGCGCGCAACCTGCCCCCAACGCTCAACCACCAGAGTGAGGATGGGCTCAAGATCCGCTTGAGCCACCGGCCCTTGGGGCGACTCGGCATCCTCCTGCCGCAGCGCGGCATGGCGGTCTCTCTGCTCATGGCCTTGGCCGTTCCGGCCCAGGTCGCTGGAGTCGAGGACATCCTTGTGGCCCTGCCGTCGGAGGACGGGGGCGACCCCGCTCCGGGGGTGCTGGCTGCCTGTGATCTGCTGGGCATCCGGCAGGTCCTGGTCGGCGGCGGCTCTAAGGCGGTCTGCGCCCTGATCCTCGGCACGCCCGAGACGGCGCCGGTGGATCTGCTCGTGGGCGAGGAGAGTGAGCGGGCGCGCCTCGCCATGCTGGAGCTGGCCGGTGAGTGCGAGGTGGAGGCCACCGACTCGATCGGGGATCTCTGCATTCTGACCGATGGCCAGGATGTCTCGCCGGATGCGGTGGCTACTGAGCTGCTCGTTCACGCCGAGCTGGGCGGCCCGGGCCTGCGCGCTCTGCTCTGCTCCAGCGAGTCCTTCCTGGACACGACGCTGGCTGCGCTGGACCGTCAGTACTCCTTCCTCAAACGTGGGCACAAGAGCGTCGTCCGCCGCACGCTCGAGGCACGCTGCCGCGTGCTCCCCCTGCGCTCCCTGCGCCGCGGCGTCGAGCTCGTTCGCGCGATCCAACCCGAACGCCTGCACCTCCTCGTCCACACCCCGCACAAGCTGCTGGGCGATCTCGAGGACGTCGGTCAGATCCACGTTGGCCAGGAAGCGGCACCGAGTCTCTCCATCCGCGATGGAGCCTTCTTCTGCGTTCCGAGCGGCACGCGCGGCCGCATCCCGACACCCTCTCGCTTCCTGGAGCCGGTCACGGCCTATCGCTGTGGCGAGCAGCTCCAGCCCGACCGCGATCGCATCCGGCAGGCCTGGCGGGAGTTTGAAACCCACTAGCCCTGTGCTCGAAAAGGGGCCTGTCCCCTTTTTGAGCGGGCGCGAGGCCGTAGGGTGGGGGGATGATCGAAGTTCGGGACCTCTTGAAGACGTACCGGCGCGGCGACGAGAGTGTCGTGGCCTGTGATGTGCGTGAGCTCAGGCTTGCGGCCGGCGAGCAGGTGGCGCTCATGGGCAGCTCGGGCTCGGGCAAGTCGACGCTCCTGCACATCCTCTCGGGCTTGCTGCTGCCCGACCGGGGCAGCGTGCGCGTGGGTGATGTGGATCTGACCCGGTTGGGCGAGCGCGAGCGGGATCGCTTCCGCGCCTCGCACAT
>JAJRTL010000374.1 GCA_024278315.1 Planctomycetota bacterium | reverse complement strand
TTCGAGTTCAGGACGGCTGCGCGAGATATGAGGCGACCCAAGAGGGTCGTCGAATCGAAGCCATGCCGAGCGAACCGATAGGTTCGCGGTCCTGGACCGAAAGACGCCGTCAGACGCATCGAGGTCATGAATCGTTCGGGCCAGGCACGGCAAGCGCAACCGGACAGCCCTACATCCAGCACCGTGGTGGCCCCAGAGGTTTCCTTCGTGTGCTCGACGAACACACATTGGCCTTCGCCGAGTTCAGCGGCAATCGACAGTACATCAGCATGGGCAACCTCTCGGAGAACGACAAGGCCTGCCTCTTCCTCATGGACTACGCCGAGTGCCGCCGTGTAAAAATCTGGGGACGTGCGGAGTTCGTTGAGGACGATGCTGAGCTGCTATCCCGCGTCAGTGACCCAGCGTATGCCGGGCGCGCGCAGCGTGTACTTCGTTTCCATGTCGAGGCCCTGGATGTCAACTGCCCACAGCACATTCCCCGGCTCTTTCCCGAGGAGGAGCGTCTCGAGCTCATGAACCGCATCGAGACTCTCCAGGTCGAGAATCAGCGACTGCTTGCGCAACGATGACACGGTCGATGGCACGCAGTGCCTTCCCTCAAGGGCGGAGCATTCACAGGGACCAATGGTCACCACACACACCTGGGTGATTTCAATGTTGGTCACGGCCCGGTTTGGAGCCCGGTTTGGAGCCCGGTTTGGAGCCACGTGTGCCCCTCAGACGCTTCAGCGGCAACACGAAGTCCACCTCCGTAGGGCCTGTCGGTGTCCGACGGCCTTCGATGAACTTCCCGTTGGCATCCAGAATCCGAAGCACGAACTCTTCGGCTGGCTCGTACTCCTGACGTGAGAATACGAGGCGGTCTTCCCATAGACTGCCTGCGGGAACCTTGCTCTCCTCTGGGCACTGTTGCCGGTTTCTCTGACGGTACCAAGACCATCCGTCCTTGCGCAGGAAGATCTCGAAGGATCCGTCGAGCGCGAGATCCTGGACCGATCTCCAGAGGATGCGAACCTCCACATCCTGTTCGGAAACGAGAATCTCCCCGGCTTGACACATCAGGCCATTGTCGAAACGGATCTCTCGCAGGGCCTGATTACCACGACCCTCACAGTCCTTGGAAACGCGCTCGGGGTCGAGGAGTCGGATCTTGACGGGATTGGCTAGTTCATGGTTGTTGAAGAAACGCTCAGTGATCTGGGTCATGATGAGCCGAGGAGAGTATCTCTCGATTCGTTCTGTCAGAAAATCGTGCGTCCAGAGGAAGTAGCTCTCCTTGGCTGCGTTGCTGAAGGGGAAGCGTAGATTCTCGCCGAAGGAATCGTGGAACATCAGGAGGTTGGGCAGCGCATCCAATCTGGACGTAAAATGGAAGCTGCGTAGGCCGATACCAGGAATCTCCTCTGGATCGTAATGGAGGAGAGGATTGAGGCTGACGAAATCGGTCTCTGATACGAGCGGTTGGATGCCCGTCATGCGGCTCAAGTCGCCTGGGCTGCCGGGCTTGTCCTGCAGAACCATAAGTTCCAAGCTGATCGCTCGAGGGAGATCGGTCTGATCTGGGTACAGGACCCTCAGGTGATCGAGGACATTCTCATAGGCGATGCAAGCGCCCAGGAGGTTCCAGTGCGTATCCGTGTAGTGGAACAACTCGACGTCCACACTGCGTTCGTGTGCGATCCGACGGGCCCTCGCAAGTGCCTCGGTTGTATCGAGAAACGGAAGATCCGGGTGCTTCGCAAAGTAGGCTCTTGCTTGTTCCAGGCGCGTGGAGCCGGCTTCCATGTGGAGACGATCGGGTACCATGTCAGGGTAGATCGTGGATTTCGCCGGCGTGACAAAGAACAAGTAGGCACGACCCTGCGATGCGAGCCAGTCTTGTCGTTGTCGAAGTCGGTGCGCCATGATCCTGAGTTCTGCGGGCGTGAAGAGCGGAAAGCGATGTTGGAAGGATTTGAGCGCATCATCGAACCTACCAAACAGCCAAGGACCTTTTCCTGCGTAGACACGGTTGCCCGGCAGGGAGTGCGTGGTGGCGTAGAAGAAGAGGTTGTGAAGCGCAATGAGATCATTGCGTAGCCCGAACTGATCGTCGTAGTACGCGTCGAAAGCCCTGGGAAAGTCATCCAAGCTCTTGTAGTCCGTCGGGAAGCCTGGGAACTGGATGTCCGATCGCTTCTCCTCGATTCTGCTATAGGTCGGCCAGTCGAACCACTGAGCCACTATAGGCAGGAAGAGGAATACCGTGAACAGGACCGGAGTCAGCAGGATGGCGATTCCGCGGGGGCTGTCAGGACTGCGAGGCATCAGAACCGGAAGTAGATGAAGGGGTTGTAGGTACCCAGCGCCATCTTGCTCGTGCAGATCGTCAGTAGTGCCAGAAGGAAGAAAGTCAGTGCTGTTTCACCGAGCTCCGTGGACCAACGAAGCCTGCTTGCAGGGTGTTCGGGGTTGGTGCTCTCGCGCCAGCGGGAGAGTGCCCAAGATAGGATGGGCGTGCTGCAAAAGGAGCCAATCAGAATAGCGAGAATGAGTTGGGGGTCGAGGTACTCCCGAGCGCTCACAGCAAGGGGAGCAGGATTTCCGGAGACCCCGAACAGTGCGAGGATGAAGACACCGGCTTGCTCGAAGCTCGTGGCGCGGAAGAGGACCCAACCGATCATCACGGCAAGCAGGGCATAGGCGTGTTGAACGACCCGCGGCAGGCGCGTGAGGAACTGTCCCAACCCGAGTCGCTCCAGCACGAGAAGCAGGCCGTGGTAGATCCCCCAGGCGACGAAGGTCCAGCTCGCACCATGCCACAGGCCACAGAGGAAGAAGACGAGGAATAGGTTCAGATACGTGCGTGCAGGCCCCTTGCGATTGCCGCCGAGTGGAATGTAGAGGTAGTCGCGAAACCAGGTCGAGAGGGAGATATGCCATCGACGCCAGAAGTCGGTGATGGAGCGGGCTACGTAGGGATGCCTGAAGTTCTCAAGGTAGCGAAAGCCGAACATGAGCCCCAGGCCGATGGCCATGTC
The DNA here is from genome assembly GCA_024278315.1 of Planctomycetota bacterium. Taxonomy (GTDB): domain Bacteria; phylum Planctomycetota; class UBA1135; order UBA1135; genus JAJRTL01. The sequence goes on along the minus strand of JAJRTL010000374.1, from coordinate 3,266 downwards.
CGAATAGCCGGAGAAGTCGAAGTAGATCTGGATCGTGTAACAGGCAGTTCCGAGCCAGGCCAGACCCGGTGTGATGTCATCGAGTGGCAGTTGGAAGATCTTGTCTGCGACCTCTGCTGCCGTGTTGGCAAAGATCATCTTCTTGGCCAGACCAAAGACGAATCGTTCGACCCCCTGGGCAAACTTGGACCAGCTCTCTTGGCGATGAACAATCTGCTCGGCAACGTCCACGTATCGCACTATGGGGCCTGCGATCAGTTGCGGGAACAACGCGATGTAGAGCGCGAAATCGATGGGATTTCGTTGCAGGGGGGCATCTCCACGATAGACATCGATTACGTAGGAGAGGGCCTGGAAGGTGAAGAACGAGATGCCGATGGGCAGGGTGATCGTTGGAATCTCGATGCTCCCCCAACCGAGAGACGAGATCAGGGGGTTGATGCTGTCGACGAAGAAATTGGCGTACTTGAAGATGAACAGGAGCCCCAGGTTGAAGACCAGGGCTAGAACCACATAGAGGGTCCGCCGACTTGCCTGTTGTGTCGCGACCAAGCGCAGCGCCAAGAAGTAGTTGCCCAGGATGGAGAGCAACATGATGAGAACGATCCACCGCTCACCCCAGGCGTAGAAGAAGAGGCTGGCTCCAAGCAGCCAGAGGTTCTTGCCCGCTCGAGGGAGCAGGAGATACGCGCCAAGCACGAGCGGCAGGAACAGGAAGAGGAAGGTGGGAGTGCTGAAGACCATTCGCTGGGAGTGCTCTAACCTTGGAATCTACATGAGTTTCTTTCGGAGTTCATGTGCAGACCGGCCGCTGAATGCGCCCAAGCTCTATCGAATCCCCTCGAGAGTGCGAGAGTCGGCAGTCTTGCAGGCTCTGGCCATGGAATTGAGTAGCGTCCTGGAAGGACGAGATGATAGGAAGTCCAAGGCTCGTTTGCCAAACCCCTTATGAGTCCGCGCGAAAGACTGGGTAGCATCTCGCAGCTGCGTAAGTGCCATCAGACGATAGAAATCGTCGCGCGTGAACCCCTTCCGCTCAGTCATCTTGGAGATGAGTTGCCCTTCCCACTTCTCCAGACACGCCTTGCGACCCTCTCTCGGTTCCTTGGGGAAGGCGTCTTTCAGGAACACCGTCCGGATGATAGCGTCGAGGTAGAGCAATCGCGGTGGCAACGCCCCATCGGCTATCTTCTTCTCTGCCAGCAGCATGCGTTGTGCTCGATTCCAGAGGAAACCGGTCACGCCATCCGACAGAGGTGGTTCCTTGGATGGGGTCACGATGAGGCAACCCAGGAAGAGCGTCAGCAGGCGTGCGGCATCCGTATTGGTGTCCTTGAGGCTGCGATCCAGCCATGGAATCGGCAAGGACGAGAAGCGTTTCGTCTCATCCGCCGAAATCGAGAGAGGTCTATCCGTGTCCCTTTCTGCTTTCGAACGATTGGAGAGTAGGGGCCCCGCCAGCGGACATGGCTCTCGCAAAGGCCCCTGGCTCCATCCCTTCATTCGCCAGAACCTTGCCGATCCAGGAGTGACTGTCTACCTTGATCGACACGCTTCCTTGATCGATCTCGTCCTCGCCAACTTGGAGCAAGACTTCCGATGCGCTTTGAACCACTCCTCATCTTGCTGATCGCCCTACCGCTCATGGGCGCCTGCCGAACGTCGCAGACCTCCGACTCATCCAAGGAAGCGGCCTCCCGACCGGCCCGGGACGTCAGCCTCTTCAATGGGGTCGACCTCGACGGATGGCATACCGATGTCCCCAAGGCGGACAAGGATCCAGATAGCCCATCACCCTTCGTGGTCCGCGATGGCAAGCTCGTCAGCCTGGGTACACCCCAGGGCCATCTGATCACAGACGCCTCGTTAAAGAACTACCGGCTGACGGTGGAATACCGCTGGACTGGAAAGCCGGGCAACTGCGGGGTGCTGGTGCACTGTTCCAAGCCACGGCGGCTCTACGGGATGTTCCCCCAATCCATCGAGTGCCAGATGCACAGAGGCAACGCAGGGGACTTCTGGTGCATCGGCGAGGACATCCAGGTACCCAACATGGTCGAGCGACGAGGCCCCAAGGAGAACTGGGGAGTCGATGGTCGCAAAGCGCGGCGTATTCGTAATCTCACGGATGACTCCGAGAAGCCCGCGGGCGAATGGAACCAGATGGTGATCGAGTGCCGCGGGCGCCGCATCGACGTCTGGGTCAACGGAGATCACGTCAACGATGGCTACGACTGCACAGCGGACCATGGCCAGATCGCCCTGCAGGCGGAGGGCGCAGAGTGCGAGTTCCGAAAACTGGAGCTTCGGTTTCTCGAGTAGTGGGCCGAGAACTCAAGCTGCTCGACCGCAAGGATCACCGGTCAGGTTTGCGGTCCTGGACCGAAAGACGCCGTCAGACGCATCGAGGTCATGAATCGTTCGGGCTAACAACTCCGCTGGCCTAACCCGCCTTGTCAAACACGCAAGCATGGTTATCGTAGGGTCCTGCCAAGCCCCCCTCATCACCTCTGCCTGTACTGATTCTATGCAAGAAGAAAAGTGGGGTATCCTCGAGCGCTTTCGTGTACGCCCGGGACACGGAAGCACGATCGAAGAGAGCCAACCTGGACTCTTTTCCACGCAGATGAGGTTGCGTGCAGAGCTCCTTCCCCTGGGAGCCTATGTTCTCGGGCCCTTCCGCATGGAGGACGAGACCGGATCCTGGTGGACGGTGTGCTGGCAGTTCCCGGATCGAGAGAGCGCGACAGCCCTCCATCGGATCCTGGAAGACGAAGCATGGAACGTCCATGTGGAGACACGGTTGCTGGAGGGCCCCAAGTTCGACCCCATGCAGCTCCTGCCTGGATTCTGATCCAGTGCAGATCCTCATTCCTCCTCGGCTGCCCCCCAAGCGTCGCATCGCGTTCTTCCTTCCACAGTGGATGCCAGAGGAGGAGATTGCGGATCAGGGGACACCCTATCGAGCTCTGCCGATCGCCGGAGCGCTTCTCCACGCCGGCTACGAGGTGCTCTGGTGGGATCAGGACCAACAGCGCACAGGCGATCTCGAACAGCTGCAACAGGAGCTCAACGGCATCCAGGACCTCGTCCTCTGGATGAACGAATGGACCCCTTGATCCAAACAAACAACTGTATGGAGATGATCCGGATCGCCAGGTCCCGGCAACCCGGAATCAGGGTCACGGTGGGCGGTTCCTTCATCAACGTTCTTCCACCGGAGTTCTACCAATGACCAGATCGACCTTCAACCCTACCTGCAGAAG
>JAJRTL010000373.1 GCA_024278315.1 Planctomycetota bacterium | reverse complement strand
CGGAATACACCCATGGACCCGAAGAGACGAGAGAGGGAGAGATGCTGACCACAGGACTCTGCACGATCCTCACGATGTTCTCGGCCTATGGCCTGCAATCTCCAAAGAGAGTCGCTGCGATCCGAATAGACCAGGGTCAGGGCAAGAAGCCCGCCTTTCCTCAAGACAAGGCCAAGTGGACGATTCAGGGCATCGTGAAGGCCGAGACCCTGCTCAACAGGATGTATCTGCAGAAGCGGGTCATGCACATACGCTCTAGCCCCGCGAGAGCTCCGAAGCCAGTCAAGTCAGGCCAACTGGGCCTTTCCATCCTCCTCGGATCCCCCGATCCAAGCACTGTCGAAGTCACCGTCAGGGCGCCCGTCCAGCAGAACTCCGATCGAACCCTTCCGAATGTCGTCATTACGATCAAGGACCTGGAGAAGCGATGGTCTTCGTTTCCGGTGAGGGCCAGGCCGGTCAGGTTTTCCGTAGATGATCGACGAGGCTTCGACCGGCGGGCGGTGACCGCGTACCTTGGCAATCGCATCGACATCAAGAACCTCGGCGATCAGCCTATCCATATCCAGCTCGCAGGCGAACTGCGTCGCTGGACCTTCTTCGGAGGCGAAGCCTTGGAGAACCACACACACCATTTCGTCTCCAAGCAGGGGCCGAAGGGGGCAGAGCTGCATATCCGGATGGGTCAGCGCAGTCTCCCGCTCGGGGCCGGACGGGCAGGTGATCTCCTCGCCTTCACTTGTGACAATGGACAGAACGACTTCGCCTTCCTCTACATGGGTGCACACCATGTTCAGACGGTGACCGACAAGGAAGGGCGTTTCCGACTACCCAAGTTGCCGGATGGTGATTATGAACTCCTCGCGATCCATGAGTTGCTCGGCAGAGCCACAGCGCGATTCGAGATCAACGCCGGGGATCCCGAGCCCATCGAGATCACCTTCAAGGTCCCGGAGAAGTTCCGCTCGGATGGCTTTCCGTCCCCTTCGGCCCGATGGGCCCATGCGATGGCCTATGATCCGCTTCGACAGCGCACCGTCCTCCATGGCGGCTGGGCCACGCACGAGGGCAAGAGTTCCAGCCTGGGAGATCTCTGGGAATGGGACGGCTCACGCTGGTGGGAGATCAACGCCGACACGGGCCCACGCTCCTCCGCTCGTGCGGGCCACACAATGGCATTCGACCGTGAGCGGGGAAGCCTCGTGGTGCTGGCGGGAAGAGCGGAAGGCGGGAGGGTTCCGTGGGACTGGGGTGAATCCAAAGACAAGAAGTGGCGGGAGATCGACACGGGAGGAGCAGCCCCTGACACCCGCTGGACCACGGCCATGGCCTATGACACGGATCGCAAACAGCTTCTGATCTTCGGGGGTCGCAGCAAGGGTGGAGGCGAACTCCTCTCGGATACGTGGAAGTGGCATGGAGGACAGTGGACGAAACTGCAGCCCAAGCACTCGCCACCCCCGCGTGAGGGACACACGCTCGCCTATGACTCGACCCGGCGGCGCATGGTGCTCTTTGGTGGCCTTAGCCAGACACCGGAGGGACCCGAGCTCCTGCAGGACACCTGGGAATGGGACGGGTCCGACTGGAGCCAGATCCAAACGAGCGACTTGCCCCCCGCCCGTAGCCACCACGCGATGGCCTTCGACGCCTCGCGGCAACGTACGGTTCTCCACGGCGGATTCCAGACTGGCGACCGGGTCGACGACCGCTCCCTCTCAGACACCTGGGAGTGGGATGGCAAGAAGTGGAGACCGATGCCCTCGTTCTCATTGTTCGGTCCACCTGGACGATGGGACGCCGCGATGGTGTACGATCCCGCCCGAAAGCTCACGGTGCTCTTCGGAGGGCATGCTGGCCCCTGGGAGCTGAGAGACACCTGGGAATGGAATGGGCAGGCTTGGACGCAGAGAAACTGACGCCGCACCCCAAGGCATGAGAACATGGCCTCAGCCCGGACTATTCATGAGATCGTTGTGAGCAAATGCGAGATCGGCGCAGCCGATCTCGTTCTTGCGGTCTGACGAGCGCATTTCGAGTTCAGGACGGCTGCGCGAGAGATGAGGCGACCCAAGAGGGTCGTCGAATCGAAGCAATGCCGAGCGAACCCATAGGTTCGCGGTCCTGGACCGAAAGACGCCGTCAGACGCATCGAGGTCACGAATCGTTCGGGTTAGGTTCCACGTTCCCGCTGTCCGGCGAACCCATAAGGTTGTCAGTGGCCTTGCTGAGCTCCTGGCGTAGGCGGCTACCGCATTCCTTCCCGCGAGTCGATCCTGGGCGATCAGCGCTGGCGCAGGAAGAGGAACCAGGGGCCCTCGATCCTGCGATAGATCTCCAGACCCGCTCCGTCGGATGCAATCGCGTCGAGGTTGGTAGCCAGCGGAGAGGGGGGCGATTCGGCGTAGAGATAGCCTTTGAATGTGCCCCGTTCGCCGATGGCTCTCACGCTCTTGGTGAAGTGGATACGCTGGCCGGCTGAATCCGTCTGCACCCCGCGCATGATCCCTGTTTTCTGATAGGGATCCAACATCCAATTCCACCAGTTCACCTGATCCGTCCCAGGAAGGGCCTCCAAGGCTCGATGGTTGAAGGCCTCATCTTCCGGCCCACGCGCCAGGTCACGCTTGATCTCGACAACCAGCTGGTTGAATCCTTCATTGCGTTTCTTGAACTCGCGGATCATCTCCTTATCGCTCAGGATCCTATCGTTGTCATAGATCGAAGCGGTCCGCGTAAGCCCCTGGACAGCGAGCTGCATTCCGACAACCAGGGCCAGACCGAAAGCCAGGACACCGAAGGCTCGCCAGCGAGGGCTCGATTTCTGTCTCCACAGGCGCCAGGCCTGAAACCCCAACAGGAGGAACCATGCGAGGTTCAGGAAGCTCAGGACATCGACGAGTGGAGACGAACCGATCATCGGTCCAAGCACGTAGGACTTGAATACACTCGTGTCGTCCATGAGGAGGACCGTCATCCTTGCGATGAACCAGAAGAGCAGGCCATACACCCACAGTGCCGCAAAGAAGGGACGAAGGATCAACGCGCCGCTCTGATCAGGCGGGCTTGTCAGCTTGTGAAACATGAGCGTGGACCATGCATGGAATGTGGCGGGAAGACCTCCTCGCCTCCCCCTGAGGTCTGGGGATCAAGGCGGATCCAGAGTCATGATTCTCGCAGAATCATCCCCTACCGCCATACACGTCGAACAACTTTCTCCTGCAGACCGGCAACATCATCTATATCCCGCCGCGGGCGGAGCCGGTGCCGCGCTGAGGCTTGACCGAGCACGGGACAGTATGAGCTATTGGTATTCCTCCGAGGGTCACGCCACAGACCTCACTTTGCTTTCTCTTGCTCGCGCTTCTGCACCTTCGTCCAGATCTCGGGAGGATTGCGCCACTCCTCGGCCGGGCAGCGCACATAGTCACCGGTCGATTCTCCGAGCCGGAAGACCGACAGCTGCCGCGGGTTGGTGTAGGTATCGAGGATGTACTGTCCCCAGTACGGAGAGTAGCGCTCGGGACGGTCCGTTGTCGCGGACGGCGAGCTCTGGGCACAGGCGTTCGCGAGTCCGCTGCAGACGGCCAGCAGCAGCATCCAGGAGCGGATGCCCGTACGCCGCTTGCGGCCCTGGCTACTTCGGTGGCGCATCACGTCCATGGCTAGCCTCTCTGCTCCTCCTCGTCGGTCTTCTTGGGCTTCGTGAGGGTAGGCAGCCCAAAGCTCCCTTGCGAGCCCCCCCCTCGTGATCCTTGGCTCGCGTGCTCGCCTGCGCGGGACCCTTCCCCACCGTGAGCGGTACCCCTGGTAGCCGATTCGGGGGTGCGAGGCGGACGGGAGAGCGCACAGATCCCCACTCGGATGTACGGGGGACTCATCGGGGCAGATGTCGCGCTCTTTCTCGACGAAGTCAGGCTCGGGAATGGCAGTTCAGGAGGAAACCCGTGGCCACGGCGCTTGCGGTCAGGCAGGTGCCTGCTCCGATCAGATCCCGCTGGACCGCTGCGACGATCGCAGCGACCAGGCCCAGGCCAGCGATCACATGAAGCTGCCAGACCATGCGACCGACCCTCTCCAGGCCACCATCCCTGTCCGACTGGCTCTCGTTCGTATCGTCCATGATGCACATTCTCCCGGTCGGTTGATGATGCCAGGTCCTCAGAACATTGTAGAACCGGACAGGAGGTGGACAAGGCGTCTCTCTTGCACTTTCGTCACAGCCGCAGACTCCTCAGGGATCGGGGAGCCAGCAATGATGGAGCCATGATGACGTCCCCAATTGTTCCCGCGATCCTCCTCCTTGCCTCGCTCCTGCCACTGGGCCAGGTGCAGGCCCAGACCTTTGACACGGCTGCGGCCGCCGCCTATTCAGAAAAGCAGAACGGACATGCTCTGCTGATCTACAAGGACGGAAAACTGTTCTATGAGAAATACGGCAATGGCTGGTCCAAGACAAAGGCCCACCGGCTGGCCAGCGGCACCAAGAGCTTCACGGCGGTGATGCTGATGGCGGCGGCCGAGGATGGCCTGCTCAAGCTCGACGACAAGGTCGCACTGACGCTGACCGAATGGAAGAGCGACAAGCGCAAGTCCCAGATCACCTGGCGCCAGCTCCTGGGCCTCGTCAGCGGCCTCTACGGCGGCAAGACCGGCAGCATCACGAGCTACGCGCTTGCGCCCGCGAGCAAGACCATCGCCAATCCAGGCAAGGCCTTCAGCTATGGCCCCAACCCCTTCCAGTGCTTTGGCGAGGCCTTGAAGAGGATCTTGGCGAAGCAGACCAAGAAGGAGACCGTCGACCAGTACCTCAACCGCCGGCTGCTGAAGCCGATGGGCATCCAGGTCGGCTACTGGCGCAAGGCCTCGACCGGCGAACCCAACCTACCCAGCGGCGCCTACCTGACGGCCCGCGAGTGGATCAAGTTCGGCGAGATGATCCGGCTTGGAGGCCTCGTCGGTAGCAAGCGCATCCTCAAGGCCAGCAGCCTTGCGCCCTGCTTCCTGTCCACTCCGGTCAGAAAGAACTACGGGGTCGGCTGGTGGCTGCTCGGCCAGAGCCCCAGGCTGCCCGACGACTTCCATGCGGCCATGGGCGCCGGCAAGCAGCGTCTCTTCGTGCTCCCCTCGCTCGGCATGACCATCGTCCGCTTCGGCGAGAGCAAGGGCTACGCCTGGGATGACACCAGGTTCTTCGAGATCCTGATCCCCGCCCGGCACAAGAGCTTCGGCACGGGCTGCACTGGCAGCAAGGGCACTCCCCTTCTCGCCGGTCAGGGCCAGCGTCCTCCCGTCTACGGTCAACTCCTGGGCCTCGACATCAGCAGCCTCCCCGACAAAGCGCTCGGCGTGCTCTGGCTCGGCCTCTCCAACAAGCACGCAGGCAGCCTGACCCTGCCCCTCGACCTGAGCCCTCTCGGCATGAAGAGCTGCTTGCTCCTCGCGAGCCCCGACATCCCCTTCCCCTTCTTCGCCCCAAGCACGACGGCCAGTGTCTTGATCCCACTTCCCAAGGACGCAAGCCTGCTGGGCCAGTCCCTCTACTTCCAGGCGCTGATCGCCGACACCAAGGCCAACGCACTGGGACTCACGGTCAGCAACGGCATCGACTCGCACATCGGCCTCAAGTAACAGTGAGGATCATGGACACCGACCTAACAGGTGCCCGACCCTGGTGCCCTCGTATTTGATGGGTGTCCAGATTCCCCTCTTCAATCTCTATCACTGTCCCACTTTCTCACCCACTAGACAGGATTGGCCCTGGCGACCAGTCCGAATCTTGAAATGGGCAGCCTCCTCCCATGCTCTTCGTGTGGGTCTCCATCTCCTTTGGGGGCGCCGAATCGAAGCCACGCCGGGCCAGCCGCCAGGATTGCGGTCCTGGACCGAAAGATCCTCGTCAGACGCATAGAGGTCATCAATCGGACTACTGGGCTGATAAGATCTCAGGATGCGATACAGCCTCACCTTCCTGACATCTCTCCTGTTCCTGGCTTCGGTACGATCCCAAGGACGCACCTACCGCTTCCAGGAAACGGAGCGTGTCAAGCTCTTCGAGATCAAGTCCAAGTTTCTCTCCGAGTTCTGGGGACGCGAAATCCGTATGCAAGCAGGTGTCGTCTTGCCGACGGGGTGGACCGCCAGGTCGACCCGCAGGTGGCCGATCTGCTACAACGTCCATGGATTCGGCGGCTCGCATATGGCAGCCATGCGCCACGGAAGACAGCTCACGAGAGACATGGACGCAGGCAAGTACCCGCGGATGCTCTACGTCTTTCTCAACGCGAGCAGCCCACAAGGACACCACGAGTTTGCCGACTCGGTCAACAACGGCCCCAGGGGGAAGGCACTGATCGAGGAGTTCATCCCTGCGCTCGAGAAGAAGTTCCACGCCGTCGCCAAGGCCGAGGGGCGTTTCTTGACTGGCCATTCGAGCGGCGGCTGGTCGAGCTTCTGGCTACAGATCACCTACCCCGATTTCTTTGGTGGCACCTGGTCCACCGCACCCGACTCCGTCGACTTCCGTGACTTCACCGGCATCAACATCTATGAATGGAAGAATGCCTACACCGATCCCGACGGCAAGCCCATACCACTCGTGCGCCGTGGCAAACGCTGGGTTGCCACCATCAAGCAATACGTCGAGAAGGAACTCTCGCGGCGCAGTTTTGGTGGTCAGTTCTCGAGCTTCGACTACGTCTTCAGTCCACGCGGCGAGGACGGTCGCCCCATGCCCATGTTCAACCGGAAAACCGGCCTCATCGATCCGAAAGTGGCCAAGGCCTGGGAAAAGTATGACATCCGTCTGATTCTCCACCGCAACTGGAAGACCCTTGGCCCAAGCCTCCAAGGCAAGCTGCGCATCTACGTCGGCACCTTGGACACCTACCGACTCGAAGGCGCCGCCATCCTCCTCAAGAAGGAACTGGCCCAACTCGGCAGCGACGCCAACATCCTTCTCGTGCCAGGTCGCAGTCACAGTAGCCTCTTCCGTCCCCACAAAGAATACTGGCCCAAGGGCATGATGTACCGCATTCACAGCGAGATGCTCGACCGCTTCCACTCGACGAAGTCAGGTGGAGAGTGACAAGCTGAAACTCGATGGCGACGAAAACGAGATCGAGTGAGGCGATCCGGATTCCGGGGGACCGGCAACGCGACCACCAGAAACAGAGACCACCACTCCACTGGCCCCTCAGCGCATCTGGGCGAAGGGATGTCTGAGCCAGGACTTGCTATCGAGGACGTAGAATTGGAGCAGACCGAAGGCTTCTGCTTGGATCTCGACTTTGATGTTGAGAAGCCTCCAGGCTCGCCTTTGACCTGCCTTCTCGACCCTGAAGACCAGCTCTCTCCCCTCGGCACGCAGTCTAGGACGAACGCGCCCCTTGCCGCGTGAGGCGCTGAGGACGCCAGCTCCCTCGACGAAGCGATAGTTGGCGTCGGCTTTGAGGATGACTTGCTCGCCGAGAGCGTCCGGGCGAAGCTCAATCAGCTCCATCGGCGGCAGGGTCAGGGTCGAAGGGAGCTTCTTGACGACCTGCACGGCCATGCGCTTGCCACGCGGATCGGGGGCACGCAGGAGACGGAGACGGCTGCGTGCGAACACAGCGCGAAAACCCAGTCTCTCCGTTTCGACTCGCGCCTCCACCTGGGAGCCTGACTCCTTGGAGCAGGGCTCTTTTGATTCCTGAGTCCCGGTGCCCGAGCCGATGGCACCCCTGACCTTCTGTTCCACATGCAGATAGAGGGCAAAGGCGTGTCCTGGAGGCAGAGGAGGATCCAGGAGCCAGGTGGACCCGGCCTGCACAAGGTTGTGCTTGTGCCCGCTCATCTGGATCTGGTTCCAGGAGTCGGGCAGGTCGATGCCGATCTCATGCAGGGGCAAAT
>JAJRTL010000026.1 GCA_024278315.1 Planctomycetota bacterium | reverse complement strand
TTCGAGTCCGACAAGCGCTACGACGAGAGCACTATCCAATGGAAGCAGGTCATCCGCATCCGCTCCGAAGAGCCCGAAGGCTGGTTCGGCCTCGCCAAGGCCCAATCCAAATCCGGCAAGCCCCACGCAGCCCGCGCCACCCTCGAATCCATGCTCAGCAAGACCTGGCCCACGCGCTTCGGCAACATCAAGCCCAAGATCCGCTCCGCCCTCGCCACCCTCTAACCCGAGTACATGGGGTCAGGCCCTTTTTCTCCGGGCAAAACACCCGGAGAAAAAGGGCCTGACCCCATGTACTCGGGTAGCCCACATCATTCTCGTTCTGGATCGAACGCGATCCCCTGCGGTCGCTCATCCACGCGGAGCTGAAAGACGTCCGGCCTCGAGTAGTGCCCCACACTATCCAGGTCGTACTTGCCGCGTGGGATCTGATCCAGATCCAGGTCGGCCAGGAGCACCACCTCTTCCTCGTAGACCGGTCCGGCCAGCACCTGACCGAAGGGATCCACGATGCAGCTTCCTCCACGGATCATCAACGCATCGGGGTCCTCCCCAAACTCGCTCGGGTAGTCAGCCGGGTAGTCGCGACGACAGGCATACTGCACGGCGTTGAGCACGAAGCAGCGCCCCTCCACCGCGATGTGGCGCACGGTCGCTTGCCAGACATCACGATCCTCTACCGTCGGCGTGCAGTAGATCTGGACCCCCTTGGCGTAGAGCGTCGTGCGATAGAGAGGCATGTAGTTCTCCCAGCAGATCGCCGCGCCAACACGGGTCCCACCCATGTCCACCACGGTCAGGGTCGAGCCATCCCCACGTCCCCAAACCAGGCGCTCGCAGGCCGTCGGCACGAGCTTGCGATGCTTGCCGAGCAGGCTGCCGTCACGTCCGAAGTAGAGCACGCTGCAGTAGAGTGTGCCGCCATCGCGTTCGATCACGCCGAGCACGAGGTCAGTCCCCTTCTCCCGACAGAGTTCGCCCAACCGCTCCGTATCCGAGCCCGGCACATCCATTGCCGACTCGAAGTAGCGCCGGTACATCTCGCGCCCTTCCGGCGTCCGCGACCCCACCCGCGCTCCAAAGTCCAGCCCAGCCGGATACGCCGACACGAACGCCTCTGGACAGAGGATCAACTCCGCGCCGTCCCCAACTGCTCTGCTCACAAGAGCCTCGACCTTGCCCAAAGTGGCCTCTCGATCGAACCCAACCGGCGCCGCCTGCACCACAGCTGCACGAATCTGTGTCATGGCCCCAGCCTACCCACCCGAGTACATGGGGTCAGACCCTTTTTCTTCGGGCGAATCACCCGGAGAAAAAGGGCCTGACCCCATGTACTCGGTTCCAGCCATTCTCAAGTAGATCGGTCAGAACCAGCTCCACGCGATCCGCATACTCCCCACCCTTGGCCATCCACACGCGATGTCTCTCGAGCCTCCGCCACAGCACTCCAGCAGACATCCCCATGATCTCGCAAATCTCCTTGTGGGTGAGCTCGCAGACATCCCTCAGTAGCGCCAGGCGAAGCAGCTCCAACCCAGTAATGGAGGAGTTCTTGTTGCCAACAACGATGCGCCCCAGAATCTCTCGCTCTGCGGACTCCGCGAGATACTCCTCGACCTCAGTAGGCAATAGCATGCGCTCTCTGAGCACCTCCATCCCATCTGCAGATCGAGCGAGCGCTTCCATCTCATCGTGGTAGCCAGCAGAGCCATAGTCCTGGCGCTCCAACTCGCTTTTTGCGCGCACAGCTTCCTTACGATGCCGCTCAGTCAGATCCAGATAGCCCTGCTGACTGAATGGGGTCCCAAAGCAGGATCGATAGGCGGCCGAGAAGTCCACTCCAGTGGCCATTTTCGGCCCAAGGAGCCACTCCATCTCCGGCCTGCCCAAAGGCATGGTATTCCAACCGTGAAGGTAAGCCCCAGCCGACCCCCAGGCGTAGAGCGCAATGTCCTCAGTGAGACCTGCGACGACGGGATTCTGATCGATGTATCGAATTGTCTTGCCCAGGTCGTCATCGCTTGCGATCGGACGCGACCAGAATCTGCTCTCGAACAGTGGTCCGGATCTGCCACGCGCCTGGTTGAATCCCTGTGCGTATTCCTGATGCAACCCCTTCATGAACCGGCTCATTGCCTCTACACAGGCGAAAAAGAAGTGATGCACATGGTTCGTCATGAGGCAATAGGAAAGTAGCCTGACGTGCGCAGAGTACCGCTTCAGATACTTGCGCATGAGTTTCTCATAGCGCTGAAAATCCGAGGGCCGCTCGAAGAGAGGTCTCTTACCTATCCCTGTCGCGCCTACGTGGTGCAAATCTCCGGAGCGATGTCGTCTCAATACTCGTGCCATGCTCACCTCCAAAACATGTGCACTCCCACCCTTGCAATTCCGACCCGAGTACATGGGGTCAGGCCCTATTTCTTCGGGCAAATCACCCGGAGAAAAAGGGCCTGACCCCATGTACTCGGGTGGCGGGGTGGAGGATGGTCAGCGGGTGGGGAGCTCGGCGTTGGCGGGGTGGGTGCGCTTGCCTCGCTTGCGCTTGAGCTGGCTGTAGGCCTTGGTCACGTGGGTGGGGTTGGTGTCGTCGACGAAACCTCCATTGGCCAGATAGAAGCGATCACCGACCACGCCCGCACTACGATCCAAGCGCTCCTTGCGTCCATGGCCGTCGTGGGTGAAGCGAGCCTTGAGCAGCGGAAGCCACTTGCCTTCAGTCGTGCGCACCCACTGGTTGTGGAATTCACATACACGACGCATCTGACCGTTCGAGCCCCCGAAGTTCTCGTTGAAGGAGTAGAGCCCCCTCGGTGTCTTGCCGTCACGCGGCGCTTTGAAGCTGGCGATGAGCTGCCAGACCTTCTTGTTGGGGAACCTGCACCATCCGGTGTAGATGGTGTTGTTCCCATCCACCTTGGCGTGCATGAGAAACTTCACCGTGTCCCCGAGTTTCCAGTTGTAGACGAGGTGACTATGGCCACCCGTGCCCTCATGACCGAAGCCGCTCGCATGCACACCTTAGCCCTTGGCCAGCAACTCCACGAGGTTCTCCTTGGCCACCTTCTTGCGGGAGACCGGCTCCTTTCCCGCGTCCCAAACCGAGAAGATGATACGTCGCTCCTTGGGCGAGTTGACCTGCATGCCGAAGTAACCGCGATGCCAACCCGTGGCCTCGTAGTAGGTCCAGAGCGGATCGGTCTTGGGTGTGACCTCACAATAGAACCATTCGACCTTGCCCTTCGCCTCATCGGGGACCGGATAGCCAAGATGCACCGAGGCCGCATTGCGTCGCTCCACGAGGGAGAAGTGGGCACCCTTGACAGCCGGTCCACGCAGAACGAGAGCCTGCAAACCGGGTGCCCTCTGGCTCTCCGCATCCGACTGGCAGAGAGCGAATCGGTGGTATCCCTGCTTGTCGATCTCATAGGGTCCGAATCGCAGCGCTCTCTGCCCTTTCTCGAATGCCGCCGTCCTGACCTGCTTCTTGCCACCGGGCTATGCCGATACCGCGAGACGCAGCTTGCCGGGCTTGGCGCCGGGCTGGAGCCGGATCTCGATCTCGAGCCTGCCCGGAGTCTCGAGCCGACCAAACCAGTTGAGCGTCCCCGTCCAGCGCGTCACACTTCCATCCTTGTGGCGTCGCATGGCCCGTGCGTCCGGCTCGGCAAATGCCGTCCTCGCCGGAATCTCCACGCTCGTCTCGACAGGGGCCTGCGAGCCCCCCGGCCCAGCGACTTGCGCGGAGGAGGCCAGGGTCTCCTGAGCTCTCACCGCCAGCGGTGCCACGAAGAGCCATGAAATCACGAGGGTCATCGTCGTCTGCATGCCCAGACCATAGCCTGGACCCTTGCATTCCCCGAGTGCGGACAGCGAGAGTTCCACCCCTTACGGCTCGCAGTGCTATTCTGCGCCACCATGCACTATCGAAGCACAGTCTTGAATCTCGTGCTGATAGCTTCTGCCTGCGATACCCCCCGTCGGGACACGCCCCATCCAGGCACCTTCGCCCGAGCTTCCAACAGGCCCGAGGATGCCGACTCGACGGTCAAGGCGCGACCGAACCAGGTCACGAGCGAGGCTGACACGCGGTCAACGGTCCAACCCGTCAAGCTCACGATCGTGCAAGGTCACAGCGAACCGATCCCCGGGCTCGCGGAGACGATTCGTGTACACATCGGCGACATCACGCATCAGCAGACCCTGACGCAAGTCAGGGGCCCGAAAGGGGCCATTCTCATCGCTCACAGGGCCATGAGGGTCGGGGATGTCGGCGTGTTCCGCGCAGAGGGCAACATGTACACGCTGGGTCTGGCTCGTCTGGTCAACTTCCTGATTGGCGATGACTACGCAGAGTTCTTCGTCGGCAGCCCGACAGCAGTGGCCGAGGCGTAGATAGAGGTCATCCTCGAGCACATCCAGACCTCCAAGACAAAGTTCCTGCGCAATGGAGAAGAGGTGAAAGGCTCCAAGGTGGCGGAGGACCTTCACCGTCGCTACCTCCAGTCGAAGGATCGGGTCACGACGGCACACGAGTTCTTCGAAATCATCGCGAGCAAAGCGGGGCTCAGCTCTCGCGCCTACCAGGTCCGCTTTGGAAAGCGAGACATCACACTCATCCAGTGGCTGGGAGCAGATGACACATCGGGATACTGAGCGCGGAGACCGAGTACATGGGGTCAGACCCTTTTTCTTCGGGTGATTCACCCGGAGAAAAGGGTCTGACCCCATGTACTCGGTTATCGGGGTTGGATGCGGACCATGGTTCCCGGACTCTGCTGGGGCCAGTGGCCAGGCTTGGGGCGGGCCTCGAAGAGGAGGTAGAAGGAGCGTTGCGTGCCGAGCAGGAAGAAGGAGCGAAGGACGTGGGCCTTGCTTGGTTCGAGCCGGATGGGCTGACCCGCATCGACATCCATCGAAAGCCCACCGTAGGGGCCCACGAGGTAGAAGCGCAGGGTCGCTGCTCCTTCGGGTAGCAGAGGTGCCCGGAGCGAGAGCTGCCCTTCGGAATCCAGTGTCAGCTCTTGGTCCGGCACCAGCCCATCCGCGAGCTTCTCGTATCGGCCCACGATCTCGAGCGAGAGGATCTCGCCCTCGCCGCCCAGCTCGAATCCTGCGACACCACCCAGAAGACTCGCGATGAGAGGTTGGTAGTCGTGGCTGAGATCCATGCGATGAACCCGGCTTTTCTCGGGCTCCGGCTCGGCATCGGACTTCCCGCCGTCCCCCCCACCGGCCACGCCATCGACCTTCGGATCGACAGCCGGGCCCAGCTCCAAGGCCTGCCAGGACGCGTGATTCGCCTGGTCCGGCAACAAGAGACGAAGCGTCTGAGCATCCCCTCCGATCTTGATTTGGATACCCTCGAACTCATAGGGGTTGACCGGACCGTGAGCAAACCGGAACGATCGCTTCGAGACACGCACAAGCTCCAGGCTCTGGGGCTTGCGCGGCTTCTTCTCGCTGCTGACCTGGCGACCGTCCCAGTTCAGCAGCGTCGCACCATGCTCCCAGAGGCTGCGCACCGGGAGCAGGTCCCAGAAGAGCTCCTTTTGCTCCGGCAGCTCCCTGAGCACGGGAATCAGCGAAAACAACGGAGCCGATCGCCGGGAGAAGGGTGGCTCAAGAAGACTGAACATCGTATCCGCACGCAACAGCGTGATTCCCCATCGATCAGCCGGAGCCGCAAGCAGCGTCAGGGGAGCATCGAGGCTGCTCTCGGGCGCACGCGCTTGCAGCTCGGTCCGATAGCCATCCACGAGTGCCCAGGCTCTTTGGTAGTCTGCGACCCTATCGCCCGTCGCCTTGCCTAGGAAGGGCAGACTGATGAAGAGAAGGCCGGTGAGGATGCGATCAAGCCCCAAGGACAACCCCCGCGCCGGAAGCCCCAGTCCAGCCATGAGCAGGACCAGGGTCAGCGCGAGTGGTCCATAGAGGATGCGACTCCCCGAGAGCTCGGCGTGCACCTCGTTCCGGGCGCTCGGCAGGAACTGCAGCGACCAGAGCAGAAGGACTACCAACAACCATGGCCAGGTCACCCGAGCACACGGGGTCCGACCATCTCTCTCCGAACAAGAGATCCGGACCAGGAAGAGGAGCAAGAACGCGAGCAGACCCCAGGCGAGAACGGACGAATCAATACCAGGCAGGAACAAGCTCCTTACCCGGTCGAACAAAACTCCCGGCAATGCAGCGAACAGGTCGCCTGCCGAGCGAGCGCCCCCGCCGGAGATAGCATTGATCCTCAATCCGGCATAGAGGATCCAGATGGGCACGAAGAGCAATTGACGCTGAACCAGAGCTCGCCCTCGCCCACCACGGAGCAGATCCAAACCCAAGAAGGCCAGCGGAAGCACGACCGCCGACTCCTTGGTCAGCAATGCCGCCAATGCAAAGAAAGCGGTCAGCGCATAGCGCCCCGGTCGCCGATCCTCCAACCAGATCGTGAACCCGCAGAGCGCGATCAAGCGCAGCGCCCCTTCCAGCGAAGAGGTCCGCCCGAGGATCCAGGCCACGGCCTCCACACCGACAGGGCTCAGCGCAAACAGACTGCCACCCAGAAGCGCCAACACTCCCTTGCGCTCGCGGGAATAACGTCCGCAGAGCCAGGCCACGCAGAAGATGGAGATGCAATGGAACAGCAGGTTACTGGCATGGAAGGACGCCGGTCCACCCCCACCCAACATCAGGTCCAAGCAGAGAGACAAGGAGATGAGGGGGCGGTAGAGTTCTCCTTCGAAGCCCCCCCAAGGCCCACCGAACTCACTGAAGGCCTGCCCCCACAGAATGCTGCCATCGTCACCCACGAATCGGGAAACGAGGTAATCATCCGAGAGGAAGCCACCCGAGAGCGCACCCATGTAGACGAGCACGCCGAACAGGACTGGCAGCAACAACATGGGCAGGGGGGCACCTCGCCTGTCCGTCACCTTCTCCTCCACTGATTCGATCGGGCCGCCTCCTGGATGCCATCCACTTCTATCTCATCTTCCCCGAGGCATCACGATGAACCATAGGTCTTCTCTACAAAAATGGTGTGGTGCTCTCCACCGTCTCCAGGTCAACCCGGATGATGAAGAAGATCGTTGCGCGCAGATGTACAATGGCGAAGCCAGTGGCATATCTGTGGTCTGACAAGGAGATTTCGAGTTCAGGGGGACTGCGCGAGATGAAGGCGACCCAGGAGGGTCGTCGAATCGAAGCAATGCCGGGCAACCCCCCAGATTTGCGGTCCTGGACCGAAAGATCCCAGTCAGACGGATCGAGGTCCTGAATCGTTCGGGGCAACCCGGATGATTCAGAAGATCGTTGCGCACAGGCCCTGAATCGTTCGGGCCAACGGGGCGGGACTGGAGGCTGACAACCAGGCCCGATAGAGTCGAAGCATGACCATTACCTCCCTGGCCCTTCTGTTCTTTCTCGCTCCAAGCACGCAGGACCCTGTCCAGCAACCTGCGAGTCGCCCGGTCGCGAGGCAAGACGCGATCACGGCCAAGGCAGCGGAGACGACGGTGCGTCATCTGGCCTCCGAGAAGTTCCATGGAAGACAGGCTGGAACAAAATACGGCAACAAGGCGGCAGCTTGGGTGGCCCAGCAGCTGCAGACACTGGGCCTCGAACCCGGCAACAAAGGCTCTTGGTTCCATGAGTTCCCCTTGCCCTACGACAAGAAGGGTAAGAACGTGATCGGGATCCTGAAGGCCAAGAAGGCCACCAAGGACTACATCGTCATCGGTTGCCATCACGATGGTCAGGGAGCCGTCAACGACAAGGCATACAAGCCCAGCGCAGACGACAACGCCAGTGGAGTTGCCGCCATGCTGATGCTGGCGGAGTACTTCACCAAGCACAGGGACAAGCTCGAGACCAACCTGGCATTCGTGTCCTTCGACGGCGAGGAGCTGGGACTCATCGGCTCACGCTACTTCGTGTCGAGGGAGGTGCTCCCCGTGGACCGCATCCGATTCATGATGGTCTTCGATCTGATCGGCGGTCGCTTCTTCCCATGGGACGAAGATCGCCTCTTCGTCATGGGGAGCGAGTTCAGTGATAATGTCCGGGCCATCGCCGACAAGCAGAGCCAGAAACGCCCCATGCAGGTCGACCTCCTCGGCACGTACGTTCTCGAGCCGGTCGGTGCCATCGCTGCGCGCAGCGACTACGCTGCCTTTCGTCAGGCGCGTATCCCCTACCTCTTTCTCTCGACGGCCACACCCTGGTACTACCACACGGTCCACGACACGGCCGACGGTGTCGACTTCGGACTGGTGGCCAAGAACACGCGCTACGCGGCAGACGTGCTCATGGAGATCGCCACCCAGGCCGATCGCCCCGCATTCAAGCGCAAGCCGCAGACCAACATGCGCGAAGCCCGCATCATGCTCCGCGGCGTGAAAGGCTATCTCGAACACGCGCAGGACATCCGCCTTCCCAAGCAGGCCATCAAGTCGTTCCGACAACACAGGGACCTCCTCGAGAAGATCGTCCAAAAGGACAAGCTCTCCTCCCGTGACGCCCGCGCGATCCAACAGGCCCTGCTGGCCTGCTTCCGCTGGGTCTCCTTCACACGAAACTACAAGAAGCGCTGAACCGGAACGGGCCCATGCAGCAGACCAGCCTTGGGCCTCGTCCCCGCAGTCTGGGATACAGGCGCGCAGGCTTAGCCCGGACTATTCATAAGATCGTTGTGAGCAAATGCGAGATCGGCGCAGCCGATCTCGCATTTGCGGTTTGACGAGCGCAGTTCGAGTTCAGGACGGCTGCGCGAGATATGAGGCGACCCAAGCGGGTCGTCGAATCGAAGCAATGCCGAGCGAACCGATAGGTTCGCGGTCCTGGACCGAAAGGCGCCGTCAGACGCATCGAGGTCATGAATCGTTCGGGTTAGGGCCCGCCTGACGATGTGTGGATATTTACTGCAGATTCACGGAACAGGGCTCAAGAGCTTTGCGCGAAGAGTCGATATCAAGGCAGTTCCAGCTCCCCCCAACCGCACCGTGATCCTATGACACTGACCGTCGTCCCGGCCCGAAGCCTCCAGAACCATGAGTTCCATGGCCATTCGGGCGAACTCTGCCCCAACTGCGAGGGTGGACTCCTGCGAGTCCAGATCCTCCCTCTACGCAAACAACCCCGAGAGGGTCAGATCGTCGAGGCCTACTGCCACTGCTGCGGATCTGCCGGGCAGAAGCTCGTGGGTCACAAGGTCTCAGCCACCTCGAGCGCAAAGTAGCTCAGGATCCCGTCGGCTCCGGCGCGCTTGAAGCACAGCAGCGCCTCGCGCACGCAAGCCGCCTCGTCGATCCACCCCTGCATCCCTGCTGCGCGCAACATGGCGTATTCGCCACTGACCTGATAC
This sequence comes from Planctomycetota bacterium, assembly GCA_024278315.1. Lineage (GTDB taxonomy): Bacteria > Planctomycetota > UBA1135 > UBA1135 > JAJRTL01. The sequence continues at coordinate 16,462 of JAJRTL010000026.1, read as the reverse complement.
GCGTAGGTCGGCACACCGAAGTGCTCCTTGACGAGACGCACGATATCCAGGTAGGGCAGCCCCGGCTTGACCATGATCATGTCCGCACCTTCGGCCAGGTCCAACTCGACCTCTCGCAAGGCTTCGTCGGCATTGCCGGGGTCCATCTGGTAGGTCCTCTTGTCCGCTGCACCGAGGTTGGCCGAAGAACCCACGGCATCCCGAAACGGCCCGTAGAACTTGGACGCGTACTTGGCTGAGTAGGCCAGGATGCGAACGAGATCCAGGCCCTTCAGATCCAGCATCGCCCGCACGGCGCCGATACGGCCATCCATCATGTCGGACGGCGCTACGACATTGGCCCCGGCCTCGGCCACGCAAGCGGCTTGCTTGCAGAGCGCCTCCACCGTCTCCTCGTTCAGGACGTAACCACTCTCATCGATGATGCCGTCCTGTCCATGGATCGTGTAGGGATCGAGAGCGATGTCAGCGATACGACCCAGCTCGGGAAACTCCTTGGCGAGCAGCGCGAAGGTCCGTGCCACCAAGCCTTCAGGGTTCCAGGCCTCCTCGGCCAGAAGACTCTTCTTGTCCTGCTCGATGACCGGAAAGATCGCGAGAGCCGGTACCCCAGCGTCGAGACAACGCTCGGCCACGCGGCGAAGCTCGTCTCGACCCAATCGGTCCACGCCTGGCATGGAGGGGATGGCCTCGGTTCCCGAATCCTGATCCAGCACGAAGACCGGCAGGATGAGATCAGAGGGAAGAAGATGGTTCTCACGCATGAGGTCCCGGGAAAACTTGTCCCGGCGCATGCGACGCATCCTCGTGACGGGAAACATGCCTGGAGCTGACGTTCCCGAAGGAATCTTGTTGGGTGACATCACAGCACCTCGAGGCTGATGACAACGATAGTGGGGAAGCGCTCCATGATGAGCCTTTCGATCTCCTGTGTTCTGCGACCAACCTGGCGAACCGCCCGCTCCGCAGCATCCACCAGGACCTGCAGTGCGGGCTCTCCAGCCTCGATCTCCTTGGCATCTTCGATGAGAGCGTCTCGCGAAACGAGAAGTCCTCCGTGGAATTCCACCTCCAGGTGCAAGGCCACCTGGCCCGGCCCCAGGACCGTGGTCTTGAGGTTCTGGATCTCCTCGACGTCCGGGAGCTTCTGAACGAAGTCCCGGATCTCGGCTTCCTCGGGAGCGGGCAGCGCTACGTTGATGAGGAGGCGCCCATTGATCTTGGCCAGATAGATGGCCATGACGCCGAGCAGGGAACCGATGACGATGGAGGCGATGGCATCAGGGATGTGACTGCCGGTCGCCTCCGACAACCAGATACCGATCAAGGCCACGACCACGCCACCGACTGCGATCGAATCCTCGAAGAAGATCCCGATCGTCGTCGGGTCCTGACTCGTACGCAGATGCTCGGTGAGCGACTTGTGGCCGGCCTGCCGTTTGATCTCCCTGAACGCCACCCACCAGGAGTAGCCTTCGAGGACGAAAGCCAGGATCAGGATCCCGATACCGATGGAGATCCCACCCCCTTTGGCATGGTCGCCTGGCCCCATGACCAGGGCATGCACGCCATGGTAGGTCGTGACTCCAAAGCCGATGAAGAAGACGCCGGTGGCAGAAACCAGGTTCCATAAGTAGCGAGCCTGCCCATGTCCCCACGGGTGCTTCTGTGTGGGCCTCTTGGCTCCTGTCTTGATGCCCACGAGCAGCAGCAACTGGTTGGCTGTGTCCGCAAAGGAGTGGATGGACTCGGCCAGGAGTGAGGGGCTGCGCGTCAGGAACCAGCCCACGGTCTTGGCTACCGTGACGAAGCCATTGGCGGCAACCGCCACCAGGACTGCCTTCTGTGAGTTGTCCCCTGCCATCTCTATCCTTCCTTGAGCGCCATCATGTGGAGATCCTCACCCAGACCCGTCCATCGACAAAACCGGGCCGGCCAGAACCGCTGGCTCACGAAGTGGGCCCAGCGACGGTCCGTAATCAAACGCACATAGGCCTCTTCGTCCAACCCTTCTTGCCCAGGTCTTCCACACCACTCGGCGAGTTTGTCCATACGCCCGATCCTCCCCATGAAGCTCACGAGCAGGTGCGGGTCCTTCGCTTCGCTGTGCGTCCAGGTTCGTTGGACCACGAAACCTTGTCGCTCGAGCAGCCGACGCAGGCTGCGCTTGTCGAAATGACTCAGATGCTGCGGCACGACCCCATAGGTCCAGGCCGAGGCGAACAGGCGCCCCTTGAGGCCGCCATGGTTGGGCAGGGACTGGTAGATCGCGCCACCGGGTCTCAGCAAGCCATGGCAGGTAGCAAGGACTCCGCCCGGATCTGCCACATGCTCCAGGACATGATTCATGAGGATGGCATCGAAGCTGCCCTCTGCGAAGCCAGCCTCCGCCAGATGCACGGACCGGATATCCAGATCGAAGTTCTCGCTTCCCCACTCGGCCACGGGCCGACTCAGTTCGATGCCCGAGACCTCCCAACCCCGCTGGCGCGCCGCCACCAAGGAAGTACCCAGCGAGCACCCCACATCCAAGAACCGACCCGGCGCAACGCTACGCTCGATCCGCGCCAGGATCTCGTCGAAGCGCCTCAGATTCTGCTCATGCTCCTGCCAGGCCAGCTCACCATGCGATCGGTCCTCCTCGTACTGCGCGTCCACGGACGCGAGGTCCAACGCATCGGCCATCCGCTGGAATCCACAGACCAGGCAACGCTCGAACCGATGGCCAATGGCCTCGTAGGCCGGCACGAACGCTTCGGCACCGCAGCAGGGGCAGGCCCCTCCGGTGGGTGGACCGGGATCAGGAGCGGAATCAGCGACCACGTCGCGTGCCTCCGGCTGAGCCACCACCTGAGCCACCCTTGGGCCGCTCCGCGCGCAACCACACCAGAACGCGCTCGAGATCCGCTGGCAGAGGCGCCTCGAAACGCAGGTGCTCCAAGGTCTTGGGATGGTCGAATTCGAGCGCAAAGGCGTGCAGGCAGTGCCGATCCGGCTCCGGCGCTTCTGGCGGGAGCCCTTTGCCCTGCATGCCTCGCATGCGGTAGACCTTGTCGCCCACCAGCGGCAGACGGGCCGAGCAGAGGTGCACGCGAATCTGGTGCGTGCGGCCGGTCTTGGGCAGACAGCGCAGCAGAGCAAAGCCCTCGAAGACCTCCATCCGCTCCCAGTAGGTCTCGGCAGGCCGCCCCTCGCGAAGGACCTGGATCTTGTCGGGCCGCTTGGGATCCCGCCCCAGCGGTCGATCGATCCAATCCGAGTCGAAGCGCGGATCGCCCATGACCAGGGCATGATACTCCTTGGTCACCCGCCTCTCCCGAAACTGCTCCTGGAGCCCGGTGAGCGCTTCCTCGTTGAGCGCCAGCACCATCACTCCGCTCGTCTCCTTGTCGAGCCGATGCACGATCCCGGGCCGATCCTCGCCCGAGCTGCGCGGCAAACCAGCTCCATAGCGCAGCTCCGCCGCCTGGCTCACCGTACCCGCCAGCTCGCTCCCACCAGGGTGCGCCGCCATGCCTGCGGGCTTGTCGATCACGCAGATCCACTCGTCCTCGTAGAGCACCACGAGCTCGGTTTCGAACCGCCGGCCGGGCTCCCGCAGCAGGTGTCGAGGCAAGAGCTCCAGCTCCACCTGCTCGCCGACGGCCATCAACCTCTTGGGCGCAACGGCCTCGCCCCCCACGCGCACGCGTCCACCCTCGCAGAGCTCCTTGAGATAGCTCCGGCTGTGCTCGGGCAAGCGCCGAGCCAGAAGCCGATCCAGGCGCATCCCCACCTCCGCTTCCTCGACCTCGAAGGAGTGCTGCTCGCCCTTGCCTCCGGTGTCCACTCTCTGTGCTTTGGGTCGCTCTCCCATGACTGCCCAAGAGGATGCTAGGCAGCACCTGCGAAGACCAGCAACAAGCCCGATTCGTGCTCTGCGGTCTCATGCTGTATATCATGTGTCAGGGGGAGGGCAGCTGCGTCTCCTCTCGGCGTCTGGCCGTGGCTCCAGCCAGCCAGCGCCAAGCCTCATGGACGGACCTCTTCCCTCTCTCCCTCACCGCTCCCGATGCAATCCGAATCAAAGGCCGGTTTCCGTGTCCTCGTCGTCGACGACGAGATCGCCCTCGGCAAGAACGTCTGCGCCTATCTCGAAGCCCAGGAGTTCACCACGGTCTACGCCGATCGGCTGGACATGGCCCTGAATCTCCTCGAGCAGGACCTGGACCTGGATCTCGTCATCACCGATATCTACCTGGGTTCCGATACCGAGAAGGCCGGCGGCCACATCGTCTGCGACGCGGCCTCGCGACGCTCCCCCCCGCTGCCCGTCATCCTGCTGACCGGCAAGCCCACCATGGATGCCGCCCTCGAAGGCCTCCGAGGTGACGCCTCGGACTTCCTGACCAAACCGGTCAACCTCGCCCTCCTCCACAAGCGAGCCCTTCAGGCCATCGAAGGCCGCAAGCTCAAGCTGGAGCTGATGGAGTTGACGGAGGTCAACCGGGTCCTCTCCGGCATCCTCCCCAAGGCCATCGAAGCCAAGGACCCCACGACCGGCGGGCACTCCGATCGGGTCGTATCCTACGCCGACAATCTAGGCAGGCGCATGGGAGTCTCGGCCGAGGATCGCAAAGAGCTCCGCCTGGCGGCCCAGCTCCATGACGTCGGCAAGATCGGCATCCCCGAGAGCATCCTCTGCAAGGAGGGCCCTCTCACCAAGCAGGAGCGTCAGGTCATCGAGGAACACCCAGGAATCGGCTACAGCATCCTGGAGCCCATGGTCCACCTGCCGCGCGTGCGGCAGTGGGTCTATGAACATCACGAGCGTTGGGACGGCAAGGGCTACCCTCAGGGCCTGAAGGGGGACCAGGTGGCGCTTCCGGGCAGGATCCTGATCCTCGCCGAGGTCTTTGACGCTCTAGCCACGGCCCGGTCCTACAAGAAGGCCTGGTCCAAGGACAAGATCGCCGACTTCTTCGTGGAAGAGGCCGGCCACCACTTCGATCCCGACCTCTCCCACATCGTCGGCGAGGGCGTAAGGGCCCATGGTGCGGACTTCTTCCGGCAGGAGCCGGAGGCGGGCGAACCCGGCGGAAAGCCAGCTCAGGCGCAACTTTTTTAGCGCAAGAGCACCGTCTTTTTCGAGCCCATCATGGGCAGGAAGACCCTACTAGGCAGATCCAAACCAGGGTCTACAATGGGCTTGTAGTTTCCGATCCAGACCGATCCGAATCTCCATCCAATGGGAACCACGACACGGCCTTTTGACTCTCTTGAGTGGGGAGGCTAAGCTTTTTCGGTGGATTTGTCCGACCGCCCCCTGGCGGCAAGTCCCTGATGCTGTCTGGTTCCCGTCGAAATCCCACTTCGCGGACAAGGGCAACCGGGAGAAAGCTCCTGGAAGCACGAGTCACGAAGAGGCTTTGGAGGGAATCCGGATCGAAGTCGGCTTCGCGGTCTTGCCCCGACCACGCAATCGACCTGGTTCGAAAGACACCTGGTAACAAGAGACACCTGGTTCGAGAGACACATCGCCTGGCTCAGCCTGATCCCTAGTCCTCCTAGGACACGCCCTCGTCGCCGCCGACGTTCCTGCCACTAGAGATTTATGGACAAATTTCACACATCGGGGCTCTCCATCTTCGCCTGCTCCTGCTTCCTCCTTTCCCTCCCGGGAAGCATGCTCGCACAGGCAAGACCCGACGCCGCGACCTCCACAGGAGCCTCTGGCTCCAAGGGTACCCCCGCCGCGGACGGCACCCAGGGGATCAGCGCCACTCGGGCTCCCACGGGCAGCGCCACGACCAAGAAGGTCGTCGCCGCATCCTTGCCCCTCGGCATGATCAAGGTCGAAGGCGGCCGGGTCCAGCTCGGCATCAGTGCCAAGGAGCTCGAGGAGATCGCCAACAAGCACGGCAAGACCAAGACCGCCAAGGACATCATCCGCAAGCGCCTCACGCGCGAGCTCGGAGATGAGAAGCGACCGGTTCAGCCCTTCTATCTCGGCAAGCACGAAGTCACGAACCGCCAATACCACGTCTTCATCAAGGCGACCTGGCCGGCCCACCGCTTCCCCTTCACATGGTGGACGCAGGCCGACATCGACAAAAAACGTGACGAAGCACACACCAAGTGGGCAGCGCGCAAGAAGGCCGGGGAGCGCGTCCCGAGTTTCAAGTTCGACGTCATCGAATACTGGGACATCAATTGGGCCAAGCTCGAGTGGGAGCTCCCCGAGGTGGATGCGGACAAGCCCGTCGGGTTCGTGACCTTCGATGACGCAAGGGCCTTCTGCACATGGGCCGGCGTCAGACTGCCCACGCAAGCCGAGTGGCAGTTGGGCTTCGACGGCGAACGCTACACCTGGGGCAAGGATTGGGACCCCAAGCACAAACTGAACAAGCTGGAACGGCAGCCGGTGGCCGTCGGCGAAGGTTCGTTCGGAGCCAACAAGCTCGGCTTCACCGAGATGATGGGCAACGTCTGGGAGTGGGTGGACGAGCGCTTCGACGCCCTCAAGGGATACGATCGAGCTCGCACCGAGCTTCGAAGGATCTGGAACAAGAAGAAGGTCGATAGTCGGAACTTCCCGACTCCCGTGTTCGGCGAAAAGCGCATCATCATGGGTGGCTGCGCCGAGAACTGGGACGAGGCTCCTGTGGCCTACCGAAGGCAGAATCGATTGCCGCTCAGCGAGGACAACCGCGCGGGCGCCGTTGGATTCCGCATCGCCAAGTCCATCACACCTGCGCTCGACACAACCATCCTGCGCTACCGCTACGACTTCAACAAAGAGATCCTGAACGGATACGATCTCGCCCTCCCCAGCATCAAGGACCGCAAGGCCATGCGCGCTGGCGCCACCCGGGAGTTCCGGGTCCGCGGTGGAGAGCGATGGGATCTCGTCGATGGCCTGATCCACGGCTACCACATGGTCTCCGTGGTCCCCGTCAAGGAGGTCCGCCCCTTCGGAGAGTCGCTGCCCAAGGACGAGAAGGCATGGAAGCGCGGATCCGCCCAGTTTGGCAAGACCGGCAAGCATGGGCTCCCCCTCGCCACGATCTTCACGACCGAGAAGATCTGGTTCGCCACGAAGGACCGGAGGGGCAACAAGGGCAAGCTCGAACTCGCCCCCAACATCTACAGCGTCTTCTATCGTGCCAAGGGCATCAATGACGAGCTGCGCTACGCGATGCTCGCTGGTGGCATGGAACTCCGCAGCAACAAGGGCAAGCGCAAGGACGACGAGCAGAAGAAGCGCGAATAAGAAGAAAAGAAGAAGGCTCTCGAAAAGGCGGCTGCCAAGAAGGGCAACACCAAGAAGTCCACGAAGAAGAAGAAACGGAAAAAGAAGAAGTCCAAGAAGAGCCGGAAGAAGAAGGGGCGCAGCGCCAATGACAGCGCCAAGACCAAGCTCATCAAGGACGCCATGGCGACATGGAAGGAAGTCGTCGACGCCTATGAGGTGGACGACAAGATCAGCAAGGACTACCCCAAGAAGAAGCGTCCGCAACTCATCCGCATCCAGCCGGGCAACCTGCTCATCCCCGTGGATCGCGACATCATTCTGATCCGGAATCAAGAGGGCGCCTACATCGGCTGGCTCCCGACCCGCAAGACCATGACCCTCAAGAGCAAGGGCGAGACCAGGTTCACTGCCGACCCCGCCTCGGGCAAGATCCAATACGCCAGCTGGATGAAGTTCAACGATCGTAAGGTCCTGCCTTTCGACTTCGAGTTCTTCATGTCGCCGCAAGAGATGGCCAAGCCCTGGCTCTTCGAGAAGTAGAGTCGCTCAGACGCAAGAAAGGGGACGGGTCCGTTTGCTACACCCTGGTTCTACCAGGGTGTAGCAAACGGACCCGTCCCCTTTCTTGCTCTACTCCGGACTCGAGTGGAGGGTGGTGAGCGTCGTGTCGCGTGGACGCTCGGGGCCTGGGAAGTCGAGGCGCGAAGCCTTGTTGAAACTCGTCGGATCGAGGCTCTCTTGCTTGGCGATCATGAGACCGAGTTCCCAGCGAGAGAGGCGCTCGGGGCCAAAGCAGTGCCGGATCTCGCATTGCTCTGGATCGAGTGCCAGGTCCAGGACGGCTACGGCTCCCTCTCCCACCTTCATGGGATTGCGCCATTCGTCCGTGAAGAGGCCGATGCTCTCGCCCTTCTCAACCAACAAACGCAAGGAGTCACTGGCTCCCCGAGTGCCATCGAATGAGGGCCCGTAGAGCAGTGGCAAGCGCACGACGAGGTTCTCGCGGGAACTCAGCGTGATGTGCTCGCCGAGGAGCTTGCTCTTGCCGTAGATCGAACTCGGACGCGGCCAGTACTCCTCGTCGTAGGGAGCATGCTCACCATCAAACACGAGGTCGGTCGAAACGTAGACAAGTCGCTGACCGTGACGCGCCAGGGTCGTAACCAGAGCGCCGGTAGCTTCTGCATTCGTCCGGTAGGCCAGATCAGGCTCTTCCTCGCATTGCATCCAGCGACTCACCGCCGCCATGTGGATCAAGATGGCAGTGCGACCAGCGAGCGTGTTCATCAACTCCTCGCACTTCTCCTCGATCCGGAAGGGTTGGGACAGATCCCAGCCCTCCGCTCGACCGAGAATGCGATGCTCCAGGCCACGCTCCTGGACGAGCCCCAACAGCTCATGCCCTAGATATCCAGTCACGCCGGTAAGCAGGATCAGCGGATCACTCATCCCTCCTCCGATGCCACCAGCGAGGGTTGCGTCTGGAACTCCGGAAAGAGCCGACGAGAGAGGTTCGTCTGCAGCAAAGCCTGGGGATCCAGATCCTGTTTCAACCGAGCAAACTTCTGCAGATCCTCTGCAGGCCAGATGCGGTGGGCATTCTCGGATTCGAGCGTTGCGTCCTTGGCAAAATAGAAGCGCCCGCCTGCCTCCAGAACGACCTCGTCCATGCGATGACAGAGGTCCCAGAGCTGCCCACGGTTCTGGGCCGTCACCTTGAAGTCCATGGCGAAGGAAAAGCCATCCACGGCATGGGTCAGCAGGAAGGGATCCGGCTTGTGCCGCTTGTAGACCCCCAGGTAGGGGATCAGGTTGGATCGATGGCAGAGCTGGATGAGATGGCCATGCGTCTCGCGTGCCTTCTCGGCAGGGACGAAGCTCTGGTACTGGATCAGTCCCCCGGGCAGATAGGCCTTCTTCCAATCGGGCACGTAGTCGAGAAGGAAGTTGAACGCAGCGTGAGCCTGGAGATGTCCCGCGCCGCGCGTCTGTTTGCGGCAAGAGGAGTGGTACTTGACGGCGTTGAGGGCGCGCATGCCAAAATCGTTGACGATGGGCTTCATGAAGCGCCACATCCATGCCTTGGGAAAGACGCCCATGATGTGGCTGGGCAGATCCTGGTAGCTGAGCCGCATCGTCCCTTTGGGATCCGGGTCCGCCCCCTCCTTCACGTAGCGCGCTGCATGGAGTTCGCCTCGCCCCAGGGACTTTCCAGCCGTGAAGCAATCGATCCACCCCACCAGGTAGTCGAAGTCCTCCCTGTGCTGGTCCATCCAGGCGATCATGTGGCCGAGGTTGCGGATCCCGACTGCGGTCACTTCGATATTGCCGGAGTAGATCTTCTTGAGCTTCAGCGTGACCTCGGTGAAACAGCCGAGCATTCCGAACCCACCGATGGCCGCGTGGAAGATCTCGCCATTCTCCTCTGGACTACACGACAGCTCTTCGCCATCAATGGTCAGCATCCGGAAGGACTGAACATGTTCACCGATCGTCCCGTGCTTCCAGTTGTTCTTGCCATGGACGTTCATGGAGAGCAAACCGCCCAGTGTCGGATACATCGTCCCGGACACCACGGGAGGCCAATAGCCCTGCGTCACGGACTGACGCCAATTCTGCTCCAGGGTCACGCCGGACTCGGCCACGAGCACTCCCGTCGCCGGATCCAGACTCTTGATCTTGTTGAAGCGCGTCAGATCAATCAACAGGGATCGATCGTTCAGGCTCGCATCGCCATAGCTGCACCCAGTCCCGCGAAAAGCCACGGAGATGCCATCCTTTCGGGCAGCAGCGAAGAGCTCCTTCAGGTCCTCGACGCTCTCGGGGAATCGGACGACCGACTCCGAATGCGTCGACATCCCCCACCCTTCGACCTTGCTACGAGTACGCCCCAGCGCGACCTCGATCTCCTCCAGATTCATCGTTTGCCTCAAATACCCATGCGTCTAAACAGGATGGAAGGGATGGAGCGGATCACGAACATGATCGGAAACCATATTCCGGGAACGTAAGCGGTCATCTTGCCCTTGGTGATGGCCCTGTGGATCTTCTGCGCCGCTTCTTCGGCCGAGCGCATCAGGGGCTGCTTGCCCATGCCCTCGGTCATCGGCGTTGCTATGGGGCCAGGCTTGATCGTAGTGACCTGCACGCCATGTCGTGAGAGCCGATTGCGCAGGGATTCGAGATAGGTGGCGAAGCCAGCCTTGGCCGCATGGTAGTTGGGGTAGGCGCGTCGACCTCGATCACCAGCCACCGAGCCGATGCCGACGATGGCGCCCGAACGTTTGGCTTCGAATCGCGTCGCGGCTTGATCCAACCAGGCCATTCCGCCCAACAGGTTGACCTCTACGACGAGCTTGTCCTTGGCAAAGTCATATTCGTCCTCGGGACCTTCGGTCATGACCCCAGCGCAGTAGATCACCAGATCCAGGCCTTCCATTTCCTCATCGATCTTCTGGAAGAGCGCCGGTGCCTGATCGAAGTCGGTGACGTCCGTCCGGTAGACCCGGGCGCGATCCTGCCCCCAAGCCGTCGTGATCCCTCGCCGCACGTCCTCCAGCTGGTCTTCTCGGCGGGCAACCAGGGCCACACGCGTCCCGTCCTCGGCGAGACAGCGAGCGAGAGCGGCACCGATGCCTGAGGAAGCTCCGATGAGAAGGGCGTTCTTGAACTTGCTGGTCATGGACGGGATGGATCGAAAGTCGTGAGATCGGAGGTAGTTGGCCCCGAGGTCGGAACCAATGCAAGAGTACGCGGCAACCAGCCCCTAGGCTAGGCATACATGGCTACCGAAACGCCCAGAATCTTGATCGTCGTCAACCCCAACTCGGGTGGAGGCAAAGCCGGAAGGCTCTGCCCAATGGTTCGTGCGGCCCTCGAGGCCAAGGGGTACGCGGTCGAGGTCTTCCAGAGCAGTGGACCAGGCCAGATCCGCGCCTGTGTGGAGGCCCTGGACGAAAGGCCCGAGGCCCTCGTCATCCTGGGCGGCGACGGCACCGTGCGCGAAGTCGTCCAGGCCGAGCCCGGTCCCGACCTGGCCCTCGCAGTCCTGCCGACCGGCTCTGCCAACGTGCTGGCTACGGACCTGCGGCTCCCACGCAAGCCCCAGGCGCTCGCCGACATGGTCTCCGCCGGCAAGACACGGGTCGTCGACGCGGCCCGTGCACGCATCTTGGAGCCAGAGGGACAGGGCTGGCAGACCCTGCTCCTCATGGCCGGAGCCGGCCTGGACGGCCGCATCGTCCAGGCCGTCCACGAGAAGCGCTCCGGCGGAACCCTGGGCAAGAGCCGCTACATCCTCCCCACCCTGAATGTCGTCTTCCGCAAGCAGTACCAGGGGCAGTTCCTGGTACTGGACGATGGTCGCCGCGAAGGACCCTTCGCGCAGCTCATCGTGAGCAATGTCAGCACCTATGGCGGAGTCTGGAAGCTGCCGGGTGGGGTCCGCATGGATGACGGCTACCTGGACTGCATCGGCCTGCGAGCCACGGGATTCCTGGGCTGGCTTCGGCATGCCGTGCTAGGCACTTGCAATCGACTACGCGTCGGGAAGCGAGTCTTCCACGCACGTGTCCAACATGTGCGCGTGGAGTCCGAGGGGTCCGAGCCCTGCCCCTTCCAGCTGGATGGGGACCCTGGAGGGAACACCCCCTTCGAGATCGAGGTTCTGCCTGGAGCCGTGCGACTCTTCCTCCCCTGACGGCCTGACCGCCCTGACGGCCCAGGGACGCCATGGCCAGGGGTAGAAAAACCCAGGCCATGGCTTGCCAACAAGAAAGTAAGCGCTAACTTACTTCGCCGTGAAAGCCAGGAAACGAGTCTCGAGCGAGGAAAGAAGGGAGCTGATCCTCGAAGCGGTCATCCCCGTCTTTGCGGAAAAGGGGTTCCACGGAGCCACGACCCGGACCCTCGCAGAGGCCGCTGGCGTCTCGGAGGCCCTGCTCTACAAGCACTTCCCCAGCAAGGATTCGCTCTACGCAGCCATCTTCCTGCGACACCTCGGCGAGAAGACCGAGCAGCCCGAGACCCAGGCCCTGCTCGCCGAACCACCCTCGACCAGCAAACTGGTCCGCCTCCTCCAGCTCATGTTCCACGACATTGCAGAGCCGCACGACGACTGCCTGGCTCGCCTCATGGCCCAGAGCGTGCATTCGGATGGTGCCTTCGCCAAAACGGTGCTGGATACCTTCGAGCAGAACTTCATGCACTTCTTTCTCGAGTCCATCGAAGCGGCCCATGCTTGCGGCGATCTCTGCCATGGCAAAGAACTGCCTCGGCTCGGGGTCTGGTTCACGCACCACCTCGCCGTCACCTTCAAACTCCTGACGCTGCCGGGTACCAACCTGGTCGACTACGGTCGCAGTCGTGCAGAAGTACTCGAGGAGTGCCTGCGCTTCATTCTCCGCGGCATGGGCTTTCGAGAGGCTTCCATCGACCAACACCTGCCCACCACAGCCACACCTCCAACATCGAAAACATCATCCCCAAAGGGGAGGTCCTCGAGATGAGTCATGATCGTCTACCCCCCCATCCACCGTCCCACCGAGTGGATCTCGGTTGCTTCCACGTCGGCGGCCTGAACCCCCTCTTCCTGATTGCAGGCCCCTGCGTTCTGGAGAGTCGAGAACATGCCCTGCGCCATGCAGAGGCCATCCACTCGATCACCCAGAAGCTCGAGATGCCGCTGATCTTCAAGTCCTCCTTCGACAAGGCCAATCGGACGGCGCTTTCGAGCTACCGTGGCCCTGGACTCGACGAGGGGCTCAGTTGGCTGGCGGCGGTGAAGGATGCGACGGGCCTGCCCGTCCTGACCGACATCCACGAACCCTCCCAGGCCAGCGCCGCAGCCGAGGTGGTGGACATCCTCCAGATCCCGGCCTTCCTCTGCCGTCAGACGGATCTCCTCGTGGCCGCAGCTCACACCGGCAAACCCGTGAACATCAAGAAGGCCCAGTTCCTGGCAGGCGAGGACATGGCCCACCCGCGAACCAAGGTCATCGAATCAGGCAACGACAAGGTCCTGCTCACCGAGCGCGGCAACAGCTTCGGCTATGGATCGCTCGTCGTGGACTTCGGCAATCTCGTGAGCATGCGCAGCCTCGGCAGCCCTGTCATCTTCGACGCAACACACTCGGTGCAACGACCAGGGGGGGGCGCGAATACGACTTCGGGCGACCGCAGCCTCGTCGCACCACTCGCACGAGCCGCAGTCGCAGTAGGGATCGACGGGCTGTTCGTGGAAGTGCACGAGAACCCGGACCAGGCGCCCTCCGACGGCCCCAACATCGTGCCTCTCGCCTGGCTCGAGTCCCTTCTCCAATCTCTCCTCTTGCTTCAGGAGACGCGGAATTCCCTGCCCGGGATCGGATCGTGAAGAGAGGCAGTCTGGTTGTCCTGCTTCTGACCTCTGCCTGCATGTACGGCAAGCCTGCCGACAAGGAAGACCTGCGCATCGAGGTACCCGAAGCCTGGGCTGCGGACCTCTCTCGAACGAAGACAGGGAAAGGCGAGGGCAGCGACGCAAGCAGCCGACAATGGTGGACGAGTTTCGGTGACGAAGAGCTGAATCGACTCGTCCAGGAAGTGCTCCAGAACAACCGAGAGCTGTCGGCAGCCTTCCAACGCATCCATTCTGCACAGGCCAATGCCGTGATCGCAGGGGCAGAACAATACCCCTGGGTCGGTGCGGGATTTGGCACAGGACGGCAGCGAAATGTCTTCGTGGGCTTCCCTGGCCCTGGTGGAAAGCCCTTCACGTCGACGTCGAGTAGTTATGGAGTCTCCCTCGATGTGTCCTGGGAGCTGGATCTCTGGGGGCGCATCGAGGCGCAGAAGGGGGCTGCCCAGGCTCGGCTCATGGCCACGCGTGAGGACTACCTTGGCATGGCCTACTCCCTCATCGCGCAGACCGCCAAGGCCTGGTTCACGCTGCGCGAGGCACGTGCCCAGGTGGATCTCGCCGAGGAAACCGTCCAAAGCCGTGAGCGTTCCCTCGAGCTGGTCACCGAACGCTACCGTCAAGGACGACGGCCATCCCTGGACGTCCACCTCTCGCGCCAGCTGCTGGCGAGGGCGGAGACGGGACTCTCTCTTCGTGAAGGTCTGCGCGCACAGGCCCGTTTCCAATTGGAGTTGTTGCTGGGTCGATATCCGAGAGGTGCCATCCAGGCCGTCCAGGGGCTACCCAAGTTGCCTCCGCTCCCTCCTCGCGGAATTCCTTCCGAGATCCTCTCACGCCGTCCTGATCTGCGTGTCCTCCAGCAGGACTTGCTGGCCTCCCGATTCGCCATCAGCCAGAGCCGAGCCGAACTCTTGCCACGCATCTCGCTCACGAGCTCGGCGGGCACGACGAGCAACCAGCTCTCCGACCTCGTGGATGGCGACTTCGCAGCCTGGAACCTCTTCGGCAACCTGGTCCAGCCCATCTTCCAGGGCGGCCGCCTGCTCGCGCAGATCGACGTCACCGAGGCGCGCTACCGCGAGGCTCTCGAGCTCTACGCCAATCGGGTTCTCTATGCCTTCGGCGAAGTGGAATCCGCGCTGACCCAGGAACGCTGGATCCAGCAACAGCAGAAGAACGCGGAAACCGTCCTGCGGGAGTCCCAGTTCGCCAAGGAGATCAGCGATTCACGCTATGCCGCCGGAAGAGCCAGCATCCTGGAGCTGTTGTAATCCGAACGATCCGTCTTCGAAGCGAAGAGCTTTCTCTTGGATCTGGAACGTCAACAACTGCTGGCACGAGTCGACCTCCACCTGGCTCTCGGTGGTGGATTCGAAATGGTGGAAGTGCCCGCCATGGAAGGCGAACCGACCGAGGCTGATGCCACCCACATGAAGAACCAGACCCAGGGAAACACCGAGCAAGCACAGGTCCAAAGATGAAGCCAAGCCGTGTAGTCCTCCAGATCGCCAAGATCCTGCTTCCGTTGGGGATCCTCGCGGGCGGTGCCATCGGGATGATGTTCCTGATCCAGGGAGTCGAAAAACCCGAGCCTAGGTCGACGGAGAGAGAGATCCCGCTGGTCGAGGTCCTGCAGATCCAACCCGTCCAGAGCCAGCTCGTCGTCCCCTCGCGTGGCATCGTCCAACCACGGGTCAAGAGCATCCTCACGAGCCGTGTGCGCGGCGAGATCCTCGAAGTCTCACCTGCCCTGGCTTCGGGTGCCTTCTTCAAGAAGGGACAACTCCTGCTCCGAGTCGACGACAAGGACTACAGAAGTGCTCTCGCCACGAGGAAGGCCGACCTCGCCCGTGCCCAACTAGCGCTGGAGATCGAGATCAAGGAAGCCCTGATCAGCAAGAAGGAATGGGAGAAGCTCATGAAGGGCAAACCCGACCCGCTGGTCCTGCGAGAGCCTCAGCTGGCCGAAACGCGAGCCCGGGTCGAGGCTGCAGAGGCTGCCATCGCCCAGTCGGAGCTGGATCTCGCACGGACGCGCATCCTCGCGCCGTACGACGGGCAGGTAGACGAACGCCTCGTGGATCTGGGGCGCTTCGTGAACGTCGGCACTTCCCTGGGCCGCATCCATGGCATCGAGGCCGCCGAGATCAGGCTTCCTCTCCTCGATTCCGAACTGGCCTTCCTCGACCTACCCCATGATCTGGTGGATACGGGGGGGATCTTCGAAGGACCCGCTGTATCCATCTACGCGGAGTTCCTCGGTAAGCCACGAGAATGGAAGGGACGGATCCGAAGGATGGAAGGGGAGATCGACGCCAAGACACAGATGATCTATCTCGTTGCACGCGTGGAGGACCCATACAACCAAGAGGACGAGGTCGATCGCATCACGCTCCCGGTGGGATTGTACGTGCGAGCCGAGATCCAAGGGAGACGACTGGAGGATGCAATCATCATCCCCAGAAAGGCCCTGCAACGGGAAGGTGAGGTTTTCGTCGTAACCGGCAAGGGGCAGGACCTTCAACTCGAACGGCAGCGCGTACACATCCTCCGCAAGCAGGGTGACGAAGTCATCATCGCCGGCGGATTGGAGGTCGGGGACAGGGTGAGCCTGACGACCATCGACAGCTTCGTGGATGGCATGGCCGTCAAGATCGTCCAGGATCCGGGTGCCAAGCGATGAAGAGGTGGATCGAATGGTTCGTCGACAACAGTGTCGCCGCGAACCTGCTCATGGTGCTCTTGGTCGCAGGCGGCACGATCGCTGCGTTCGGCCTCAGGAAGGAGGTCGTGCCAGAGATCACGGCAGACATCATCCTCGTCAGTGT
>JAJRTL010000025.1 GCA_024278315.1 Planctomycetota bacterium | reverse complement strand
TGATCCCGACGTCCACCCTGGTATCCACCACGATCATCACGCTGATCTCGACGTCCGCCCTGGTAACCACCACGGTCATCACGTTGATCCCGACGTCCACCCTGGTATCCACCACGATCATCACGCTGATCTCGACGTCCACCCTGGTAACCACCACGGTCATCACGTTGATCCCGGCGTCCACCCTGGTATCCACCACGATCATCACGCTGATCTCGACGTCCACCCTGGTAACCACCACGGTCATCACGTTGATCCCGGCGTCCACCCTGGTATCCACCACGGTCATCACGCTGATCCCGACGTCTACCCTGGTATCCACCACGGTCATCACGTTGATCACGCTGATCCCGACGCTGATCCCGACGCTGATTCCGGCCTTGATCCCGGCCTTGATCCCGGCGCGCGCCCTGCCAGGCCCCACGATCCTCTCGATGCTCCCGGCGATCACCGAATCTTGGGCCCTGGTCGCCACCCTCGCCATGCTGCGACCGGGGGACGCGGGCACCCGCGAAGAGCCTCTTCACGACCAGCGTGGCATAGGATCCACGCGGCAACTGGAAGTGCAGCGTGGCCTTGAATCTTCCCTTGTTGGTTTCATCAGGCTCCGGGCCTTCGATGCGGAAGCCCTCGGGCTTGAGGATGAGGCGACGCATCTCCTCCTTGAGATTCATGCCCTTGATTGCGATCCTGAGTTCCTCTGCCTCCAAGCCCATCTCGCGGAGCACGTTCATCACCGTGCGACGGAAGAGTCGATCCTGGCATTGGGTGTCGTGCGAGATCAGCTCGAACTCCTTGTCACCCAGCTGCTCGTGTTGCTCTTCGTCGAGGTAACGCCAGTAGGCCAGCGGGCCATTGAGAGAGGGGATCGTGAAGCTCCCCTGCGTCGAGTATCCGATGAACCGACTGACGGCACGATTCCAGAGAGCAGACTGGAAGCTGTAGAGATGGATGAGTTTGAGGCGCATCGGAAGCAACTCAAGTGCACCGCGAAAGTCCCCAGGGTTCCGCAGGAGGTGCTCGAAGATCGAGCGATACATCGGTCCGCGCGCGATGTCCTTGCAGGTCTGCCAATCCCCCCAATACTCCTTGAGCAACTGGCGGAGCTTCTGGTCTCCTCCCCGGGCATTGACCTTCATCGAAGGCGTCGCGAACAACTGCTTGAGCGCAATCTCGGGCTTGCGCTTGTAGATCGGCAGCATCACGAGCCCTTGCCCCTGTGCCAGCGAACCGAAGCGCTGGTCGTCGAAGTAGTTGGGCAGTCCTTGGCTCATGACAGCCGTCTTGTTCCGACGCATCCGCACGACCTCCTCCGAACTCAGATCCCGAATCACGATCGTGAATCGGTTTCCGTCACTCATCTTGGAGGTCACGGGGCGGGCGCAACGCCCCACGTAGCTGACCTTGAGGTCCGCATCACGGAACTCGACCTTCTGACCCTTGATCGACAAGAACTGCTCGGTGAGCCCCTGCCTGTCCTTGAGTCCGGCGTACGCGATGTCCTCCCTGGGGATGCCACCGTGCCTGGCGATACGGTCCAAGGCTTCGAGCGTATCGACCTTTTCCTTGCGCAGACGATGCACGTAGTACTCGCCCGCTGGATCCTCTTCGAAGGAGAAGACTTCGCGTACCTGGAAGTCACCTGGTTTCTGCTTGAGCTTCATAGGATTCAATCTCTGCTGGAATCGCTTGCCGAGGGTCTGCTGCGTCCTTGTCGGAGCACGGCATAACGACGTAGCTTGTCGAGGACCAATGCCAGGTCCTTGGGTGGGGTCGCCGTGACCTCGATCTCTTCACCGCTTGCGGGCGAAGTGAATACGAGCTTCAAGGCGTGCAAGGTCTGTCTGTGGATGAGGGGCTTCTCATCACGCTTCTGCTGATAGCCCCGCTTGATTTCGCTGAGATACACGTTCTCACCACGGCCGTACTGCTTGTCCACTGCGAGTGGGAGCCGGATCCACATGAGATGGGCGCGGATCTGGTGCATGCGACCGGTGTGCGGGAAGGCCTCGAGCAGGGCAAAACCCCGGTAACGCTCCAGGACCTTGAAGGTCGTGAGGCTCTCGCGGCCACCCTTGTGATCTCCGATGCGCACGCGTCCCCCGGAGATCGTCTTGCCGATCTTGGCGTCACATTCGAACTCGTCCTGCAATGGACGACCGCGAACCAGAGCCAGGTAGGTCTTCTTGACCTCCCGCTCCTGGAACTGCCGATCGAACTCCCTGGCCGCATCGGCACCCTTGGCCAGCAAGAGCACGCCTGAGGTGTCTTTGTCGAGTCGATGGACAATGCGAAGATCCGCATCCTCACCGAACCACTCGGGGAGATGCTTGTGGATGCTGATGTCGCCATGGCGATCCGGCACGGCGGGAATCCCGGCCGGCTTGTCGAGCACGAGGCAGCTCTCATCCTCGTAGAGGACCTCAGGCTTGGCTTCGACGTCGATCTTCTTGGCGCGGAAACGAGGCAGTCTGTCCCGCTCCACCTGCCGATCCAGTTGGACGAGATCGCCTTCCTTGACCTTGCGGATGTTGTCCTGCTTGCGTCCGTTGATCCGGACCAGGCCTTCCAGGATCAGGTTCCTCAGGGCAGTGCGCCGAATGTTCGGCATCCAGGTCTCGAGC
Source organism: Planctomycetota bacterium (assembly GCA_024278315.1). Classification (GTDB taxonomy): domain Bacteria; phylum Planctomycetota; class UBA1135; order UBA1135; genus JAJRTL01. Next base: position 13,003 of record JAJRTL010000025.1, on the reverse strand, counting down.
ACATCGTCCAACCTTCGGCCTCTCAGCTCCTTGGGCACGACATAGGTACGCTCATCCAACGCGCCATCTTCGGCGGTGCTGTCTTTGGCTTGCTTCATAGCAGCTCACGGCCCATCCCGGACCTGCCAGGTCGTTCCTGGCCCTGAGGTCATCCGTATTGTGAAAGTCTTCCACGAGCCCGATGGCCGTGGCATCTACCGATCCGCATCTACCGAACCGAGGTGGCCTTCCCAGGCCCACATTCCGATTCGGGCCGAGCATCCTAGTCCAATGCCCCCACCCCGGCAAGTCGGGTATCTGAGGAGGGCCGCATTTCTCCAGATCGCGAAGCTCGGGACCCTATTCGGGTGCCCGCACGGCTCGGGCGGGTGGGAGCCCCGCAACGCGCAGGGCCGGTAGCAGGGACGCGAGGAGTGCGACCACGAAGATCAGCAAGCTCACGGCCATGGCCTCGGCCATCGGGAAGACGAAGGGCACCGAGAGGCCCGAGACCTCGCGGAGGCCATGCACCAGGATGTAGGAGAGCGGAAGACCGATCACCAGAGTGAGGAGGGTCGCCAGGAAGCCGAGCACGAGCGACTCGAGCAGGAGGACCTTGACGAAGTCCTGCCGCGTCAACCCAAGAGCGCGGAGCACGCCAATCTCCCGCTCGCGAGCCAGCGTGAAGAGGGTGATCAGGTTGACCTGTCCAACACCGGCCAGGACCAGGAGCAGATAGAGGAGGACATCGAAGAAGAAGAAGTCCCGATCGACGTCTTTCAGATAGAAGCTCTCGATGTTCTGACCACTCTGGACCCAGGACAAAGGGTAGCCGAGCTTGCGAATGGACCGTTCAGCATCACGGTACGAACTACCCTTCGCTAGACGTAGACTCATGTCTCGGACGATGTTCGGCTCCTGGCAGAAGTCCTGTTTCATCCAACGTAGGTCGATCAGGGCAAAGGCGCGTTCGTCGGGAAAGAAACCGTCCCTGTCCGAGACAGCGAGCACCTCATACTGCTCCACACGAGAGCCCACGAGGATCGGAAGTCGATCCCCCACGGAAGCTTTGCGGAGGCTGGCCAGCCGACGCGAGAGCACGAGCGTGCGCTCCTTGGAGAATCGGCGAGCCAGGTCCGGAGCACCCTCGAAGACGCCGCCCTTGGCAGCAAGCGGTAGGCTCTCGGTGCCCACCATGAGCAGATCCGAGTTGTGGAGGGCCAACAGCGGCAGGACAGTCTCCACCTCTGGCAGGTCCTGGATCCTCTGCCATGCCTGGCGCGGCAAGAGCTCCGAAGAATCAGCTCGGACGAAGAGTCTCTCGGCCAGCGCCTCCTGAGAGAACCCATGGATCTCCCCCTTGAGCGAAGCGGTCAAGGACCGCAAGCCCAGCATCGCCAGCGCCACGAGGGTCAGACCACACACGGAGGTCCCGATGCGACCGGGGGACCGAAGCAGCTGTTTGCGCACGAGGAAGCACCCTAGTGCCTGACTCCGCCGGAACAGGGCCAAGGGAAAGGAGCCCAGAACGGGAACGAGCCGCGGAGTCAACAGGAGGAGGGCAAAGGCCAAGGCGATGATGCCCACAACCTGCACGAGAATCATCACCGCACCCTGTCCCGAACTCTCCAACAGGGGCGTCAGGGCCAGGTAGGTCACTGGCACCGCGAGGACCAGCAGCACCAGGAGGAACACGTGCACTCCGCGCATGAGGTCCACCGGTGGAGCCAGATCCCGGGCATGGAGGATGCGCGTCGGGCTCAGATTACGAATCTTGAACAAGGGGAAGGCCGCTCCCATCATCGTGAAGCCGACCCCGAGCAGGGCGATCACGATCATGTCCCCCCAGGGGAGCTCGAAACTACCGATGGTTTTGCCGAAGCCCAGGGTCGTCAGGCCCAGCCCTTCCAGCGCCAGGGCCATCCCGATACCGCCAAACAGTCCGCCCACCGCCCCGAACACGGCGAGAAGGAAGGAATCCAGGAGAAAGACCTGGGAGACCTGGGACTGCGTGGCTCCCAAAGAACGAAGGATGCCCAAGCGACGAATGCGCTCCGCCAGGGAATGTGACAGCGTGTGGAAGATCACGAACATGCCGAGCACCAAGGCGAGCGCGCCCAGGACCTTCACTCCATTGCGGAAGGCACGCTCGTCGGCATCTTCTCCGATCAAGGCCGACCGCTCGGTCTCCACGACATAGTCCTCCCGGAAGGACGCTGCCAACCGATCGGGGTCGACACCCTCTGCTCGATCCACCTGCACGACGGGACGTGGATGACGCCCCAGGTGGTTGGCCAATCCAAAGCTCCCGATGACCACGAGCCCCGCGTGTTGGCGAGCCAGACGCACCGGCTCCAGGATCCCCGACAGGACCAGCTCTGCGCGGGGCAGGTCCTCGGCCTTCTCCTTGCGATCAGGGGAGACCAGGCGCCCATCCACGCAGGCGCCGAGGACTTCGAGCGGCAGAGCCTCCGCGATAAACCGATCTCCGATCGCGAGCCCCAAAGCCTCTGCGAGGGTATCCGGGAGAAGAACCCGATTCTCCGTTTCCAGATCGCTGGGGGCCTTCCCCCTCGCGACGCGATAGTGGCCGAAGGGGTTCCGGGCCAGCGGACTTAGACCATAGAAGAAAGCCCGGGCCACGGTCCCGGCCTCGTTCTTCATCCGGATGGAGGCACGGTTCAGAAGACCGACACTGGCCAGGTCCGGGTTCTTGCGAAGCTCCGCCAGGGCAGCGTCGAGCTGGATCTGCGTGTTCTTGGGCCGCAGCTCGAAGTCCACTTCGCCGTAGGCCCAGCGACGCCGCTCGAGCTGGGAGAGGATCGTATTGTGATCCAGGATGTGGATCCCCATGACCACGGCCACACCCAGGGCCACACCCAACCAGGTCAGGACAAGCCTGAGGTGGCTAGATGCCCAGTTCTTCGAGACGAGAAAAAACAGCAGCCGCATCGAGATCCGGACCTTCGAGTTGGGTGGAGGGATCGAGTTTGCCGTCTGCGAGGAAGAGCACGCGATCCCCGTAGGCGGCATCCCGGGGATTGTGCGTCACGAGCAGGATGGCGATGCCATACCTCTTGCGAAGGGCCACGAAGTGCTCCATGCACTCGGCCCCTGCCCTGCTGGAGAGATTGCCGGTGGGCTCATCGGCCAAGAGCAGCGAGGGGCGCGTAGAAAGAGCTCGGGCCACGCTCACCCACTGCATCTCTCCTCCCGAGAGCGTATGCGGTTGCCGCTTTTCGAGTCCCTGGATCCCGAAGACTTCCATGAGTTCGTCAATGCGATCGGCGTGGAACTTGGGACGCTCTCCAGCGATCAGGAGGGGGAGCTCGATGTTCTCCCGAACGGTGAGATCCGGCAGCAGATTGAAGAACTGTAAGACGAAACCCAGAAACCGGCGACGGACGAGCGTCCGCTGGGTCTCGTTGATGTCGTACAGCTCTGTCGACCCCAGTCGGACCCGCCCCTTCTGAGCCCGATCCAGCCCTGAGAGGCAGTGCAGCAGGGTGGACTTGCCCGACCCGGAGGGCCCCATGATCGTGAGGAACTCTCCCTCTCGCACGGTGAGGCTCACAGCATCCAGGATCTTGACGACCCCTTGGTCTTCTCCTGCCCCATTGGACGACGCCACATCGATTTCGAAGCGCTCGAGGCCCTCAGCCTCGAGAATGATGGGTGGTCTCGGCATAGAAGAGAGAAAGGTTGCAGGGAAAAGAGGTCTCAACACTGTCCCAATGGGACAGTTATTGGGACAGTTCACGGGATCGGTGAGACAGCCAGCCGGCCTGATCAGAGGAAAGAGCCTGAACGAGTGCCGGAGATTTCGCTCTAGTCGGACTGTCGCATCAAGCAACAGGGAAACTACCCCACCGTCGGAGCGATTCCTCTCAAGAATTCCGGCGTTCTGGCAAAGAGACGGCCCAAATGGCACGGGATGGCAAGCTCCTTGCTCTGAGGTGACCGGAGTACCGAAGTGAACGCGCAACGACGAGGCAAGAATCGCGATCGGCGGCCCAAGCCGCCCTTGGACATCAGGGTTCTGGTGGTGGATGACGATCCGGAAATCCGGGACATCCTGCGCGAGCGCCTGTTCATCGAGGGCTTCCAGGTGGTGACGGCAGCCTCTGGCGAAGAGGCACTGGCCAAGTTCCTGGTACATCAGGACACCAAGGATGCGTTCGATGTCGTCACGCTGGACATCCGCATGCGAGACCTCAGTGGAAGACAGGTGCTGAGCCTCCTGCGGAAGATCGATCAGCGCGTCTGCATCCTCATGATCTCGGGGTTGGATGACCTGAGTCAGGCCGTCCACTCCCTCAGCCAGGGTGCGGATGACTACCTGAGCAAACCCATCAAGATCTGGGACATCAAGGACCGCCTCATCACGGCCTTGGGCCGCAGAGCCTCCTTGGTGAATCGCGAGTCCCGAAAGAACCGGAGAGCGGTGGCCGCTGATTCGGGAGAATCGGGAGAGCATGACTCGTCGGACCGAATGTACGAACAAACCGTGGAGTGGGGTACGGCCATCATCCCCTCCGACCGCTTCGATGAAGACTCCGAACTCGTCGACTCCGATGACGTCGACTCCGATGACGTCGACTCCGATGACGGTGGCATCGAGAGCCACACAGATGATTTTTTTGAACCAGCCTCCTCCCGTCGCGGCTTGGCAGGAATGGGTAAGCCTGCCAGCGAGGGATCCGGGCTGACCCCCCCCAATGAAAGAATGGGCAGAGAGAACGGTCCTGGCAACAGGAGCGATGAGCGTGGGACTGGCGAGAACCGCGCTCACGATCTCCGATCAGGAGATCGTGGGGGAGACAGCATTGAGGATCCCAAAGCCGACCCACGGGCATCTGCCCGTGGGTCCGAGCCGGCGGACGGGGGGAGGCCCGGTTCTCTTCCGGGCCTCCCCGCAGTCCAGGCATCTTCCCGTGCAAGGACACCCCTCGATGCGGCCCTGGAGCTCGCCCGGCACATCGAGAACAGTTGGGAAGGGTGCCAAGGCCACGGCCAACAGGTGGCAGATCTTCTGGAGAAGATCGGAGCCACACTCGCAACGAGCCTGGGACTCACCGCCCAAGGCTTGGACGGACTTTGCCTCGCAGCCAGACTACACAGCCTCGGAACTTACGAACGGCAAGAGGAGCGCTCGCGCGAGTGGGACCCGGTAGAAAGGACCTCCGAAGCGGCACGCACCCTACCGGGTCGACAGCGAGAAGATGCCGGCCTCGTTGCGCGCATTCTCTGCGCGCTCGTGCAGGAGGAAGAAGCCAAGGCCGCATCTCAGGTCGGGACCGCCCCCTCACGACCACCCTATTCGCCAGCGATGAGCATTGGCCATGCGCTCCTGGGGAGGCTGGATGGCAAGCAGCAAGCGGCTAGCGATCTCGACCCCGCACTGCGCAACCTCCTCGACTCGCATTTGAGAGATGTGGGAGAAATCCCGGACTTGGAGAGCGAAACCTGCGAGAGCTCACGGTCAACGCACTTGCTGCCAGACGAAGAGCTCGACAATCTCTTGGCCTTGTACGAGGTGGCAGATGGCTGGGTCCATCTGACCCAGGATGGGATTGGCGGGCTCAGTCCCGATGAAGCCTTCCCCGAGCTATGCGCAGCTCTGACCAATCGGCTCCCCGCACATCCCACAAGCATGGCGCTCGCCTACCTGCGCGCGAGACTCTAGGCCTGCGCGAGCCCTTCGGCCTCCAGATCCAGGAGCATCTGCTTGAGGGCCAGCCCTCCCCCATAGCCACCTGGCCCGTTGGATGCCACTACACGATGACAGGGCACCATCAAGGGGATGCGGTTCTTGCGCATGGCCGTCCCCACCGCACGTGCCGCTCCCGGTGAGCCAGCGAGAGCCGCCAGTTCACCGTAGCTGATCGTCTTCCCCGGAGGCACGTTCAGGAGAGCACGCCAGACCCGGAGCTGGAAGGGTGACCCACGGAGATCGAGGGGCGGAGGGAAGCCGTGGACATGGTCGGCAGACTCGGGCCCCCAGTTCGCGATCAGATGGCGGTAGCGCTCCAGCAGGGCTTCGGGCCCCTCGCTCAGGCGAGGGTCGGGTGAGCCAGAAAACCCGGGCCCGGCAGCTGCGACCGGCAATGCCAATGTCTCCGCAACTTCCAGCTCGAAGGACCTCTTGCTTCCTCCTGGAAGGGCCAGGAGGAAGAGCCCTCGTTCCCCCACCGCCATGCGATAAGGGCCGCCCGGGCCACCACAATCTGCTTGGAGCCATCTCATGAGCCAAGCATAGGACGCAGTCCTTCACCCGTATGCCCCCAAATGCCGATCCTATCGAGTGAAACCTGCTCGTTCAGAGGCTCACCAGGAGAAGTGCCTTGCCCCAACCCCAGACCGCACCACGGCTCGCTCCGCTCGCAACCAACGAGCCATCCAAGAGAGTTCGCCTCTCTCTCGTCATTCCGATCTGCGGCGGGCTCGACCTGACGCGCGCCTGTTGCGTTTCCATCCTCCAGGCCCGGCTGTCCACGGGCCTCCCGGACGAACTGATCGTCGTGGACAACGGAAGCGACGATGGAAGTGCTGTCTGGCTCGATGACCTTCAGGCACGCTTCGATTGGGTGCGCATCATCCATCATCCTCGCAACCTGGGCTTTGCCGAAGGTTGCAACTCGGGCCTTCGACTCGCCAGAGGCGACGCGCTGGCCATCCTGAACAATGACACTCTCGTAGAGAGTGCGCTTTTCACCAAGCTCTGCGCGGTACTCGACGTCGAAGATCAGGCCGGTCTCGTTGCCCCCGTATCCAACTACGTCATGGGACAACAACTCACCGAACTGCGATCCGAGGAGGGCCCTCGGGATATCGAAGCCATTGCCCACAGGCTGGCTCTGGAAGCCCAGGGAAAGATCAGCGAAGTCGACAAGCTGGCAGGGCTCTGCTTGGTGGGAAAGCGAAGCTTCTTCCAGGACGTCGGGCTCTTCGATCCGGCCTATGGTCTCGGCAACTACGAGGACGAAGACCTTTGCCTCCGGACGCGCATCGCCGGCTATCGCTTGCTGATCGCACAGGACGCCTACGTGCATCACTTCGGCAACAAGAGCTTCCAGGACCTCGGGATCGACTACGACTTGCAACTCGCACGGCAGAAGCGACTTCATCGGAATCGCTGGAGAAACAACGAGCTCTATCTGCTGGAAGAGGCGCTGGAGGACAAGGATTTCGACCGTGCGCTGGAGCTTGGCGATCCACTGGAACAGGCTCCCCTGGGACGGGACTGGTGTCACCGCGCCCGCGCCAAGGCCCTCGTGGAGAAGGGCCGCGAGGAGGAGGCATTGCTTCTCTACACGCGGTTCGTCGACCGGCACCCCCGCCACACCGAAAGCGCTTGCCTCCTGGCCTTCTGCCTCCTCGAGAACGACCGTGTTCAGGAGGGTCGCATCCAGCTGGCGCGCACGCTACGCGAGTGTCACCTCGACGACGCTTTGGCAGCACCGGTCCTCGCCCGCCTCGCACGCTGGTGCTGGTCCCGGTCCCTCCACGACGAGGCACGTCAACACCTGGCATCCGCCTACCAGATCGACGAAGGCTTCCTTCCGGCCAAGGTCATCGAGAGCGGCTTCCTCCTGGAAGAATCCCGTTACCAAGAAGCCCTGACCCTTCTTTCACCGATCCGGGCAGAAGAGAACAGCGATATCTACGCCAACCTGGGAATCGCCCACTGGCATCTCGGCCATGCCGATCAGGCACGTTCCGACTTCGAAAGAGGTGCGAGTCTCGGTGGACCGGATTCTGCAGCAGCGCGAAATCTCGCGCACATTCTGGCCCAGGAGCATCAGCTCGCTGTTGAGAGTTCCTAGCCCGAGCTATTCATGACCTCGATGCGTCTGAAAGCGCCTTTCGGCCCAGGACCGCGAACCTATCGGTTCGCTCGGCATTGCTTCGATTCGACGACCCTCCTGGGTAGCCTCCATCCCTGTCCCCACGAGTTCTTGGCGTACCCCATTGCGATGGGGTCAGTCCAGGAGACGGAGCACCCCACGAGCGATCGGTCCTGTGCTAGCCCATTCGCTGTTGGTCATGAAGGCGATCACATGGCCTCGACGGGGATCCAGCAGTAGCTGCGTCCTTGTCTTGTCCTGTGCTCCTCCGTGGCCGACCAGCATGCGTCCTCGCCATTCCTGGAGCGAAAACCCCATCCCGTAGTGGGAAACTCTGCCCTCCAGGGTTCGCTGGCTGGTCCAGAGTAGATCGTAGGACTCTCGCTTCAGGAGTTTGCCTTGCACCAGCGCCTGACCGAAGCGCCCGAGGTCCTCGACGTTGGAGATGTATCCGCCGCCCGGGAGCTTCCAACTGACATCGCTGTCGGCGCTGTGGAGCAGGATACCTCGCCCCTGACGGCGATAGCCGACGACACGCCCTTCGATCTCCTCCCATTGATAGTCGGGACGCAGGCTGCCTAGGCCGAGCGGACGAGCTATGCGCTCCTCCACCTGCTCGGCGAAGGACTTCTGGCCAGCACGCCGCACGACCGCTCCCGCGAGGATGAAGCCATGAGTAGAGTAGGCGTACTTCTCCCCAGGTGCGGCGATGAGAGGCGACTCCTTGAAGTTGTCCAACGAGAGGATGAGGTTGGCGAAGGGATGCGGGATCGCATACTCGGCCCGTGTCTTGATGACCTTGCCGCTGCGGTAGTGGACGATGCCTCCCAGGTGGCCGAGCAGGAGACGAGTCGTCACCTTCTGTCCCTTGTCCGGGAACTCGGGGACATAGCTGCGCACGTCCGCGTCGAGATCTAGTCTGCCTTGCTCCCGGAGCTGGAGGGCAGACACTGCGCAGAGGGGCTTGGAGATCGAAGCCCAGCGATAGAGGCTCGTGGAGTCGGCGGGGATCGCGTGTTCGAGATCCGCCCAGCCGTAGCCTCGGCTATAGACGAGCCGCCCTTTCCAACGGAGCGCCAACGACGCCCCCACCAGGCCACGCGCAACGCAGGCCTTGCGGAACCACGCATCCACCCGCCGCGTAAGGAGCTTGTCGAAGCCATCAGCTTGCGCCAGCGCGATCTCCGTGATGCCACTCCCTTCATAGCGCAGCCACCGCAGCCCAGGGATCTTGGCAAGGAAGGGAAGCGCGTCCGCCCCCAGGGAACGGCAGCCACCCAGGTCCAGCGCCTCGATCGAGGCCAGCTTCTCGAGCGGAGCCAGGTCCTCGATCGTGAAGCCTGTCGCTCCGCGAAGGCTCAGGTTGCCCAGCGACTTGCCTTGGAAGGGCTTGAGAACCAAGGCCAACTCCTTTGCGGTGGGAGCGCGATCCGGGAAGTCCAGGAGCAGGGTGCCCTTCTGAGGCAGGTCTTCGATCTGGGCCGGATCGACGGTCTTCATGGAATATCCAGGCCGCAGCACAGACTCGTCGGCTCCCTTTGGGCGATGTTCCACAAGCCTGACTCGGACGCCCGGGACTTGTGCCACGGCACGGGGAAGGGCGGCCATGAGGCTGCAGGGAAGGAGGACGAGAGAGAGAATCTGGCGAATCATGCGATGTTCTCGGAGAGAGAGGGATGCAGCCTTGACTCTCAGCTGCGGGGCTCTGGAATTGCCGGACTGATTTTTCACCAGCCCACGGAGAAAGGTTCCCACCAATGTCAACTGTCAGTCAAGAATCCGTCCTTCAAGCCCTGAGAGGAATCCAGGATCCCGACCTGGGCAAGGACATCGTCACACTGGGTTTCGTCAAGGATATGACGATCCAAGGGGGCGATGTCGCCTTCCGCATCGAACTCACGACTCCAGCCTGCCCCGTCAAGGAGCAGTTCCGGTCCGAGGCCGAAGCCCTGGTCAGTAGAGTCCCGGGCGTAAGCTCGGTCAAGGTCAAGATGGACGCCCAGGTCGCGGCCAGCAACCCGCTGCTCCAGACCAACGCTATCCCAGGTGTCAAGAACGTCATCGCCGTGTCCTCGGGCAAGGGCGGCGTCGGCAAGTCGACCGTCTCGGTCAACCTGGCCGTGGCCCTGGCGCAGTCCGGCGCCTCGGTCGGCATCCTCGACGCCGATGTCTACGGCCCCAACATCCCGATGATGCTCGGCCTGCGGGGGAAACCTGAGGGCCGCGACGGCAAGATCGTCCCCTTCCGGACGCCCGATGGCCTGGTGGCCATGTCCATGGGCTTCATGGTGGATGAGGACAAGCCGCTCATCCTGCGTGGGCCGATGATCCACAGTGCCATCCGCCAGTTCCTCTTCGAGGTCGCTTGGGGACAGCTCGACTATCTCATCGTCGACCTCCCACCAGGAACCGGCGATGCGCAGCTCTCACTGTCGCAGTCCTGCCACCTCATGGGCGCCATCCTGGTCACCACACCGCAGGATGTCAGCGTGCATGACGTGCGCAAGGCGGTGAACATGTTCAAGACCGTGAACGTGCCGGTACTTGGAGTCGTAGAGAACATGGCAGGTCTCTACCTGAGCGGCAAGGTCATCGGCACGGCCGATCGGATCGAGCTCAAGGTAGCGGACACGCCCGTCTCGATCGAAGTCGCCAGCGATGGCAGCTTCGAATCCGTCATCGACATCTTCGGATCGGGCGGAGCCCAGAAGATCACGGAGCTCTTCGACGTTCCGATGCTCGGCTCCATCCCGCTGGACCCCGCAGTACGCGTGGGTGGAGACGCGGGTAGACCCGTAACGATGACGGACCCCGAAAGCGGAATCGCCAAGAGCTTCCGCGAACTGGCCGGAGAAATGGCCCGTCGCGTGAGCACTCTCAATCTGAGTTGAACCCACCCCACCGTGTCCACTCTCGAGACACAAGTCCCGGAACGCGGCACGCGCGTGCCCGAGGTCAGCGGCCGCCAGGGTCTGCGCAGACTCGTCCCCTATGTGCTCAAGCACAAGGTCAAGTTCTTCGCGGGCCTGGCGCTGGTTCCCTTCTTCGTCGCCTGCCAGCTGGCCATCCCCAAGCAGTTGGCGAGCGCGGTGGGGATGCTCGTGGACACCAACCCCGAGCATCCACTGGATGCTGGCATCTGGGCCGAGAAACTCCTCATCCTGGTGGCGCTCGGCACGACCTATGCGACCCTGCGATTCATCAGCCGCATCCTCATCATGGGAATCTCGCGCCGCGTGGAGGAGGACCTCAAGTCTGACCTCTTCCACCACCTCACGCGCATGCCCCTGGATTTTCATGACCGCGCGCGCATCGGCGACCTGATCTCGCGCAGCAATCAGGACGTTGAGCTCCTGAGATTCCAGGCGGGGCCCACGCTCTTCTTTGGAGCCTCGGTCCTCTTCCTGTTTCCCACGACTCTCTACTTCCTCTTCCGGTTGAGCCCCGAGCTGGGCTTCTCGGTCCTGGTGCTCTTCGGAATCGGGATCAGCTTCATGCTCAGGGTCTTTGGTGTCATCCAGAAGCGCTCTCGAGCCGTCCAGGATGCACTCGGCGAGATCGGCGCCAAGGCACAAGAGGACTTCACCGGCATCCGGGTCCTACAGGCATTCGCTCGAGAGGGCGCCGAGGTCGATGCCTTCGCTGAAGTCGCCAACCACGGCATGTCGATGCAGGTGCAGCTGGCCAAGACGAGGGGGCAGTTGGACGCGATCTTCTTCGGCGCGGGCTCCTTTGGCCTTTTGGCCGTGATCTCGGTCGGCGTCTACTCGGGCCTGGGTGTCACACAACTCTTCGAGGCCTTCATCTATCTGCAGATGCTCGTCTGGCCTCTTCTGATCCTGGGCTGGGTCATGCAGACCTACAACCGCTCTGCCGCCGCCATCGAGCGGATCGACGAGATCTTCGAGATCCCGGTCGAGGACGGCGGCGGCACGACCAGGCTCGCAGGCGACGATGGCGCTGCACGTCGTGCGCCATCCCTGGAAGCTCGCAACCTGGACTTCGAATACATCGGCCCACCACCGATCAAGGACAAAGAGAAGGAGGAGGAGGATGGCGCACGCAAGTCCGATGCGACCTCTCCCACCCTGGCCGAACTCAAGGCCCTGCCCATGGGCCCACGCGCCCTGCATGGCATCAACTTCCGATTGGAAGCCAACCAGACGCTCGGACTCGTAGGCCCCGTCGGCGCAGGCAAATCCTCGCTCATCTCCCTCTTCACCCGACTCTACGATCCCCCCAAGAGAAGCCTCTTCGTGGACGGGATCGACGTCTGGGATCTTCCGCTCCAGGACCTGCGCTCCCTCTTCTCGGTCGCCCCGCAAGAACCCTTCCTCTTCGGCGAGTCCATCAAGAGCAACATCCTCTTTGCCCACGGGGAGGCTGCCGCAGGTGCAGGCGGTACCGAGGATACCGACGAGCTGGTGGCCACGGTGCTCGAGTCCTCACGGCTCGCACCGGACCTCGAGACCATGCCCGGAGGGTTGGAGCAGGTCGTCGGCGAACGGGGCCTCACCCTCTCGGGTGGACAGAAACAACGCACCTCCCTTGCGCGCGCCTTGGCCGGGCGCCGCCCAGTCCTGGTCCTCGACGACACGCTCTCGGCTGTGGATCACGCCACCGAAAAGCACATTCTGGAAGCCCTGCGCGAGCTACGCGGCCGACAGACCACCATCATCATCGCGCATCGCCTCGAAGCCGTGCGCGAAGCCGATCTCATCCTCGTCCTCGACGAAGGCCACGTCATCGAGCAGGGCAGCCATGAAGAGCTCCTGAAGTCGAGCGGCTGGTACGCACAAACCTGGAAGCAGCAGCAACAGGAGCGGGCGGGATGAGCGTGCATTTCGAAGAAGAGGAGATCGGCAAGGGGCTCAGACTTGATCGGGAGCACCGCGCGCTCTTGTGGTCCTATGTCCGCCCGCACATGCGGCTCTTCCTGACCAGTTTCTTCGCGCTGGTCACGCTCTTCGGCATCGACCTGGCTCTCCCCAAGATCGTGCAGTTGGTCGTGGACGGCCCGGTCATCCATTTCCAGGAAACTGGCATGTTCGAGCTCGAGCTCCTGCTGCCCTACCTCCTGGCCTTCGCCGGCCTGCTCGGCCTCCAGGGTTTCACCAACTACAAGAATGTGATCTGGACTTCGATGGCAGGACAGGCCGTCGTGCGCGATCTACGTA
>JAJRTL010000372.1 GCA_024278315.1 Planctomycetota bacterium | reverse complement strand
TCGAGTTCAGGACGGCTGCGCAAGATGAAGGCGACCCAAGAGGGTCGTCGAATCGAAGCAATGCCGAGCGAACCGATAGGTTCGCGGTCCTGGACCGAAAGACGCCGTCAGACGCATCGAGGTCATGAATCGTTCGGGTTAACCAAGATTCCTAACCGAGATGATCGTGAATCCTTCCGGCTGGAGGCGATTGCGAGCCGAGCGGCTTGAGATTGGAGCCGGCAGTTGCTTTCATGGTCGGCCTGAAACTGCTTCGAAGGAGAACCCCACATGCTAGCCCTGATCACTGCCGCCCTTGTCTTCTTTCCCGCTCTTGGCCCTGCCCAGGGCGCCGATTCCAAACCTGCGGATCAGGCCGTTGGCGAAAAGGCCCTGCCGGACGTGGAGTACAACATCAAGGTCCTCATTCCATATGTCACTCCCGGGGATTCGATCGAGATCTCCTATGGAATCAAGATCAACAAGGAAACCAAGGTCAGACCCTCGGTCCTCTTTGGCAGTGGGATCGAGCTCTATCTGGGCGGGAAGAGCCTGGGGCCGATCACGGACTCACCAGCTGATGAGGTCCCCATGACACTCAAGAAGGGTGGGGCGGTGCAGGCGACGCTCCCTGTGTCCGTGAATGACCTCATAAGGAAGAGTGGCCTCAAGCTGAATCAGACCGAGAGTCTCGAGCTGGTCTTGGGATTCGGGCCCTCTGCCCGTGCCACGATCACCGTCGTGCCCGACATGAGCAAGTACCCGCTCGACAAGTTGGATCTGACCAAGACCAAGGTCGTGATCTTCACGGACTTTGGATACATGGTTGCCAAGTTCTTTCCCGAGAAGGCGCCTAACCATGTCAAGAGATTCGTTGGCCTTGCCCGGAAGCACTTCTATGACGGCATCCAGTTCCACCGGATCGTGCCTGGCTTCATGGTCCAGGGCGGGGACTTCCATACGAGAGCGCCTGGGTCCCCGAGCGACATGGGAGCACAGCCGCCCATGAAGGCCGAGTTCAACGACATCAAGCATGTCAAGGGCATCCTCTCGATGGCACGCACCAACGATCCCGACAGTGCCAGCGCACAGTTCTTTCTGATGCACGGTCGGGCTCCCTATCTGGACAATAACTACACGGTCTTCGGCCAGGTCATCGAGGGGTTGGAGGTCATCGATGAGCTGGCGAAACAGCCCATCGGACGCAGTCAATCCGGTGAGATGTCCAGGCCCCTCAAGCCTGTCTGGATCCGCAAGATGATCGTTCTCGGCGTTCCTTTGAAGAAGGGCTGAACATGGATCTCGACAATGTGGACTTCTCGCGGGTGCGCGCCCGTTTCGTGACCGACAAGGGTGAGATCCTGCTGGGTTTCTTCCCAGACAAGGCCCCTCGGACCGTGCGGAACTTCTTGGAGCTGGCCGAGAAGAAGTTCTACGACGGTCTCATCTTCCATCGTGTCATCAAGGACTTCATGGTCCAGGGCGGGTGTCCCGAAGGCACGGGAACGGGTGGGCCTGGTCATACGGTCGAAGCGGAATTCAATGACACACTGCATGAACGTGGTGTCATCTCCATGGCTCGATCACGTCATCCAGACTCGGCTGGTAGCCAATTCTTCTTTGTCCACAGCGATCACGCATCCCACCTGGACGGACAGTACACGGCGTTTGGGCGCATTGTCGAAGGACTGGACGTCCTCGATGCCCTGGCATCCGTCGAGTGCGAGTTCGGGCCTGGGGGTGAACGAAGTCGCCCGACCGAGGATCTCCGTCTGACTCGAGTGATCCTGGAACTCTCCGACGATTCGGTGGATGCCGAGGGAGAGAGTAGAGAGGAACCCGCAAGTGATGAACCCGCCAGTGAGGAGCCACAGGAATGAGTGACATCGAGATCTTCGACGCGGACGAGTTCGAGAACATCATCCTCATGATCGAGGATGGGATTGCGACCATCACCATCTCCCGGGAGAAGAAGCTCAACGCTCTCGACAACGACACTCTCGAAGAGTTGGCGCAGGCCATCGAGGGCTGTGAACTGGACGAGAATGTGGGCGTGATCCTGATTACTGGTGCAGGCGCGAGGGCTTTCGTCGCCGGTGCCGAGATCGACATGCTCGCGGAGCAGGGAGTCCTCGATGGTCGTGAGAACAGCCAGCTTGGGCAGATCGTCTTCCTGACGATCGAGCAGTGCGAGAAGCCTGTGATCGCTGCCGTGAATGGGTTCGCGCTGGGGGGAGGCTGTGAGCTGGCCTTGGCCTGCGACATCCGCTACGCCTCGGAGAACGCCGTCTTCGGACTTCCCGAGGTCTCGCTCGGTCTCCTGCCCGGCTATGGAGGCACCCAACGCCTGCCGCGCCTCATCGGCTCGGGCCTGGCTCTGGAGATGATCCTGACCGGGGACATGGTGGACGCACAGGAGGCTCTGCGCATTGGGCTTGTCAACAAGGTCCTGCCGGCAGACGAACTCCTGGCTCACGCACGAGAGCGCGCCAAGACGATCCTGAAGCGCAGTCCTGTAGCCGTTCGTTTCGCCAAGGAGAGTGTTCGTCGTGGGGCATCGATGGAGTTGCAGGACGGCCTCAACCTGGAGTCGGACCTCTTCGGCATGATCTCCTCGACCGAGGACATGCGCGAGGGGACGAAGGCCTTCCTGGAGAAGAGGAAGCCCGACTTCCCGGGTTGTTAGGCCGGACGATTCATGAGATCGTTGTGATCTCGTGAATCATCTGGACTACCGCTATTCTCCTCGGAGGGCTCCGAGGAGGAGGTCGAAGGTCCCGAGTGTCTGGGCACGGTTCTGGGGGCGGAATCCGAAGAGGATCAGCTCGCCGCGTCCGTGCCGGAAGCGGGCGAGGGCAGCCTTGCCTGCGATCTTCTCCTTGCCCTTGAGGTAGCCCGAGGCAAAGGGCTCCGCTGCGTAGCGGAGCAAGACTTCGAGACCCTTTCCCTCGAGAGCCACGCGGTCCTTTTGGTAGACGGCAAAGCTGTCCTCGAAGCTCTTCAGGATGGCTGAACTCTTGCCCTTGCGGGTCTTCTCTACCATGAGGAGAGTTCCTGGGCATGAGAACCCCTTGCTGGCCTTGCCTGACAGCGCGTTGCGATCCTTGGCGTCGACCAGATCGAGGAAGTAGTCCACCGACCGACCCCACGCTACGATGCGTCCGCCCCGGTCCAGAAACTGGAGCAGGGCCTTTCGCCCAGGTTCCCCGATGCCGCCTGAGAATTCCTCGAGCTGCCTCTTGGGATCCTGCCCCTTGTCGATGCTCGGCCCGGACATGCTTGCGAAACCGAGGACTTTGAAATCTTTGTGAAGTTTCCCCTTCCGGACCCTCGAAGCATCGAGGCGCGCGTAGTCCACCGAAGACAGGTCCAGGACATAGCGGGTCCACCCTTCGTCCATGCTGGGTGCAGTGGATCGGAAGAGGCCCAACTTTGATCGGATGCGTTTTCTCCCGCCCGGCATCGGTATCGCGGGAAGGGGGACGCGAGCGAGCAACTGGATCGGCAGCTCGGTATTCTCCTCATAGGGACTGGCTGTGACACGGAACATCAGAGGTAGCGACCAGCCAGCCTGGTCATAGGGCCGGATGACCCTGCCGCCGGGAGCGTCGAGCAGCTCGGGGTAGTGCTGAATCTCGAGCAGGTCCTTGGCCATGGCCCGGTAGGGCTGCGCCATGGAGACGTAGTAGGAGCCCTTCGGGAAGGCCTGCCTGCCTCCCTTGGCTGGTAGATCTCTCGTGAGCGTGCCGACTTCGATGCCCAAGGCTTGGAGCGTCGCCGCCAGGCGTTCGGCACGGGGGTTCGTGCTCTCGATGAGCCAACCCTTGAGGGGTAGCGTTTGACCCGCCTTCACGGCTCGGCGACCCAACAGGATCTTGCGCGCCAGATACTCTCCTCGATTGCGTGCGACGTCCAAGAGGAAGGACCATGCCGCAGCGCGGTTGTAGCGGGTGATCTCCTCCATTCCCCATCGACCCCCCGGCCAGGGATCGGGAAAGTTTTCCTGGATTGCATTCTTGGGCAGTCCGACGCCCATGCCGCGCAACTTGTCGGATTCCCGTGTCGTCGGGTCGGCCAGGTTCGCGCTCGCGCATTCTGTGAGGACTCCGAGGATGTTGTGGCGGAAGGGTACGTTGCGGTTCCCCCCGACCCACCAGTTGTCGAAGGTTGTGGAAGAGACCACTCCCGTGCAGCCCTGGATGCTCATGTCGTGCGACATGCGGGACCCCAGGAGGTTGAGTGCTCGGGTCAGGATGGGATCCAGGTTGGGGTTGACGGGGTTTGCGTAGGGAGGCACGAAGTATCTTGGGCCACGATTGCCCATCTGATGCATGTCCAGGAGAGCAACTGGATTGAGCCTTTCGTAGAGTTGCTTCGTGATGGCTCTGGTCTCAGGCAGATTCAGCATGTACCAATCGCGGTTGTTGTCGTGCCCGGCATCGCGTTGATAGAGCCATGGGAGGCGTGCCATTGGCTTCTTGGCTTTCGTGCGTCGGCGGTACCAATTGGCCACCATGGTCATCCCATCGGGGTTGGTCGAAGGGAGCAGGGCGATGACCGTGTTGTTGCGGAGGCGGCGTGCCTCGGGGTCCTCCCTGGTCAGGAGTTCCCAGGCCAGGATGGGACCGTACTGGCTTCCTCCGACTTCGGTCGCATGCATGGACAGACTCACGAATGCGAGCGCGGGAGTCTTTGCCAGGATCCTCTTCTCGTCAGCAGTCTCGAGCTTTCTCGGATCGGCTACCATGGCCAGATCCCGCCGGATTTCCGACAGCGAAGCCAGATGTTCTGGGCTTCCGATCAGAGCCATCCAGATCGGGCGACCTTCGCTGCTCTTGCCGATCTCCTCGAGTTGCAATCGTCGGCTGCTCTTGGCCAAGGCCTGGAAGCAGAGGATGCTCTGCTCGTAGGTCATGAGGTGCCCGGTTGTTGCTGGCTCGAAGCCGAGCACGCTGCGTGGGTGGGGGGGCTTTTCCTGGAGAGGAGCGAGGAGCGTCAGCGCGAGGAGACTGGCAATCATGTGGCGACAGGGGAAGGAGTGAGAGGCGATTGGGACTGCCGCATCTTCTACCAGATCTGCCCCTCCACTGCTCGGACCGCTTGTGGCCCCCAGGGCCCGCCTCGGGTCTAATGGGGGCGATGGTCTCGCACAGGAAACGAAAGAAGCACGCCGCCCGGATGGGTCTCAACGAGCCCGAACTGGACATGCTGGAGATCATGAAAGAGGTGCTGGAGCGCTTCCGATGGCTGCAGATCCTGTCCCACGCGCAGAGCTTCCTCTTGCGTGAGAAGCTCGGCATCAGTGATGAGGAGTTGGATCGTGTTCTGGAGGCGGCCACGCGGGCCGTGGATCAGGATGCGAGCTTCGAGCGGCATCTGGACGGTATCGCGCGACTCAAGGCCCAGGTCGTCGAGGGCAGGCGAGGGGTCGAGCGCGAAATCCAGCGTGAGATGGGAGGGGAGGCTGGCTCGTGATCCCGATCTCGGGCTGTATCATCAGCTTCAACGAAGAAGATCGCATCGCCGACTGCATTCGCAGCCTCTCCTTCTGTCAGGAGATTCTGGTCCTGGACAGTGAATCCACGGATCGGACGAGAGAGATCGCCACATCCCTGGGAGCGCGTGTCGAGGTCCATCCCTTCCTGGGACACCGCGACCAGAAACAGCTCGCTGTAGATCGGGCTTCGTACGATTGGATCTTCTCCTTGGATGCCGATGAGCGTGTGAGTGCAGAGCTTCTACCCGAGATCCGCGCCATGCAGGAAGGAGGAGCGGGTTCGTGTGTGGGGTACAGCATGCCCAGGAAGAACCGGTACCTGGGGCGTTGGATGAAGCACGGGCTCTTCTGGCCAGACCGCAAGCTACGTTGCTTCGATCGTCGCCATTGCCGATGGGGTGGCACGGATCCGCATGATCGCGTCGAGCCCGAAGCCCAAGCCGAGATCGGCCAGTGGCATGGCGTGATCACGCATGACAGCTATCGGACCTTTGCCGAGCATCGCAGCACTGTAGATCGATTCGCGGCGATTGCGGCAGAGGCCATGTGGCAAGAGGGGCGTCGGGCATCGCCCCTGAGTCCATGGACGAGGGCTCTTGGCGCATGGATCAAAGCGCTGGGGCCGAAGCTGGCCTGGATGGATGGCTGGCGGGGCCTTCTCGCTGCCTGGATGTCCGCACGCTACAACTTCGTGCGCTATCGCAGCCTGCGTCGCATCGCCAAGGAAGAGAGTCCATGAGGGTTCTCCACCTCTATGCCAATCACAAGTGGACGGGGCCCGCCGATCTCGCCTTGCAGTTGGTGCATCGACTTGGAACTGCCGCTCACACAGGGTTCGAGTCAGAGCTCGCAGTGGCCGGCTTCGTGCATGCGGGCATGGAGCATGCCATGCGATGCCGCGCAGAAGAGCTGGACCTGCGGACGAGGGAGGGTCTCATGCTGCGGCGCCACTTCCATCCGCAGTCACTCCTGGCCGATGCTGCCATGTTGGCCCACTGGATTCTCGATGGCGACATTCAGCTCCTCCACTGCCACCAGAGTGGGGATCACCTGGTCGCAGCCCTGGCCCGTTCCCTCTCCCGGCCCATTCCCATCGTGCGCAGCTACTGGGAAGAGCGCGTGCGCCTCCCGTGGCCACGCGATGCCTATGCCTTCGCAGCAACCTCCGCAGTCTTGACTCCCTTCCCGGACTTGTGCGAGCCGCTTGTCCATGCGTATTCGATGGCCCGATCCAGGGTCCTGATCCAGGAGCCCATCCTCGAAATGCCGCGATCCGTGGAATCGTCCGAACGCATGGACGCCAAGGCCACTCTGCTCGCGGAGTTGGACCTCGGGTCGAAGGCGCGTTTGGTGGGCATCACGGCTCGCATCCAATCTCGCCGCCGCTGGGACCTGCTCTGGGATCTGGTCCTCGAGTTGTCCCGGAGTGCGCCTGACTTCCATCTTGTTGTGCTGGGTCGACCGGACGAGGGGGTTTTCGAGACGATTTGTGAACGCCCTCTCCGAGAGAGAGGGGTTCGCGATCGTGTCCACTTCCTCGGCTATCGGAGGGGGGATGCCTACCGGCAGGCGCTCTTGGCTCTGGACCTATTCCTCTTTCTCGTGCCAGGGAGTGATCCCACCTGCCGGGCGCTTCGCGAAGCGATGGCGCTTGGGTTGCCAGCAGTCACCAGTGATCTCGGACACTTGAAGAGCCTGGTCGAAGAAGGAACCTGCGGCTTGTGCCGACCAGCCGAGGTCGGTCCCTTGGCGCAGGCCTTGCGTGAGCTTCTGGCTGATCCAGAGCGAGCGCTGCGCATGGGCGGGGCCGCAGCCAGGAGGGCAGCCGAGCGCTGGGAGGGAGGCCCTCAGATACTGCAAACCCTGTCGCTCTACGAGTCGGTCTTGGGAGGTCGCCCGTGAGCCATTGGGTGCACCCAGACTTGAGCGAGGCGGCGAGCCCGTTGGTGGAGGAGTCCTTGCAGGGTGCAGTGCCGCCGTCTGCAGTCGAGGTGGTCGCTCGCATTCTGCGTCGTGTGTTGCGCATCGATCTCCCCGCGGAGCCTCCCCTCTATTGCAAGCAGCACCTGTTTCCCTTCCTGAGACTCAGATTGCGATATCTTCTCCGCCCCTCTCCCACCCAAAAGGAACGTCGCCTGCTCGAGGGATGCCAGCGGCGTGGGATCCAGTGCCCCGCTCCCCTGGCCGAATCGACGCAACGCGGCCTCCTTGGCCCGAGACTCGCGGTCTTGGTGACGCGCGCCTTGCCCGAGGGGCGCGCTCCAACGCCGATCGAACACCTGAAGGCCGTTGAAGATCTGGCGCGCAAAGGCCTTTATCATCCTGATCTCCATGGAGACAACCTGCGCATCCTGGAAGACGGACAGCTGGCGACTTTGGACCTTCAGTCCTGCAGGCTCACCACGGGACCCGTTGGATCGTCCGGGACCCGCCGCATGATGGCCAAGGCTGCCCTGTCTCTCTGGGATTCACAGGGTCTTTCGCATGTCGAATCACTGCTCCTCGACGAGACCTGGGCGGTGCCAGGCCCTCGAATTCTCGCAGAGATGAGGGTTTTGGCGGCGAGGCGGCAGTCCTCACGTCGTAGGCACTATCTCCGCTCGAGCACCAGGGTGGAGGCCAAGCGCCTGTCTCCGATCCGAAAACGGCTGATTCTGCGAGGCCGGACCTTGCCCAGCGGGTTTTCGGATCCGGTTCGGTCACACATCCCGGGTCTTGGGCCCTGCCTGATTTCCACAGCCCCCACAGACGTCTGGCGAGTCTGCTGCGCTCGCGGCCTTCTCGGCATCTGGCTTGCCAGTCTGTTCGATGAGGCGCCACTCCGCGGAAAGGCCGAGGTTTTTGCTTGGGAAGGGGCTATCCATGCCCCATTGGGGATTCCGTTCAGCCCGGAGGTTCTCTATATTTCTGGCTGTGAGAATCAGGCTCGGCTTGGGTCTCTGATCTCGACTCTTCTCTCTACCCAACATCATGAGCGCTAGCCCCTCTGATCCTCTTCCTCTTGCACGCGATGAGTCAGGGTTCGGCTCGGCTAGTCTCCGCTCATTGGAGTTCGCCAAAGGTGAACCGCTGAGGCCCAAACGGGTCCTCTTCTTCGGCAAGCGAAAGTCGAGGACCAAGTGCACTGGGGCTCTCGTCGATGCCCTCCGTGCTGAGGGCATGCATGTCATGACCATCAACTGCTCCATGCTTCGGCGTTGGATTGGTTCGCTGGGCATGCGTGCGACCGTGCGCCTCATCAGAATGGTCTACCGGCCAGATCTCTGCTTCGTCTTCTTCCATGACCTCCCGCCTCTCCTCATGGAGCAGTTCTCTGGTGAGTTACCAACGGTGGTCTGGATGGAAGAGCAGACGGCCCACACCGATTCGAGCCATGTGGACTATGTTCGCAATGTCCGACTGCTTTGTCTCTCCACTCCAAACCTGGTTCGTGCCTATCGCTCCCAAGGCGTCCGCAACGCTACGTTCCTGATGAGTGGGTTTTCTCCGCGCTTCCATCGCCCCATCGGGAACGATGTTCGCAAGGAGAGGGACATTGCGTTTATCGGTGGGCCGGGAGCCATGGGGGATCGACCAGGCTTCCTGGCATGGCTTTCGCAACGCCACCAGCTGACGCTCTTTGGCAGGAGGGATAGCTGGTTGCCCTACCTGTCTCGGTTCCCTGAACTGAACTGGTGTACCGAGGTGCGCCCGCGGGGATATGCGCGCGCCTGTGCATCCTCTTCGATCATTCTCGGTCTCAATCAGAGCCATGACTCAGCGCTCTACTTCAGCAATCGTATCTTCCTGACCTTGGCTTGTGGCGGATTCCACCTGACTCACTACGTGCCTCGAATGGAAGAAGTCTTCGATCGCGGAGTGCATCTCGATTGGTTCGAGTCGCGTGATGAATGCGTGGAGAGGATCGAGTGGTATCTGGGGCATCCCAGGGAGTGCAAGAGGATTGCAGAACAAGGCGCGGCCCTCGTGCATGAGAAGCATCGCTACCAGGACCGTGTTCGTGCGATCCTGCAAATGTTGGCCAAGGAGGAGCCTCTCAACTGTCCGGTTGGAGAAATCGAGACGCACGAGAATCCATTCGAAGCTACCATCCTCGGAGCCAGGACTCCGCTGAGTCCCCTATGGCAGCTGAGCAAGGCCTCGGGTGCCTGCCAGGATTGAGACCGACTCGCACCATGAGAGCCTGGTGCGAATCGATCAGGTTCCAAAGCCCATGTTCTCTTGATGTCTCTGCGCCGAAGAGTCATCCGTGAAGATCCTGCATGTCCTATCCGAGCGTGGCTACTCTGGAGGTGAGCATCAGCTCGAAGCTCTGGTGAGGCATCTCAAGAGCAGCGGGCACGACAACCGGTTTCTGCTCCAGCCACGGGCTGCTTTCCTCGATTTGGTCCGAGATCTCGATCTTCCCTCAGCGGAGGTCCGGATGCGCAATGGTCTGGATTTGATTGCCGCTCGGGTCATTGGGCGGTCCTTACGTCAGGACCCGGTCGATCTCGGTCAGTTCGCCTGCTCTCGAAGCCACAAGATCGGTGGTCTGCTCCGGCTGCTGCCCGGAGCCAGGCCGCCCTTCGTCGTGACGCGGCGCATGGACTATCCGATCAAGCGCTCCGCCTATCGCCGTTGGCTCTATGGTCGCGCGGTGGACGGCGTCGTCGTGATTTCCAGGGGCGTAGAACAGGAGGTGCTCTCGCTGGGAGTCGATCCCGAGCATGTCCATGTGATCCACGACGGCGTGGATACGGCTGACCTCGCGCGATGGTCCGAGCCCGGGATTCGCGCGGAGGCGCGATCCTCCATGGGGATGGGGGAGACCGATCTCGTGGGAGTGACCCTTGCATCCCTGCACGAACGCAAGGGGCAAGACATCTTGCTCGAGGCGCTTGCCAAGGTCGAGATCCCTGGGGGCCATCGGCTCCATTGGTTCTTTGCCGGGCAGGGCCCTCTCCTGGATTCGCTCCGAGAGCGGGCCAGAGCGCTGCGGGAGGCTCGCGGTGGGGACCTCGTCATCCACATCCCAGGCGAGCAGGTCGAGGCCGGCCCATTGTTGGCTGCAGCCGATGTATTCTGTCTCCCTTCCCGGCGTGAAGGCTTGGGTGTGGCCTTGTTGGAGGCCATGGCCGTGGGCCTTCCGGTGGTCGCAAGCCGTGTGGGAGGTATGGTCGAGGCCTTCGTGGATGAGGTTTCGGGGCTCCATGTGGGAGTGGAGGATGTGGACGCTTTGGCCGTGGCCTTGGGCCGCGTCCTGGCGGACCACAAGCTGTCTCGACGCCTGGCGACTGCAGCCAGAGAGAGAGTTGTCGAGGAGTTCGACATCCGAAGGATGTGTGAGAAGACCGAGGCTCTCTACAGGAGGCTCGCAAGTGAAGCTCGAGGGTCTTGATGGGCGATAGGGAAGAGATGGAAGAGAGACGAGAGGGTGGGAAGGCGGAGTTCGATGCGTGGAAGCGCGATTGTCGGGGGTTTCGTCCGCATCGTCCCTGCACTCCTGGCAAGTTGCGTGGCAAGGTCTGCGGAACTTGCGACGAGTACCAGTTGGGGCCAGCGGCACTTTGCATCGTCAAGCTGGCTGCGGTAGGGGATGTCCTGCGCACGACGGCCTTCCTTCCGGCGCTCAGACGTCTGCACCCGGACCATCGGATCGTCTGGTTGACGCATCCAAGTGCCGCCCCCCTCCTGGAAGAGAATCCCCTCATCGATGAACTCCATACGATCGAGAATGGCTTTCCAGGCGCACTCGATGAGCAAGCATACGACCTGGTGCTCTGTCCGGATGCGGATGCCGAGACTCTGGCGCTGGCACAGCGCCTACGACTGAAGGAGGGAGGACGACGTCTGGGTTTCCTTCTCTCAGAGAGGGGATTCGTCGAGCCGCTCTCGGAGGCTGCCAGGCATTGGTATCTGATGGGTGTCTCCGACGAGCGCAAGCGAGCGAACCGGGATACCTATCAGGATCTTGTGGCCGAACTGCTGGGATTGCCAGTGCCCCACAAGGATCGCCCGATACTGACTCTTCGCTCGTCGGAAAGATCAGCGGCCGAGGGCTGGTTGTCCACCGCCTGGCCCGAGGTGGAACAGCCGGGAGCGCGTGCGCGTTTGATTGGAATGAACACAGGCGCCGGCCATCGTTGGCCCCAGAAGCAGTGGACGCTCGAGGGACAGGTGGCTCTCATCCGCACTCTGCACCAGAAGGGCCATGTCTTCCTGCTCCTGGGAGGGCCTCGGGAGAGAGACAGGCATGAGGAGCTCCTGGCAGCCTGCCCCGAGGGCAGTTGCATCGACGCTGGCACAGACAGCCCTCTGCGGACCTTTGCGGCCAGACTTGCGCTTTGTTCCGTTCTCCTGACCGGGGATACGATGGCGCTTCACATGGCTACTGCCTTCTCGATTCCAGTCGTAGCTCTATTCGGTCCGACTTCCCTGGCTGAGATCGAACTCTATGGGAAGGGCCACAAGATCCAGGCTGAGGAATTGGAGTGCCTCTGCTGCTATTCCCGTTGCGACAAGCATCCCGATTGCATGGAGTCCATCTCCCCACAGCGCGTCCAAGATGCCGTGTTGGATCTGCTCTAGCTCTCGTTCCTGCTACTCCACCAGCGGACTCAAGGAGTCGAGGCGGAAGCGCAGTCGTTCACAGGTCTGGGGTAGCAAGGAGGCGAGCCCCACCTGGAAGTAACCCAGGGCGAAGAGGCCATCCAGGAAGGCCAGGCCATAGAACCCGGTCTGGAAGCAGAGGACCGCCGCCAGCCCACAGGAGAGGCCAAGAAGCAGTTCGAGCGCAGGCCAGAGGCCGCCGCGAGCCAGGTACTTCTTGCCGATCCAGGTCTCCTTCTGTGCGCCCACCCGATACTTGGGGGTCCGGACGAAGGCACTCTTCTGACGGAAGAGGGCTTCGAGAACGGCGCGCGAGTTGTTGATGCAGAGTCCTGCACCCAGTGCGATCGAAAAGGGCAGGAGGAGCAGCGACTTCACCAGCCCTTGCCCTACGCGCAGTTGCCCGGCGAGGAAGTAGACGAGGATGGGAAGGATGCCGAGGCCCAGGAGGTAGAGGTCCAGGTAGGCCGGGATCTCCTCACCACGATGGCGAAGCGCCAAGGCTACCGGGAGGGCCAGCAGCGTGACCAGTCCCATGACCGGATAGGCCAGGTTGCAGGTGAGGTGGAAGCTCCCCTCGAGCCGGGTGGCGAGGCTCAGGCTCTTGTTGCACCACAGGGCAGGCAAGAGCTTCAGCGAGGTCTCGATGGCTCCCTTGGCCCAGCGATGCTGCTGTCCCTTGAAGGCGTTCATCTCGACCGGGAGCTCAGAGGGAACTCCGAGATCATGGAGGTAGGAAAAACGCAGCCCCTTCATCTGTGCCCGGAACGACAGATCGAGGTCCTCGGTCAAGGTGTCGTGGCTCCAGCCCCCGGCCTGTTCGATCGCACTGCGCCGCCACACTCCGGCGGTGCCATTGAAATTCAGGAAGTGACCGGCGCGTTGCCTCGCCTCGTGCTCGACGGCGAAGTGTGCGTCGAGAAAGAGAGCCTGCACGCGCGTCAGGAGACTGTGGTCGCGGTTGAGGTGCTCCCAGCGGGCTTGCACGACAGCGAGGTCGGGCTCGGCCACGAGCTTGGGGATGGTGCGCCGAAGGAAGTCCTTCGTGGGAAGGAAGTCGGCATCGAAGATCGCGACAAACTCGCCGCGTGCAGGGGGCGTCGTCTCACTGCCCCGTAGTCCGAAGGCCAGAGCGCCTGCCTTGAAGCCCTGACGATCGGGTCGGCAGACCTGCGAGATGTCGATGCCGCGCTCCCGGAGTTCTTCGACCTTGCGGTGGACGGCCACGAGGGTCTCGTCATTGGAGTCGTCCAGAACCTGGATCTCGAGCTTGTCGCCAGGCCAGTCCATGGAGGATGCGGCTTCGAGCAGGGCGTCGACGACGTAGAGCTCGTTGTAGATCGGCAGTTGGACGGTCACATGGGGGAGCTCCTCTTCGGCAACCCCATGGGCCTCCGCCGCTGTGGCCAGGTCCTGGGCGGATTCCCCGGGCTTTTTCCGTCCGCGGAGCAGGCGTACGACCAGAAGGGCCCGGTGGAGACCATGGGCCGAGAGGAGGAGCAGCAGGGAGTAGTAGGCGAAGATCGCTATCCAATCCATGAGCGAGCCGAAGATGATAGGAAGTGATCGTGCATCTTCCCAGTGGCAGGCGTCATCATGAGCCAAGGACGTTACAGGAAGGCCGTTCGAGAGCAGAAAGCCCGTGAAGATCGAAGAATACTCATTTCAACTCCCCCAGGATCTGATTGCCCGCATTCCCGTGACACCCCGGGATACGGCCAGGCTCCTCGTCTGTTCCCGGAGAGAGGACGGAAGGTTGGAACATTGCCAGATCCTGGATCTCAGAGGGCTGCTCGCGCCGGGGGATCTGCTGATCCTCAATGAGACCAAGGTCCTGCCTCACCGGCTCCTGGGGACAAGGCAGAGCGGTGGCAAGGTCGAGTGCCTCATCCTGGAGCGGCGAGGGCTGGAGGCCAGAGGCTTTCTCAAGCCCTCGGCCCGGCTCCAGCCCGGCGAAGTCCTCTCCATGGAGGGGGGTGCCTTGGAGCTCGTGATCCGGGAGCAGCAGGAGGGGGGCCGCCATCTCTTCGAGCTCCGGACCCCCGAGGGCGGGGATCCAGGGCTCGTACTGGAAAGGGTCGGGCGCGCCCCCCTGCCTCCCTACCTGAGCCGGGGGGAGGCCGAAGAGGACCCTGCCTGGATCCGTGAGCGGTACCAGTGCGTCTTCGCCAAGGAACCCGGCGCCGTTGCCGCGCCCACCGCTGGCCTCCATCTCACGGAAGCCCTGCTGGAGAGCCTGGAGCAGCTCGGCGTGGAACTCGCCAAGGTGGTGCTTCATGTGGGGGAGGGCACCTTCGAGCCTCTGCGCGTCAGCGAGGTGGAACAGCATGTCATGCACGAAGAGGCATACATCCTTCCCCAGGAGACCGTGGATGCGATTGCCTCCTGCAAGGCCCGGGGAGGCCGGGTCATCTGCGTGGGGACCACCAGCGCCCGGGTCATCGAGAGCTGTATCGACAAGCAGGGCAGGCTGCAAGCGGGGGCCGGACGGACGCGGCTCTTCCTCTACCCGGGCAAGGGACCGCGCATCCTGGATGGCCTGCTCACCAACTTCCATCTGCCCCAGAGCAGCCTGCTCCTCCTGGTGGCCTCCATCCTGGGCCGGGAACGTCTGCTCTCGATCTACGAGCAGGCCATCGCCGAGAAGTATCGCTTCTACTCCTTCGGCGATGCCATGCTGATCCTGCCCTGACGGGGGGAGATCAGTCGTTGTTGAAGAGGGCCAGGAGATACCAGAACAGCAGGACGACGTCGACGAAGAGCTCGACCGCGGCCGGCACGGGCTTGTCCGTGCGGTTGTGGTGGAGGACGTTGCTGGTGTCGTAGAGGATGTAGCCCGAGAAGAGCAGGGCACCGGCGAGGTTGTAGAGGAGACCCAGCTCGAAGCCGAAGAGCCTCGAACAGAGAGCGACGGCGATCATCCCGAACAGGACCGTGTAGAGGATCCCTCCCATCCAGGAAAAGTCCTTCTTGGTCACGAAGACGTAGGTCGTGAGACCGAGGAAGACGCCCAATGCGGTGATGCCTGCCGACATCAGGGTATCGGCGCTGGAGATCTGCACGAGGGGCTAGATCAACAAGCCCAGGAATAGGGCATAGGCCAGATAGCCGACGAGCCCTATGCCGGGCTTGTGGGCGATGATGCGCACGGCGAAGGCAGAGCCCATCATGAGCGCGAAGAGGAGCCAGCGGTTCAGGCCGTAGAGCCCGACAGCCGCGTCGATGAATCCTGGAACCTGTTGCGCGACTGCAAAGCAGGTGAACGCAAAGACGGCGATCCCCAGGAGGACAAGACTGTAGACCTTCTGCAGGTAGGCGATGCGCTCCCAGGATGCGGCAGCGGACGCCAGCAGGGGATCGTTGGCGGCGACGGGGTCCATCTGGTACTGGGACATGGGAGTCTTGCTCATATGGTTCTCTCCTTGGTGGGTCTGGAGCCCTGAAGATGCGGTGGCGAGGTGCTGCCGTCAAGCAGTCCTCGGATGGAGGGGCTCCGCCCGGGTGAATCATGTGCTCGCATCGAGGTCATGATTCGTTCGGGTCAGCAGGCATCCAGGAGGCGGCGAAGCCCGGCGGTGGCCTGGGCTGGCGTGGGAGAAGCCAGGATGCAGGAGGAAACGGCGATGGACCGGAGCCCTCTGGCGATCAGATCCGGGAGATTGCCTGCGTGGATGCCACCGATGCCGTAGGCGGGCACCGGGCTTCGCGCCAGCAGGGCTTCCAGCTGGCCGGGTCCCAGGCCCTGCCTGTACCCCTTGGTCTCCGTCGGAAAACAGGGGCCCACGCCGACGTAGTCAGGTTTTTCGATCAGCGCGCGATCCATCTCCTCCCTGTCGTGCGTCGACAGGCCAAGCGCATGGTCACGATCGGCCAAGGAGCCCATGGCATGGAGTCTGAGGTCTGCTTGTCCGAGGTGCACACCGCAGCTCTGGGTCTGGAGCGCAAGGTCGATCCGATCGTTGATCAAGACCGGTACACCGTATTGATCGGTCAGGGTCAGGACGCTCTGGATCCAGGCGGGCCCATCTTCCCCGAAGGGCTTCTCCCGGACCTGTACCAGGTCGACTCCGGCGCCGAGGGCGGCTTCGAGAACCTGGAGGGGGTCGCCCAGGCAGAGGCCGCGCGTGAGGAGCAGATAGAGTCGGCGATCATCGAAGGCGGGTATCGGCAAGTGAGTTCTCTGCGGGATCGAGGTTGGTTCTGCGCTATCATCTAGCGCCAGCCATGTTTCCCGACGACTTTTTGCCCCAGATCCTGTTCTTCCTGCTGACCCAGGCGACCGCCTTCGGTCTCCTGCGCACGGGCATGCTTGTCTGGGGTTTTTCCGTGATGGTATTGGGCTGGGTACTCGGCGACCTGGCCTTGATCCTGCATTTCGTTTTCCCATCTCACGTCACTGCCTACGCTCTCTCTCTCTGGGGGCTTCAGCTGCTGGCACTCCTGGGCTTCCCCCTGTTCTTCGGCTGGCGATGGCTGCGGAGACGGGAGAGTTTCCGTTCGATACAGGAGCGAATCTATGGTGAGGCCCTCGACCATTTCATGGCAGGCAGGGACGAGGAGGCCAGGGAGCGTTTTTCTCGTCTCGTCCAGCGGGATCCCTGGGATGTCGAGGCTCTGCTGTTTCTGGCGCGGCTCGACGAGCATCAGCTGACCAGCGGGAGGGCGATCCGACGCATGAGCAGAGGCTTGCGGTTGAGCGGGGAGAGTTCCATCGCCAAGGAGATTGAAGAGGAGATGCGATGTCTCAAGAGAAGGAGGAAGGGCCTGAAGATCCTGAATGTGAAGCGGCCGCAAGCTCCGAAGCCCAAGGCCCCGGAGAGAAAGGCCGCAAGTTGAGTGCAGCCCTGACACCCTTGAGGATCGAAGACCTTCTTCTCACGGTGGTGATTCCTGTCTACAACGAGCAGGATACGCTGCGTGAGATCGTGGAAGTTGTTCTCGCGGAGCCGACACGCAAGGAACTCGTGTTGGTGGATGACGGTTCCACGGATGGCACTCCAGCCATCTTGGAGGATCTCGAGAAGCTACCCGAGGTGCGTGTGATCCGACACGAGAAGAACAGTGGAAAGGGGGCCGCGCTCAAGACTGGATTTCGTGAAGCCAGGGGCCATGTCGTCATCATCCAGGATGCTGATATGGAGTATGACCCAGGTGACTATGTGGCGCTCCTGCGCCCCATCCTGGAGGGCAAGGCTGACGTCGTGTATGGATCACGATTCCTCGTGCGCCACTATGCCCGTGTGCACATGTACTCGCACTATCTCGGCAACCGTATGCTGACCTTCTTGTCGAACGTCATGACGGGTCTCAACCTCACGGATATGGAGACCTGCTACAAGGTGTTCCGCAAGGAGGTCGTGGACAAGATCAACCTCAAGAGTCGGCGCTTCGATGTCGAGCCGGAAATCACGGCCAAGATCGCCAAGCTCAAGTGCCGGATCTATGAGGTGCCGATTTCCTATTCCGGGCGTGATTTCGAGGAGGGCAAGAAGATCACGTGGAGGGATGGCTTTTCTGCTATTCGCGCCATCCTCAAATACCGGTTCGTCGACTAGTCCGCCCCATCGAAGGAGGCGTGCAGGCTAGCCCTGCCCTTGCCCCACAACTTCTCCTGGACAACAACAGGATTCGACTGGAGTGAGGACAAGGCAGAGCCCTGGACCTTGGGCAATATCTATCAGGACTCTCTCGGCCCCAGCTTGGCCTCAAACACGGAGCTGGT
>JAJRTL010000371.1 GCA_024278315.1 Planctomycetota bacterium | reverse complement strand
TAGCGCAGTTGTAGTTCTACAGGGGGCTGGTTGGCTTCGAGGGTCTTCATGTCGAACTGCCGGCTCCCCTTGACCTGGTTGCCGACATGGGCAGTCAGGGAGAAGCTGCCGAGGGGCAGGCGGGCCGTGCGTTTGGAGAGACCGGCGAGCTTGGATGTGTCCATGGACTGGAAGCTCCAAATCTCCTTGCCTGAGGCATCATGGATGCTCGCCTGCAAGGGGCCCTGAGCCGTCGAGGGGAAGCGAATCAGGATCTGTCTCTTGGCTGCTGGAACCAGGCGGACCTGCAGAGTGACCGTTTGGCCTGCCTGGATCTCCACCTCTCCCTTCCGGGTCACTATCCCCGTGGCAGAGAGTCTGTAGGTGTAGGCCCCGACCGAGACATTGGGGACACGGACGCGCTCCTGGGTGCCCAATTTTGCTGAGTGGCCATGGGTCTTGTCCTTGCGCCAGAGATAGAGGCTCGGCTCAATGGCATTCGTACCCGTGGATCGCATCAAGGTCACCTGGAGGCCACCGGCAGGGGTCGTGGACAAGATGCCGATGTCGACAGCCTCTTCGGCATGGACCTCGAACCAGTCACTGACAGCGACGGTGATCGCTCCGGCCTTGGCATTCAGCCGATAGCGACCGGGTTTGACCTTGCCGAAGCGGAATGCCATCCCCGTGATCTTGGGATTGGGGCGGAACCAACCGCGGTCGGAGTGGAGCGTGACATTGAGTTTGACGCCAACGGCAAACCGGCTGTGGTCGTCACGTATCTTGCCGATCACACTGCCCGGCGGTAGTTTGACCGGGGCGTCGTAGCTGGCGACCAGATGGACTTCTCCCTGGTCGGGCCATACGTCTTTCTTGAACAAAGGCGGCGTCCCCGGTAGAGGACTCCAGAGCTGGACGCTGATGTCGTGCTTGACAGCTGTGAGGTTGACGAAGCGAAACCGACCCTTCTGGTCGGTCGTGATCACGAGTCTCTTGCCCGTGCCCTGTTCGATGGCGGAAGTGAAGAAGCCCACCATGGGCTTGCCATCGCGATAGGTCACCAATCCCCGGATCGTGCGCCCCGCGGAGAGGACAGGATCCCAACGTAACCTTTCGAACAGCTAGTCCCGTGTAGATTCAAGGAGGCGACATGTACCCCGGAGGCACTCTGAGTGACGATCTCACGATCTACAGCTCCTCATTCCCTCGTGAGGCGGACAACCTCATCGCGGTATTCCAGGTGATGGATGTAGGAGCCACCGGCTCCTCCGTCACGGTGAAGGCCTACACGAAGAACAGCGCGGATGCGAGCTGGCCAGCCGCCGCCGATACTGTCGGGACGACGGCCACGCTCGACACGGCCGGAGCGATTGCCACTGTCGAGGCGCCGGTGCACTCCTCAAGGAAGAAGTGCGATTCAGATTCGTCGGGGCTTCCGGTACGGGCAAGTGGGTCCACTTCCAGCTGATCGAGGTGGTCTGGTATGATACCGCTACGGTGTAGGGGCCGGGTGTTTCTCTGGCAATCCAACACGTCGCTTGGATTAACGTCGATCTCCGATCCAGATTGTTCTCCAGCGGTTCTGCTCGACACAGGGGGATTCTGATGAGAATCATCCCTGTCGATTTCGGAGAGAAAGATCGGGCGGTACCCAATTCGCGTCCGATTGGCCGATTCTGTTCAGCCCTGTCGGGTAGAAGTTCCACGATGAGCGAGAGCTACAAGCGCCTCTTCGGTAAGAAGTTCGGCTGCGAATGTGACACTTATTCCGACGAAGGAGAGAAGACGCGGATGAGTGCGCAGAGAATCGGAGACGGATTTGGACCACAGCATGAAGGTTGTAATGCGGTGCGACTTGGCGAGAGCTTTGTGTCTCAGTTGGGGCCGGGATATAGGCGCTTGAAGAAGGCGAGTCGCGATCTTGAGGAGAGGCCTGCATTGTCTGGTCAAGGACGAGGTGGGGGATTTCTAGGGTATTCCGTAGCTGCTTCCTCAGGTGTATTCTCCGTGTTTACTGGCTACTTTCTGCCTGCATTTGATCTCTACATTAGACTGATCAACCGAATTCGGGCAAAGCTCGGCAAGAAGGCAATCAAGCCAGCCACTGAGAGCTGGTGGGGGGTCATGCACTGCCTTTGGCATTGCGTGATTACACAAAAAATGAATATTGGAGCCTCTGGATTGGTTAGTATCATTTGGGAGGCTTTCGAGTTGTTGCTCGGGGTGCCGTGGCGAGAGGCTGTGGCAGACATTTTTGTCTACGATCGAGTTGGTGATGTATGTGGGGCGAACACCAAGACCATTGCAGGCTGCGTGGCTTGTTGCGCTTGGGCGGCAGTTGCCCTGTTCTAGTTCGATGAGCTGGCGTGTGTTCATTCAGAGGGTATTGCTCTTGGCCCTGGCGGCGGCCTTGTGGAACTGTGCAGTCAGCCACCGTAAGACTTCGCCCGAGGATATCCGTGCCCGCAGCATCAGGGAGTTCCAGGATCGGCACCCGGGAGGCATGATCCTGCGAGGACAGGTGGAAGACTACGAAGAAGATGAATACGTCTCCGGGAAGGGTGTGTACTATGGCGACCTGTGGCTGCGCGTGCGCGACGTAGTCTGGGTGGGATCGGAGTACAGTCGGGTAGACGCCATCGCGTCACGTCTGGGTTCCTTGGGATTCATGCTGAAGTCCATGATTCGTCCAGAGGCCGGAGGACCGAAGGTGGGAGACCGTGTTCGCGTGATGGTCTTGCAGGTGCCCTTGCCTCTGGTTAAGCATTTTCCGCCGGGGAAGGAGGTCCTGATTGGTGTCAAGGCGACGTTCAAGCTGCCCCTGTTGCAGGCCATCTGGGATCAAGGCGGACAAGTCCTGAGCGTCGCGAAGGCCAGGAAGGAGGCAGGGCTCAAACCGGGCCCCTTGGGGTGGCTGTAGCAGCCGCTGGTGACAAGACTCGCTCCCCCTTCCATCCATTGCGGGTGGGCTGTGTTTCCGCAGTCGCCATTACCATGGATCCTCCACGGGCTCCAGCCGATCAGCGCTGTTTCAGTGCCGCGAGCACCTTCTCGGGTGTGATGGGCAGCGAGCGGATGCGGATGCCGCAGGCGTTGGTGATGGCGTTCATGATGGCAGGAGCGGTGGGGACGAGGCCGGGTTCGCCGGCGCCCTTGCTGCCGAAGGGGCCTTCGGGGTCGTAGGTGTCGGCGTAGTGGAGGTGGATGGGGAAGTTCATCTCGTGGGCGGTGGGGATCTTGTAGTCGGTAAAGCTTGGGTTGGTGATGCGGCCCTCCTGCATCTTGACCTCTTCGTAGAGGGCGTAGCCGACGCCCTGGGCGATGCCGCCGATGACCTGGCCCTGGAGGGCCTTGGGGTTGAGGACCGTGCCGCAGTCGAGCGCTGAGACCATGCGCAGGATGGTGACGACGCCGGTCTCGGTGTCGACTTCGATCTCGACGCCCTGCGTGCCGTAGGTGTAGGTGGCGCTCATGTTGCCGATGCCCCTGCGCCAGTCGGGGAGGTCGCTGGGGGGATCGTAGAAGGCGGGCTCGGTGAGCATGTCCCCGCCCTGGCGGAAGTGCATCGCGCGGAGCACCTTGCCGAGCTCGACCCGGGCCCAGGGTTCGTGGGCCTGGTCCCTGAGGAAGACCTGGTTGTCGAGGATGTCGAAGTTGTCGGGGCGACAAGCCGCGTCGATGTCGATGGTGGGGGGCTCGAAGCTCGCGTCTTTCTTGGAGAGGGTCTGGATATTCTTGCGCAGGAGCTCGGCGAAGCCCTCGGCGCAGAAGGCAAGGAGGCGCTCGCGGATCTTGGCGATGGAGAGCAGTGCTGCGTTGCAGGCCATGAAGGCGCCGCGGCTGGCGTGCGTGCCCACGTCCCAGGGGCAGGTGGCCGTGTCGGTGGCGTTGATGAAGACCTTGTCGGGCGTGACGCCGAGGCCGTCGGCGATGGCTGCGCTGAGCGCCGCGTGCAGGCCCTGGCCCATCTCGACGCCGCCGTAGGAGACGTTGACGTTGCCGAAGTCATCGACCTTGAGGATGATGCCGCTGGCGTCCGAGCGGTAGATACGGCCCGAGCCGCCGACGTGGATGAGCGAGGCGAGGCCGACGCCGCGCTTGCGGACCGAGTCGCTCGCGCGCGCGGCCTGGCTCGCGGGGCGCTTCTCCTCCCAGGCGAGCTGCTTGCCGGTCACCTCCAGGCATTCCATCAGGCCGCAGCTCGTGACCTTGCCCCCCATGGGTGTGACCTCGCCGGGCTCGTTGCAGTTGCGCTTGCGCAGCTCGAGGGCGTCGAGGCCACTCTGCTCTGCGAGCTCGTCGAGGTTGCATTCGATGGCCCAGGTGACCTCGGGGTTGCCATAGCCGCGCATGGCCTGGCAGTAGGTATTGTTGGTGTAGACGCACTGGCTGGTGTAGTGGACGACCGGCACCTTGTAGAGCGAGGTCACGGGCAGGAGCATCACGGTCGGGAAGGTCGCGCCCCAGGACGCATAGGCCCCGTTGTCCTGGAGGACGTGGATCTTGCGATGCGTGAGCCGGCCGTCCTCGTCGATGCCCTGCTCGATGTGCACGCGCGCGCTCTGCCGCGGCGAGAGATAGGCGAACTCCTCCTCGCGCGACATCAGCATCTTGACCGGCCGTCCGGTCCGGTGCGCCAGGAGGATGGTGATGTACTCGTAGCAGTGCGTGTCGAGCCCCGTGCCAAAGGCGCCACCCAGAGCTGGCACCACGACGCGTGCGTTGTTGCCGATGAGCCCCATGGCCTTGAGCGCCTGGTTGAAGTCCTTCTGCGCCAGGAAGGGGATCTGCGTCTTGCCGGTGAAGGTGAGGTTGCCCCGCGCATCGAACTCGGCAATGCAGCCAGCCGTGCCCATGCATGCCTGCTGGATGACCGGCACGCGGTAGTTCCCCTCGGCGATCCAGCGCGCCCGCTCGCGCGCCGCCGCGAGGTCCCCGCTCTCGTGCCCGCACTCCATGGCCAGCACGTTGTCCTCGCGCGGCCGGCCCAGCGCATCGCGCTCGTGGATCAGGGGCGCGCTTGGCTCGAGCGCCTCCACAGGATCGAAGACGGCCGGCAGCGGCTCGTACTCCACCTCGATCAGGTCCACCGCCTGCTGTGCGATCTCGGGCGAGATCGCAGCCACGGCCGCCACCTCGTCGCGGTACTGCCGCACCTTGTCCCTCTTGAGCGCAAAGTTGTCCCGCAAGAATCCGATCCGCACCTCGGGCGTGTTGTACCCCGTGAGCACCGCGCGCACGCCGTCCAGTGCCTCGGCCCTGGAAGTATCGATGGACTTGATCCGCGCATGCGCATGTTCACTATGCTTGATCTTGCCCCAGAGCATCCCCGGCCGCGTAAGGTCATGGATGTAGAGCGTCTTGCCGGTGACCTTGTCCGGTGCCTCCGGCCGCGGCCGATCCGCGCCCACGTAGCGCCGCTCGCGTTGCACGCCGGACTCCTTGCCCTCGTCGGGCTTGCCTTCTTCCTTCCGCCCACGGATATCCTCGTCGAGCTTCAGCGTATCGGAGCTCATACTTCTCTCTTCTCTGATCACTGCCACGCCTTCGCGTTTGAACCAGCCAATCAGGTGGTACCGGGTTCTCCTGCGAAGGTGTGCCGGAAGGTGTCCAAGATGACTCTGGCACTCGAGTCGGAGATTTCGACGATCCACCCAAGTCCCGACCATCATCCATTGGAAGCCAAGCTTCCTTCCAGGCCAAGGCATAAAGCACTGGAGCCAACCCAGAGATGGCGTTCAAGTCCCCGGGGCCTGCCATGCAATATGCGCGTGGGGTGAAATACCCAGTTGCGGGGGGGCGACGGCGGCAAGATAGCATCACCCGGCCCGCCATCGGCAGGTCCCCAGTGATACCGGAGTCTCAAGCAATGCAACCGCTTCTGCGACCTACACCTCGAACAGGGAAAGACCCGATCGGGGACGCTCCCTGTTGTCGCATTCCACGAGGCTGGCTCTGGCTGCCATGGGCGCGGTTCCTGTTGTGCTTTGCGATCTTCGATGGATGTGCACAGTTTGGTGTGGGGCCGTATTCCTGGACTCCCAGACGGGCTCAACTCCGTGGGGTCAACCGAGACTCCTCTTATCGATCCCGTAGTGTTCGACACCATCGATTGCGCCCCCGAAAGGGGATTGCTGTATTGGGATCGCGATCGCAATCCACGAGGCATCCAGGATATCTGTGCTCCGTGTCTTCCAACGCTGCCCCCGTTGTGGCTGTGCCTACGGATTCCTCCTGTGCGACAGCCACTGGGCCGCGGTGCTGAGCTCATGATACAGCTTCGCCTACATCTACCGATCGGGAGATTCCATAAGACATTGGTCATAGTGCTTTCAGCCGCTGTCCTGCTTGTTGGAACGATCAAGATCGCGGTGCCCTCCCGCGATTCACTTCTTGGTGTGGCTGGTTCGATCGTCGTCGGAGCTATCGAGATAATCGCTGCCCTGCTTGTCGTTTCTGGAAGGCCCGTAGCTGGCGCCCTCGTCGTCTTGTCGATTGCACTGGCAGGGATAGGTTTCAAGCTTCTATCTCCTGATGTGTCTTGTGGATGTCTTGGAAATGCCGCTCAGTTGTCCAGTTCCGTGAGCTTGACAATGAGTCTGTTGTTCGGCGCATTGTCAGCGCTGGTTGTTCATATTTCGTTGCGAAGAGGAAGCAACCTCGGCTAGAAGAGGAGAATCAATATGTTGATGAGAAAGATATCTTCCGTCGTTTCGCTCGCCCTCGCTATCCTCCTCTTGTGTGTTGGTGTGGTCTCCGCCATTCACCTAGTTGAGGGAGGTGCTGATGGTGGCTGCTATCTGACGCAAACCTTCGATCCGGCTACGAGGAAGATCATCTATGCATGCAGTCCTGGGCCTTGTCAGAATGGGCAGGTCTGCAACATCAACGTGCAGAATGGCGTCACGATCTGCATATGCGGAGGACCCGGAGCTACTCTTCCTGTCGGCTGTACAGGATCATTCGATGCCGGCCCCGGAGGGCAGGGTCTGACATGTTACAATCAAGCCAATCGGTGCATTCTGCCTGAGAAGTGTCTAAAGAACGTTATGCCTCTACCCCCCTCTTTGCAGACGATTCCTGCATGTATTTGTCAGGTCGAGATTCTGTAGGTCCACAACCCCTGAGGTGACCACCATGGCCGTGATAGGAAGATGGGCACTCTTCTTGGTGTTGGCAGCGGCCCTCCTCTGGTTGGGACTGTTCCTTGTTGAGCGAAATGGCTCGCAAGCGTCCTTTGTTGTTAGTGGAGAGGTTGAAGCAGCTTTGGTTGGTCGCAAGGGTGAGCACGAAACATCCTCCGGCAAGAGGCTCTTGGTGCAGGAACAAACGCGCGAGTCTACGTCGACCGGGCGGATTGTTCACCTCTTGATTGTGGGAGCCGATACCGGGATTCCACTGGAAGGTGTGAGTGCCCGTGGTGCGGGACCCGGAAGGCAGGCCCTGCGGAACGGGAAGATCCTCGGAGTCTCTTCGCGCGCCGGGACTCTTGCAGTAGCCCAAACGATGTTTCCGATCGACCTCTTCAAGAAGGGCTTCGTTACGATGAGGCTCAGAGAACCACCTGTATCGCGAGTTTCCATGAGCAGGGGAAGCGAGCTGAGAATCCGAGCCGTCCTGTACAGTGGCAAGCCCGTGTCCGGATTGGCCATCGCGATATCACGGATGTCTCTCGATGCATCTGCGAAGGCTCAGGGTTGCTTCCCCAATGGATCGATCGCTGCGATCCATGTGGCCGTCACGGATGACGACGGAGTAGCGAAGTACTCTGACCTTGGGCAGGCGGACTACTGCTATAGAATCCTCAGTAACAACTACCTGGCCAGGATCGATACGAGTCGGCCGACTAGAATCCATGCCCCTGGAAGACAGATTGAGCTTGAGCTCGTGGAACCCTATGGCGTTGCTCTGTCTTTCTCCGGGGTGGACCATTGGTACCCTTGTCATCGTGGTCCAGTGTCTTCAGTGTCCGAGGTTCAAGGAGCGAGTATCAGGCGGGCCTTCAAGAAGGAACTCGCCACCCGTTTTCCCCAAGCCGACTTCATCGAGGTGCAGTTTCCAGCGATTTCGGCTGACGGAAGAGACCCGATCGAAGATGCCACTTTGGTCGTTCTTACGCAGACGGGGTGGCAGGAGAAGGCGATCAAGCTCAGACCCTTATCGCAGGTGCGCTTGGAGCATGTTGAGTTGACTGGAGGCGAGAATGCACGAGTGGGCACGGTCGTCGTCAAGAAAGGAAGAGGGGGTGAGTGGACGAAGGTGCTTGGACTCAGGCTCCGGCCCCGATCTGTCTCGAGGCTCGTAGACTTGATCCACGTTCCTTTCGTGTGGCAGAAGAAGAGCGTGATCGAAGCAGATGTAGAGTACATTTTCACTTCGAAGCAGCCCTATTTGAAGACATGGGTTCATCAATTGCCCCATGTCCGGGTCAAAGCTGGAGAATCGGCAGTCGTCGAGGTTCCCCGACCCGAATCATTGAGATTCTTTCGTTTGGAAGTCATCGTCGAGGGCGAACCTGTCAGAGATTGTCACGTGAGGTATTTCACGGACAAGGGGCATCTATTGGGAGTCAAGAACGTGCACGATTTGAAGAGAGAAATCCTCTGCGCATCCCGAACTGCAACCGGATGGATCGAGGTGTTCGTGGGAGGCTACAAACCCAAGCGTATAAGGCTTGACCCTGTTCGGTGGGGAGAAGGTGGTAGGACCTTGAGCAGGGGCAGGGTCCTGAGTGTGCAGCTAGACTGAGTCGATAGCGTAGATTCGGTTGTCTCCCCCGTTTCCTTGCCCTGGTCGGCTTGCCTTCTTGCTGATCTGTGCCGCATCGCCGTGGATGGGCTCGCTGGTCCATCCATCTCAATTGGATGCTCGGTCCGTGTCCATCCAAAGCAAAAAGCAGGAGGAAACGGATTCCGATGGTCGTCGAGTGTCGCGCGCACCGGGAGAGTGTCCTCGCCCACTCATCCTCGTCCACCCACCGGGGAGCTATTGGAGCCTGGCGACGAGGCTTCGGACCCAGGAACGGGGTGTGAAGCGGAGGAGGAAAGCGAGGGTCTTGTTACGCATGCCCGGGAGGTGGATGACCTGGCCGCGCTGGAGTGCTCGGAGGCCCTGGCGGGATACGAGCGTGGCGTCCATGGCGCCGGATCGAAAGAGTGGGGAGTCGGCCATGCCGGCGACCTGGGCAAACTCGGTGTCGGTCGGGCCGGGGCAGAGGCAGGTGACGTGGATGCCCTGGCCTCGCAGCTCCTGGGCGAGGGCCTCGGTGAAGGAGAGGACGTAGGCCTTGCTGGCGTAGTAGACGGCCATGCCCGGACCGGCTTGGAAGGCCGCCGTCGAAGCGACGTTGAGGATGGCACCCCGTCCCCGCACGCGCATGCCCGGGAGGACCGCATGGGTGAGCCTCGTGAGAGCGCGGATGTTGAGGTCGATGCAGCGGAGCTGGTCTTCGCAGCCGAGTTCCGCAAAAGAACCACGGAGACCAAAGCCCGCGTTGTTGATCAGGGTACCGATCTTGAGTTCGTCCCGCGCGATGCTTGCGAGAAAGGCTTCGAGGGCCTTCGTATCGCTCAGGTCCACCGCGAAACTCCGAACCTCCCCTGCCCCGGATGCTGACAGCTCTTCGGCAATCTCCGCGAGTCGCTCTTCGCGGCGAGCCAGGATCATCAGATTCCGCCCCTCAGCAGCCAGGAGTCGCGACATCTCGAGTCCAAGACCAGAACTCGCTCCCGTGATCAACGTGAATTCAGTATCCATGGCGGAGGAGCATACGCGCATCGCGCGAGAATCCTGACCGCGAAAGCGGGACGAGGAGGATCACCCGCACGAAGAGACAGGCATTCGAGCAGGGTTATGTTGGGGCGAGCCTTCCTGGGGCGGGTCGCTCGATCTCATGACACATCCGGGCCAGAAGTCTGAGCTACAGAATCTTTACTCCGGATCGGCCCGGTCTTACCTCGGTCCCTCCGAAGAGGCTCCGATGAAGCGGCGGCTTCACCTGCATTCCTTTGGGTGATCAGGGCAATACCAAGCTCGGCTGGTTTCTCGCCTACTGGTTCAGGGCCTCTGTTGACAGCTCGTGCAGTTCCAGCGAAGAGCAGTGCAAGCAGGTACAGTCTTGAGGGAATGCCATGACGTGAAACCATCGAGATTGCATGATAGTCCCTGAAACCGATACCTCACATGAGTCGCCATCGCGGGTTCGATCAAGCCGTCTGGGTCTCTTCATCCCCGATGAGCGCTTGCCGGATCTCTTCGTCTTGAGGTGGATCTCAACGTGCGCGCTTCAGCTGAATGCAGACATTCGTTTCATTCTGTCTTTTCAGTGTGGCGACGGTCACAGTGGCAGATTGGTTCATCCACTCAGCATGAAGTTTCCAGCGGGAGCCCGGAGCCACAAGCCGATCTGCCTTCTCGGTTTGGTTGGTCTTTGGCGAGTTGCGTTTGCATGTGGGACTGGATCGTGGTGCGACGGTCTCCTTGTATTCCAAGGTGACTCGCGTTTGTGAAAGAG
>JAJRTL010000370.1 GCA_024278315.1 Planctomycetota bacterium | reverse complement strand
GGGGGTGCTGTTGGGGTTGGTCTTGATCTGGGTCCAGTCCTTCCCGTTGTATTCCCAGGTGTCGCCGAGCTGGAAGGGGAAGCCTGCACCACCGAACATCACGGTGACTTTGCGCTTCTTGTCGTAGGCCATGCTCTGGGCGCGCCGCTTGGCGGGCAGGGTCTTGGTCTTGTTCTCGGTCCAGTTGATGCCATCCCACTCCCAGGTGTCGTTGGTCTCCTTGGTTCCCTCGCGGCCACCGAAGAGAACGACCTTCCGGCGATCCCAGTCCAAGGCCATGTTGTGGGCCCACTTCCCTGCTGGGGAGTTCTTGGGCTTCAACTGGGTCCAGACCTTGCCATTCCAGGTCCAGGTCTCCTGCAGACCCAAGGTCTTGTTCCTGCCGCCGTAGAGCAAGGTGCGTTGGCGGAAGGGGTTGTAGACCGAGACCACCGAGGTGCGAGCGCTGGGCGTCGTCTTCGTGGTGACCTTGGCCCAGGACTGCGCTGAGGCCGTGGCTGCGATGCCAAGGGCGGTCAGGGAGACGATTCCAAGTCTGTTCATGCCTGTATTCCTATGGGTTCAGGCAGGGAAATGGGTGGGTTGCACCCAGAGACAGAGGGTATCCATGGGAAGAACTCCGAGCGTTTCAAGAAATTCTCGAGGCTCGCGTCGATTGTGGGGCGCCCCCTGCAAGAATCCCTATCCTAGGATTTCTTGCCTCTATTGTTGAAGGGGGCAAAAACCGGAGGAGCCATGGGTTTCCATATGCGGGTGGAGGGAGACGGATGACCGAGTTGGTCAACTTCAATGGCGAGATCACACCTGAGGCCGAAGCCCGGGTGCCGGTGCTGGATCGAGGGTTCTTGTTCGGAGACAGCGTCTATGAGGTGGTCCGGACACGGAAGGGCGGCTTCCACTCCGTGGGACGGCACCTGGATCGGCTCGAGCGTTCTGCGGGCAGGATCCGGATGAAGCTGCCGCTGCCCCGGGTAGAGCTCCTCGAGCGCTGCGCCGAGACGGTTCAAGCCGCAGGCAACGCGGAGAGCTACGTGCGTATCATCGTGACGCGCGGCACGGGTACCGCTCCCAACATCGACCTGGCCTACGCGCCCGAGGAGCCGAACCTCATCATCATGGTTCGTCCACTGCCCCTGCCACCAGCCGATCTCCTGGAGAAAGGCTTCTCGGCAGAGGTCGTGAGTGTGCGTCGCAATGACCCACGTGCCCTGGATCCAGCCATCAAGAGCGGTAACTACCTCAACAACATCATGGGGCTCATGGAAGCACGCAGAGATGGCGCGGATACGGCCATCATCCTCAATACCCTGGGGCAAGTGACCGAGGCCCCTACGTCCAATCTATGGTTGGTCAAGAATGGAGAGGCCCTCACTCCGCCGCCCGAAGTCGGCATCCTCGAGGGAATCACGCGTGGATTGCTCCTCGAGTTTGGCGAGGAGGGGGGAGCCGACGGGAAGTTGTCCACCCGGGAGCAGCTGCTCGAGGAGAAGGACCTGCGCGAAGCGGACGAGATCTTTATGACCTCGACCTTGATGGACATCGCTCCGATCACGCGCCTGGACGGCCATCCGATTGGCACGGGAAGGCCCGGCCCGGTCACCTTGGAGCTCAGCCAGGGGTTCTCTGCCTGGCTGGATCAAGGAGGCGGCGATTGATCCGATCTTTAACGCATCTTCATCCGGCCATGGCTAGCTCTCTGCTCCCCTTACGGAAGAACCGATGAACAAAGCCAAGATCCTGCTGATCTAAGATGAGCCCGACATCCTCGAGCTCCTCGAGTACAACCTGACCCGTGAGGGCTACAAGGTAGAGGCCTCGCAGAATGGCGAGGAGGGCCTCAAGAAGGCCATGCGCGACAATCCCGATCTTGTGCTGCTCGACCTCATGCTGCCCGGTCTGGATGGAATCGAGGTCTGCCGAGCCCTCAAGGGAGACCCTGCGACCAAGGCCATTCCGGTCATCATGGTCACAGCCAAGGGTGAGGAGAGCGATGTCGTTCTAGGCCTCGGGGTTGGCGCCGACGACTACGTCGCCAAGCCTTTCAGTCCACGTGAACTCGTGGCACGCGTCAAGGCGGTCCTGCGCCGAGGGCCCATCAAGGATGCGCAAGGAGGCAAGAGCCGTCTCCTGCGAGGACCGATCCAGGTGGATTTGGAACGTCACGAGTTGCTCGTGGATGGTGACCCTGTCGAGGTGACTCCCACCGAGCTCAAGCTCGTGCACTTTCTCGCGTCGCACCCGGGTCGCGTCTTCGATCGCAACCATATCATGAGCCGTGTGATCGGGCAGGATGCGATCGTCATCGACCGGAACGTGGATGTCCACGTTCGCGCTGTGCGCAACAAGCTTGGAAAACATCGCGACCTGATCGAGACCGTGCGCGGGGTTGGCTATCGTTTCAAGGATCTGCGCGACTGATCTTCGGCGAAGGCCTCGTCTGTCACTGACCTGCCCGCTGGAGACTGGCCGAATGTCCACATACCCCCCGTGAAGCACTCTTCTCTCTTCATCAAGCTGTTTCTTGCCCAGTTGTTCCTCGTGCTCCTCGCGACGGTCATCGTGGGTTACTTGGGCAAGCGAGGGTTGGAACAGGTTTCTTTCGAGGGCACGGAGCACAGCCTCCAGGAACAGGTCTTCCTCTTCGCCGAACTGGTCCAGAAGGAAGTGGGTCGACTGGAGAGCGAGGAGTTCGAGAAGAAGCTCGCCGCGATCGGTAAGCAGAGTGGTAATCGGTACACGATCATCGACATCAGCGGGAAGGTGCTGGTGGACTCCGAAGTCGCAGCGAGACTCATGGACGATCACAGTGGCCGTCCCGAGATCCGCATCGCGCTGGCGAGGCGGAGTTCCGCGATCGTTGTCCGCAGAAGCGCCACCGTTGGCAGGAGCCTGATGTACCTGGCTCGCCCCATGGAGATGAGCTCGGGACGGAAAATCATCTTGCGCATCGCCAAGCCCCTGGCTTCCATC
Organism: Planctomycetota bacterium; assembly: GCA_024278315.1. Lineage (GTDB taxonomy): Bacteria > Planctomycetota > UBA1135 > UBA1135 > JAJRTL01. The sequence goes on along the minus strand of JAJRTL010000370.1, from coordinate 15,509 downwards.
GAAGAAGGATGGCGCCGATTGTCCATGGCTCTCGTCTTTGGCGCTTGCGTGACACTCGTCCTGGCCTCATTTCTGGGCTATTGGTTCTCACGACGCTTCACCCAGCCTCTACGAAGCATGACAGCCGCTGCTCGAGAGATAGCCGCGGGCAACTATGAATACACGGTCGAGGCCAAGGGCCGGGACGAAATCGGTGAGCTAGGCCGTGCGCTCAACAGCATGATGCAGGAACTCGGGGGGCGTATGGAAACGATCGCCACGGACCGGAACAAGTTGCGGGCCATCCTCGGCAGTATGGTCGAGGGCGTCGTCGCGATCGATGAGAAGGAACAAGTGCTGCACTTGAATCGAGTCGCGGCAGACATGTTGGCAGTTGAGACCCGTCCAGACAGCTGGACCGGTACCCGGATCTGGGAGCTGACGCGTGTGCGGGAAGCCTGTGAGATCCTCTCGCGGAGTCTCGTGGAGAAGAAGGAACTATCGGAGGAGCTCATCCTGCCGGGCTTGGATGGTCAGCGAGTCCTGATCCTCAGGGCTTGTGCAATCTTCGACAGTGCCCACGCCGTTGCCGGCGCAGTGCTCGTCATCCATGACAGCACCGAGGAGAGCCGCTTCGAGACCGTCCGTCGCGATTTCGTGGCGAACGTCTCGCATGAGCTCAAGACTCCGCTCACCGCCATCCGTGGTTATGTGGAGACCATGGTGGAAGACGATCTGATGCCCGTCGGGACGCAGCGCAAGTTCCTGGGGCGCGTGCAGGATCAGGTACTGCGCCTCGGAAGCCTCGTGACCGACCTGTTGTCCCTGTCTCGCCTTGAAAGCAGCGGGAACGATCAGGACTTCCAACGTCTCGATCTTCGGGACGTCGTGAGGGACTCGGTATCAGGATTGGCGAGCCGGGCAGAGAGGAAGGGGTTGCGGCTGGAGGTCGAGCTACCCGAGCACGCACTCGAGTTGTTCGGAGATTCAGAAGCACTGCGCCAATTGGTCGACAATCTCCTCTCCAACGCCATCAACTACACCGATGCGGGAGCATGGGTCCGGGTCCATGGGGAGACCCAGGGCGAGTGGGTCTGCCTGCGGGTCGAGGACAGCGGTGTCGGTATCGCGGCCCAGGATCTGGACCGGGTCTTCGAACGATTCTTCCGCGTCGACAAAGCACGCTCGCGCGAACTGGGTGGCACTGGGCTCGGGCTTGCCATCGTCAAGCATGTGGCCCGCAGCCACGCAGGCGATGTGTCGGTGGAGTCGGAGCTGGGTCGTGGCACCTCGTTCCAGGTGCGGCTGCCTGGCGCGATTCCCTCTCAGGGTGGTTGATCCACCACCCTGAGAGGGAATCGATCTGGTGGCAGCCTGTCAGGCGGCTGGCGAGTTTCCGCAGTACAGTTCCTGGAACTCGATGTCTCCTGTCTTCACGGAGTGGATTGCACCTACGAGTCCCACTTCGCCTTCCCTGATCATCGCATCCAGGACGAGACTGTCCTTCCGGATCTGGGCGACGACATGTTCGACGTTCTTCTCCGCAACCTGCTGCATGAACTCAGGGCCCTCTGGTACACCGCTCTCCCTGACGAGTTCGACCGATGGCTGGATCTTGTGGAGCAGCCCCGAGAGGTGACCCAGCTCCGCCTGCTCGCAGGCGCCCTTCACGGCACCACACGCGGAGTGCCCCATGACGACGATCAGCTTGGATCCGGCGAGCTTGCATGCAAACTCCATGGAACCCAGGATGTCCTCGTTCAGGACGTTGCCCGCGATGCGGATGCTGAAGATGTCTCCGAGGCCTTGGTCGAAGATCAGTTCGGCCGATGTCCGGGAGTCGATGCAGCTCAGGATGACGGCGAATGGATACTGTCCTTCCGCCGTGATGTTCACCTGCTCCAGAAGGTTTCGATTGACCTTGAGGTTGGCTTGAAATCGGGCGTTTCCCTCTTTCAAATATTCTAAAGCAAGCTGGGGGGTCAGATCTTTCTGGCTTTCTTTCGTGTGTGTTCTCATGAGGATTCTCCTGATTCCATGTGGGTTGGGTATTCGACTGCCACCTTCATGCTTGTCTGTGGCATGTCTCGTCTGTGGTTGTCAAGGCCTACAACCTCCACTTCGATATCCTTGCTTTTCGAGCTCTGGGCGAAGTTGTCGATGATCTCGACTACGTCTTGATGGATGAATGCAGATTCAGATGCGTCGATCTCGACCGAGGATGCCTCAGGGATGGAATCCAGGGTCTTGAGGACACTGGCCTTGTTGAGGAAGGTGACTTGTTGTGCCAGCGTGATCCGGACCTTTTCCCCGCGTTCCTGGGGCAGGTTGCTGACCTGGAATGGGAGGCGATAGTTCTGGATGAGGATGACGATGACGGCCACATGGATTCCCAGACCGATTCCGATCAGAAGGTCCGTGAAGACGATCCCGAGAACCGTGACGGTGAAGGGGATGAACTGGCCCATGCCCTGAGAATACATCTTCTTGAAGATGGCGGGTTTGGCGAGCTTGTAGCCTACCACGAAGAGGATTGCCGCCAGTGTGGCGAGGGGGATCAGATTAATGACCGCAGGCAGGGCCAGGACGCTCAGGAGGAGAAGTCCACCATGGATGATGGTGGATAGCTTGCTCTTTGCCCCTGACTGGACGTTCGCCGAGCTACGGACGATGACTTGCGTCACAGGGAGGCCACCGAGAAAGCCTGAAACCACGTTGCCCACACCTTGGGCTTTCAGTTCCCGGTTGGTGGGCGTCACGCGTTTCTGCGGATCCAGTTTGTCTGCGGCTTCGACACTCAAGAGAGTTTCCAGGCTGGCCACGATTGCGAGAACAATCGCGGTCTTGTAGACGCCGATCATCGTCAGGCCGGAGAAATCCGGAAAGACGAGGAAGTCAGCGATGCCGCTCAGGCCATCGGAGATGGGGATGTTGACGACCTGTTCAGCATTGAGTGCGAATACCGCATTCGATCGGAAGAACAGGTTCAGGCCCACGCCAGTCGCCACTGCCACGAGAGGGCCTGGGATGAGAGAGAAGATCTTGCGACTCTTGAAGGCCCGGGGCTCCCACATAACGAGGATGGCGAGAGACACAGCAGCGATGACCAAGGGGCCGAAGCTCACGGCATCCAGGATATGTCCGAGTTCGGTGAATGTGGTTTCGCCGTCTGGTTGATGGAAGGAGACCTCGCCTACTGGATCCTTGTCATATCCGAAGGCGTGTGGGATCTGCTTGAGGAAGATGATGATCCCGATTCCCGAGAGCATCCCGGTGATCACGGAAGACGGAAAGTAGTAGGCGATGATCCCGGCCTTGACGAAGCCGAGGGCCACTTGCATGACCCCTGCCAGGATGACGGCAACGAGGAAGATGTCGAAGGCGCCGAGGTCCTGGATGGCCGTCAAGACGATGACCGCGAGCCCAGCCGCAGGTCCGGAGACGCCGAGTGCCGATCCACTCAGGCTTCCGACGACGATGCCGCCGACGATGCCGGCGATGACACCGGAAATGAGGGGGGCACCGGATGCGAGGGCGATTCCGAGGCACAGAGGGACGGCGACGAGGAATACGACGAGCGATGCAGGCAAGTCCGCCTGCAAGGTGCTCAGGAAATTAGAACGGCCCTGCTGATGGGTTCCGCTGTGGTCATGTTTTTGCATATAGTGCTGACTCCCGCGTCGTGTTGGTTGGCTGTTGATGGTTGCCTGGCGCTGGGGCGCTATTTGTAGGATGGGTGGCAGAAGCCAGCCTGGCTCCTGCCACCCATCCTCGCGCTTGCATCTCACTGGCTGCGATTAAATCGCTGTTTTGAGAAGAGTAGACCTTTTGCTATCGTTCTGTCTATTCGTTACTATGTTTTCGTGCATCAGAATATCTCGAACAATAAGGGTCGATGGACACGCTCAACTACCACCACCTCCGGCTGTTCCAGGCTGTTGCGCGCGAAGGCAACCTCACGCGTGCTAGCGGGCGGCTTCATCTCACTCCCCAGACCGTGAGCTCCCAGATCCGAGACATGGAATCGGCCATCGGTGAGCAGCTATTCTTGCGATCGGGGCGTCGCATGGTCCTGACCGACGCTGGCATTGTTGCCCTGCGCTATGCGGACGAGATCTTCGCGCTGGGCCACGAGCTCCAGGAGACGCTGAGGGGGCAGCCTACCGGTCGGCCACTCAAGCTGGTGGTTGGTGCCCCAGAAGCGCTTCCCAAGCTCATCGTGCACCGTCTCCTCGAGCCCGCTCTCCAGATGGAGGAGCCGATCCAGATCGTCTGCCGTGAGAGTAGCCCGACGGAGCTTCTCGCCGACCTCGCGGTACATCGACTGGATGTCGTGCTCGCGGATGGCCCGATTCCCCCCATGACCAAGGTCAAAGCCTACAACCATCTCCTCGGTTCTTGCGGCATATCCTTCATGGCGAGTTCGGCCTTGGCCAAGCGCCTCCGGAAGGGTTTTCCGGGTTCGCTGGATGGAGCTCCTGTCCTTCTCCCCAGTGAGGATGCCGTGCTCAGGAGGGATCTAGATACCTGGTTCGAGAGCCACAGGCTGCGGCCCCTCATCGTAGGGGAGTTCGACGACAGCGCTTTGCTCAAGAGTTTCGGTCAGGCGGGAGAAGGGTTTTTTGCGGTTCCGACCGTCGTGGAGAAGGAGGTTTCCAGGCAGTACCAGGTGGAGTTGGTAGCCAAGACCGAAGAGGTGATTGAGAGCTACTACGCTATCTCGGTAGAACGTAGAGTACGCCATCCAGCGGTCGTGGCTATCTGTGAGGCGGCTCGTACGAGCTTGTTTTCTTGACTGGTAGAGACTGTTGAAGCCTCCAAGCCCTTCTTGATGTCTTCATCTCGACTTTAACTTGCGTGCTAGCGTCTGCACCTGGACAAGGCCAGCTCTCATGAGCCCGCGAGCCCTGTGAGCTGGATCCACCCCTTCAGAGATACCAAGGTCATGAAATTGCTTCAGAGAACCCCCCATCCTGTTCGACTACTCGGCAGCACCCTGCCTGCCCTCTTGCTTTCCGGAGCCTTGGCCTCCGCTCAGGAGCCGGAGAAGCAAGAGGAAATCGAATCTCTCAAGACGTCGATCGACTCTCTTCAGAAGCAGATCGATGAGCTGAAGAGGACCCAGCTCGCTCAACCACGAGTCTCCAGTTCTGAAGCCACGATGACCCTCTTCGGGAGGATCCAATTCGATTTCTGGACATTCCCGCAAACCGATGACGCCATCGATGTCTTCGAGACCGGCGACCCTGATCTGGGCCCTCAGAGCCGGGTCGAATTCAGACGCGCGCGTCTCGGAGTGAAGGGCAAGATCGTCAAGGACATGATCTACAAGATCGAGATCGACTTTGGCAAGCCTAATCGGTTCGCCTTCAAGGACATGTATATCGGATTCGAGGACCTGCCCTGGTCGCACACCTTGATGATGGGCAATCAGAAGCGTCCTTACGGCCTCGATACGTTGAACTCGAGCCGATACAACATCTTTTTGGAGCGTCCCATGGTTGGCGATGCATTCAACCTCAACGCACGCCGGTTCGGCATTGCGGCCACTGGGCTTTCCGAGGAGAAGTCTTGGAGTTGGCGGTTCGGGGTCTTCAACATGAACGACTGGGCCGAAGTGGGCACCATCAGCAGTTACACGGTTCAGCCAGAGTTCGCAGGCCGTGTTGCGCACACTCCGTGGTTCGACGAAGCTTCGGGGGGGCGCAACTACCTCCATCTCGCGGTATCTGGCACTTGGGCGTTCCCCGATGGAAGTCCGAGTGAAGGGGATGCCCCCAATGAGGCACGCTTCCGGACACGCCCCGAAGGTCGCAGCAGCAAGGCCTGGATCGATACCGGACGCATCAGCGGCACCGATAGCTACGCGATGATGGGGCTGGAAGCCTTGGTCAACCTCGGGCCGACACAGATAGCAGCGGAGTACATGCACAGCTGGTTGGATCGTAACTCGGGGCAGGAAGGTCTGCAGTTCGGAGGAGGCTACCTCTACATCTCGCATTTCCTGACAGGTGACTTCATGCCGTGGAACCGGAAGTACGGGACCCTCGGCATGCCCAAACCCATCCACGATCTTGGTGGTGGGCATTGGGGGGCGTGGCAGCTTGCCGCTCGCTATTCCTTCGCAGATTTCTCAGACAAGGACATCCTGGGAGGGCAGGGCAACGCTCTTACCCTGGGACTCAATTGGTGGTGGAACCCCAAGTCGCGTCTGCAGTTCAACTACATTGCAGGCAGGATCTCCGACCGCTCAGTAGATGTCGGAGGCACCATCTACAGCGAGGGTGACTACCAGATTCTCGGTCTACGTGTGATGGTCGATTTCTGAATCGTTCGGGCTAGCCCGTCAGAAACATCGAGGTCATGAATCGTTCGGGCCAGGCTTCGCAGGAGGTCTGAATTGGACTGTGATTTCTGCGTATGACGGCCCTCCTCTTCATCAAATCTTGTCTGATAACTCGGTTGACGGAGTCTGATCCAGTCCGTCAACTGAGTGGAAGAACTACATGACGTGGAGTCATGTTCAGACAAGTAGAATCGGAGCTGGAAGAGTTCTGATGATTCGATTTCAGATGGAGAACAGAATGCGCATCCCCCTCGTGAGCCTCGGACTAGGGCTCTCCTTGATGGTGACCTCGGGCTTGAGAGCCCAGGAGAGTGTCGACGCACGCCTCTCGGCCCTGGAAGCTGCGATGGCCAATCAGGAAGGTAGCAATGACTTCCGTGTCTTCTGGAAAGACGGTCTCCATTTCGAGACCGCCGACAAGAGCGTTACGCTCAAGATGGGCGGGCGCATCATGTGGGATACGACCTGGTTCGGTGAGGACGACAACTGGAAGGCCATCAGCAAGCCTGATGGCTCTGGCCCTGTCGGGGCGGTACCCAATGGAACCGAGTTTCGGCGTGCGCGCTTCTACACATCGGGCACGATGGGCAAACACGTCTTCTTCAAGTTGCAAATCGAGTTCGCTGGCGGAAGTGCTGCAAAGTCGCCCTTGTTTGCCGATGCCTACATCGGTCTCAAGCACGTTCCAGGAGTGCAGCTTCTGAAGTTCGGCAGGTTCAAGGAGTACATGGGCCTCGAGGAACTGACCAGTTCCAGGTATATCACCTTCATGGAGCGCTCCGTGACCTCCAGCCTCCTTCCAGCGCGTCAGAGCGGTGTTGGAGCTGAGTGGCTGAGCGAGAGCAAGCGGCTCCTCATCGAGAGCGGAGTCTTCATGACGACCAACAACAACGGTCGTGCCCAGGCAGATGGAAATGGTGCCTTCACGGCTCGCGTGGCCGGTCAGCCGTTCTGGGAGAGCAAGACCAACTTCATTCACATGGCTGGGTCGATCAGCTATCGGAACAGCAGCGTGGATGGCTACCGTTTTCGGAACGACCTGCATCAGGATCCGAGCCTCGGTGCTACGCAGGCTTCCGATGGGACCCTGATCTACGGCATGGAGTTGGCCTGGAACAAGGGGCCGCTTTCTCTGCAGGGTGAGTACGTCGGCAAGGAAATCACGGGTGCCACCAGTGTGGCAGATTCGAGCCTTAAATCCTTCTATGTGCAGGGCAGCTGGTTTCTCACCGCAGGAGACGGTCGCAGCTACAAGCAGGCCTATGCCGTATTCAACCGTGTCAAGCCGAGGTCTCCGTTGGCTTTCGGAGGCGATAACAGTGGGATGGGGGCATGGGAACTGGCTTTGCGATACGACTGGCTCGATACAACTGACGGAGCATTTGCCAGCACGGCCGGCGGAATCGTCAACTACAATATCACCACAGGTGTGAACTGGTACTGGAACAACAATGCCAGGGTCATGTTCAACTATGTCTACAGCAGCCTCGATCCACAGGGCCTCGGTGGCAACAGCGGGAAGATGAACGCTTTGGGAGTTCGCTTCCAGATCGATTGGTATGCACCGACCGATCGAGAGTTCGCCCCTTGTTCCAAGGCCCGCGTTCCTTCTTTGCGAGGGGATGGCGGGCTTTGGAGTCCCGAGATAGCGCGCCCAGATTCGCAGGACGGGGAGCCGGGGTTCACCACGAAGATCCACGCAGGAATAGAATCCGAAGGGCTGTGCTTGCCATCCGCTTGTGCTGGCTCCAGACCCTGAATCAGGGATGGTACATGTGGCTTCGCTCCTTGTGTCTTCTCCGTTCTTTGTCGTTCCTTCACATTTGGATCTACACTGGGAGGCCATCTTGGAAGCATATGTGAACCATGAAGCACCTCCTCAGAGATCTCGACAAGCTCAAACGTGACACCTTGGCAATCGGGTCCTTGGTGGAATCTGCACTCCTGAACGCTTCGGCCGCCCTCTTCGAGGGCAACGAAGTTCTGGCGCAACAGGTCCTCGACGGGGATACCGAAATCGACAGGAGAGAGGTGGAGCTGGAGAACGACTGTCTCAAGGTCCTCGCACTCCACCAGCCTGTGGCCGCCGACCTGCGCTTCGTCGTCACCGTGCTCAAGGTCAACAATGATCTTGAACGCATGGGGGACCTGGCTGGCAGCATCGCTGGTCGTGCCAAGAGTCTGGGTGAAGCGGCCCCTTCGTCCCCCGTGCAGGACTTTCGCACCCTGGTGGACCGTGTGATCGAGATGGTACGGGGCAGTCTCGATGCTCTGGTCAATCAGGATGCTGATCTGGCCAGGAAGATCTGCCAGTCGGATGACGAAGTGGACAGGATGCACCGCGAGAACATCGATGCACTGCAGGCCCGGATGATCCATGACTCCACGGTCATTCCCGAGGCCATTTGTTCCCTGACGGTTTCCCGGGCCCTGGAGCGAATCGCCGACCTGGCTACGAACATCGCCGAAGATGTCCTCTTCATGATCGACGGTGAGATTCTCCGCCATCAAGGTGATCTCTGAACCCAGGTCCAGCCAGGGTTGAGTGTATCCTGCAGGGCTGTCAACGCCCCCTCACGACAAGAAACCGCAGGAGTCTGCATGAGTCCCATCGTCGATCCCGATCTCGAGACCTACGCGCGGGCAGCTACGCGACCAGAGCCAGAACTGTTGCAGCAGCTGTCGGCACGCACATATGCAGAGATGGAGAGTCCGCAGATGCTGACCGGGCGACTCGAAGGCCGCCTGCTCAAGCTCCTTGTTCAGATTCATCGACCCCGCTTGGTCCTCGAGGTTGGCACCTTCACCGGTTACTCGGCATTGTCGATGGCCGAGGGGCTGCCCGAAGATGGTCGTCTCCTCACTTGCGAGATCGACCCCGACGCCCAGCGTGTGGCCCAGGAGACCTTCGACAAGAGCCCTCACGGCCACAAGATCCAGATCCTCATGGGATCCGCCTTGGACACGATTCGCGGCCTGGATGAGGTAATCGACCTCTCCTTCATCGATGCCGACAAGGTCGGCTATCGGGGCTATTACGAGGCGATTCTCGAGAGAACGCGTCCCGGCGGACTCATCCTGATGGACAACATGCTCATGGCTGGTCGCGTCCTGGATCCCCAGGAGCCAGGACCTCGGGCGATCCACAAGCTCAATCAGGAGTTGGCCCTGGATGACCGCGTGGAGAACGTGCTCCTTACCGTGCGCGATGGCGTGCAGCTCATCCGCAAGCGACACGGATAGACAGCGCGGTCATCGATTTGTCAGATCTGCCCTTCTGTACGGCAAGAGTCGTTCAGAGTTACGTTCCTGGGGCTTGCCGCTTTCCTCACGAGAGTGTCTATTGCTTCCATGAGTGACCCAACCCCATGTTCGCGTTGGGGATCCCGCCAGGTCGTCAGCGCGATATCCCACGAGCAGACAGGGTTCTACATGAGTCGGATGATCCCATTCGCACTCCTGGTCTTGCAACTCGCCTGTTCAGGATCCAAGGACGGTGGTGCTCCCACCCCTCCAGCTAGCACCCATCTCCTGCCGGAAGCAATCGTAGGAATCGCATATGTCACCGACCTCGAGTTCTCGATCGGAGACGTCAACAGCTCCTATGGGATATCCGCCGGGGCCCTACCAGAAGGAATGGCTCTCTTAGGCAAACGCGTCCAGGGGATCGCGGAAGAACCTGGACTCTTCGGCTTCGAAGTTCAGGTTCGGCAAGCAGGCTCACTGGAGGATCTGGGTCGTAGGATCTTCACGCTGGTCGTCGCACCTGATACGCAAGAGCTGAAGATCTGGACCAGGAGATTGGCTTCTGCTCGCGATACCGATTTCTACGCGCAGAGAATCAACACCAGCGGCGGGCGGACTCCATACCGATTCTCCATAGGCGAGGGAAGGCTGCCAGCAGGGCTCAGTCTGGATGCTGACAGGGGGACGATCGTGGGGAAACCGACGAGTCCAGGAGTCTACTCTCTCACGATCGAGGTAGCGGACAGTGTCGGCACCAAGGCCACGCGACGTCTGTACATCGCCAGCCTCTCCTCCCTCTGGGGACGACCGCTGGTTGCGCTGCAACTCAGTAGGGCGTCGGGGCCGGCCCCCTTGTCCATCTTTTTCGATGGGAGCGGGACCCGAAGCACGAGCTACCCGAGGGGTTTCCATGATCTCCACCATGATTGGCGATTCGATGATCCTGGATCCTCTCGTCCTTCCGCCACTGGCCCCCTGGCAGGGCATGTCTTCGAGCGGCCAGGTAGATACCTCGTCCGATTGACCGCCACCGATCCCGATGGGTTGACCGAGTCGGCTGTCTATCCGATCACCGTCGAGGATCCCGATGTGGTCTTCGCTGGCGTCAAGACGGTGTGCTTCTCCAACTCCAACGAGTTCGAGGGTGCTCCGAGAGGTGCGGTGAGGGTCGTGACCGACTCCTTCGACACGGCAGCGAGCCATGTGGCAGCTGGCAGACGGCTGTTGTTTCGCCGTGGAGACACATTCAGGAGCAATCGATCCCTGGTGGTCGTCGGAGGTTCGCCGACGAGTCTAGGAGCCTTCGGTCCGGGCAAGAATCCAGATCGAAATGGCAAGTTCGAGAACAACCCCAGAATCGTGAGCGACGGAGCGATCCCGCTTCTCCTTCGTGGATCCGACATCCGGATTGCGGACCTGGCTTTCTCGGAGAAGCCAGGAAAGGAGAGCGTGAGCGCCATCCGTGCCCAGTCCCAGACCGACCGGTGCTTGATCCTTCGCGTGGCCACCGAGGGTTATTCGAATCCCATCGTGATCTCGCAGGAGGTGGTGATGAAGTCGAAGCTCCCCGCACACAAAGAGTTCACGTTGGCTGATTCCGTGCTTCGAAATGCGCGCGGAGACCTGGTACAAATGGGTGGCATCGAAGCCTCAGTGCAGGGCAACACGCTCACGCGGTCCCTGAGCGGTCATGTCCTGAAGATGACTTTCGTCCGAAAGGTCGTCATCGATGGCAACATCCTCGCCCAGCCAGCGGCCGGGTCACATGCCCTGCAGATCCACTCTCTACGGGATGCTGCTGCCAAGAAGGTCTATGGAGATGCCTCGCAGGAGATCGTTGTTCGTGTCAACGAGATTCGAGGTGATGCAGCCCGGCTCATGATGCTGGGACCCCGCGACAAGGCTTCCAATGAAGTTGTACGTGAGATCCTGGTCGAGAAGAATCGTTTCTTGAGTGAACGGAACGTCCTCACGCAGCTCTACGTGAACGGCGCCGATACGACGATCCAAAACAACCTCTTCTTGAGCCAGAGGGCAACCAAGGGCAGGGCTCTCTACGGCATCTCGATCACGCGTCGAGGGATCGAGCCCATACCTTCCGGCGTCAGGGTCTTCCACAACACCTTCTACGATCCAGGCTCCGCACATTCATCCAATGCGCTCGTCGATATCGGCACGTATTCGGGCAAGGTCCTCGTCTTCAACAACCTCGCATATGCCCCGCTGGTCAAGGATACCGTGATCGTGCGTGGCCGAACCTTGGCGCTGGAAGCCGGCAATCTGGCCGGTGTAGATCCAGGATTCTTGAACGAAGCCAAGCTGAACTTCAGGCTCAAGACGGGCTCTGTTGCCATTGCGGGTGGAGTGAGCGCTCCCGTCGTGGATGACTACTCGGGATATCTGCGGGATCTGTCCAAGAGCAGGCGAGATGTCGGCGCACTCACTGGGCGCTGATCAGGCTCCTGCACGGATGGCGAACTGCATGCCGACGAGGAGCCCAGCCGCTGCCAGATAGTCCCAGAGTGGATCGGGCACGACGAAGGGTGCGGCCATCAGGAGGATGCCGACGATGAGCTGAGGGGGGCGCTTCTGCTTCTTGCCGAAGAGGAAGACGCTGAAACCCACGGTGCTGACGATGAAGCCAGCGATGATGGCTTGTGTATCCACAGTCCGCCTTCGACAGCCAAGGGGTGCCAGCTTGAGACCTGGAGTCTCCTGAGTGGCCCTTGGCCCTCTTTTCTCAGATACCGAAGAAGGCCTTTGCCGTCCGCGTCGTGGTTTCGGCGATCCTGTCGCTCGAGAGGCCCAGGAGCTTCGCGATCGTATCCCGGATCTCACCCAGGTGATGCGGCTCGTTGCGGCGACTCTTGGGCTTGGGACGGAGGCTGCGTGGCAGAAGAAACGGCGCGTCGGTCTCGATCATGAGCCGATCGAGGGGGATGAGTGAGACGATCTCCTGCAGACCACTACCGCGCCGCTCATCGCAGATCCAACCGGTGATACCGATGTGGAATCCGCGATCCAGATAGGCAGTGAGATCTTTGCGGTCGGCAGTGAAGCAATGGATGACGACGGGTGGCAAGGAGGTGGAGAAACCGTCGAGGATCTCCAGTAGAGCCGATGCCGCTTCTCGTTCGTGCAGGAACAGGGGCATCTGGACTTCGCAGGCCAAGGCGACTTGTTTCTCGAACCACTCTCGCTGTTGCACCGGCGGTGAGTAGTTGCGGTTGAAATCCAGCCCACATTCGCCGGCCGCCTTCACGCAATCCTCGGACAGGAGCGTGCGCAGGGTATCGATAGTCTCCGCGTTGCAGTCCTTGGCATCATGCGGATGGACGCCCGCTGTGGAGAAGAGAAAGCTCGGGTCCTCCGAACAGAGATCGATGGCCTGTCGGCTCTCGTCCAGATCGGTTCCGGTGATCACGATGGCCTCGATACCAGCTGCTTTGGCTCGATCCAGGACCGCATCACGATCCCCTTCGAAGGCCCGGTTCGTCAAGTTCACACCGATGTCGATCACGATGCAGATCCTCTCACTGCCTCAGGAGTCGAGGATTTCGCCTGGTGCCAGCAGCCAGACCGAGGGGTGGAGGGCGCTGTAGGCTTCGAGGAATTTCTCGTAGTCGCGAATCCTGTGAGTCTTGACCAGACTGCCCTTGGGGAAGCGGTCGACGTCGAGGAAACCATCGAGTAGGACGCGTCCACCCTTGGCGAGCTCGAGCCACTTGCCCGTCTCGGGATTGTCCGGATCGAGGATGAGGACGTCGATGTGTCTACCCTTGTCCAGCTGGACCTGATCGGGCATGCCGGCGAGCGAGGGGTAGACGACAGTGAAGCCCGAAGACCAGGTGACCTGCACGCCTGCGCTGGTGCTGACCTGTCCCTTGTCGCCGGTTCGCCCGAGGATCCGGACCTTCACGCCCTCTCCGATCGTTCGCTCAGAGCCGATCTTGGCGAGGTCCTCGTCCTTCATGCTCTTGGTGAGGCCCGGGAACTGGGAGGCGATATGTGTCAGGACGTGTTTCTGGAGAGCCATCATCCGCAAGGAGAGAGGGTCATGGCGATCGAGAGGATCCAGGGCCCGTGCGAAGAAGACGGCGTCGAGGCCCTTGGCCAGCCATGCCTCCTCCAGGAGAGGGCCGGCAGGCGAGAGTGCGATGCTTGCGTCCTTGCTCCAGAGGATCCAGCCGCGGCCAGGGAGCTTGACGATCCCAGGCTTCTCGGGCGGTTTCGTCTTCTCCAGGCGATCACCGATGCTCCTCAGTCGCTGGGCCAGGAAGAAGGGGAGGTTGTCCGCCATGTAGCCATCGTACTCCCTGCGCATGCGTCGCTGCCCGAGGACCAGAAGTTGTTCATAGTCCAGCCTCGGATAGGCCTTCATGTGGTCTTCGAGGGCATGGAGGAGTTCACCGTGTTTTCCGCTGAGCCCTTCCTTGCCTGGCGCAGGCTTGGTCGTGCCGAGGTTTCTGGCGAGATTGAGCCAGTATTCATGGCCAGGAAGTTTGGTCGGAGTCGAGGGCAAGGCTGGGATAGCGGGCGGCTTGTCGCCCCTCCAGGACCTTCCGCTAAGAACCAGGGTGCCCCAGATCATCGGATAGATGCGTGGAGCTGAGCCAAAGGTCCAACCGATGCGTGTCTGGGGAAGCATGTCCAAAGGCGAATCGAAGTCCTGGATGATCACCTGGAAGTCGATGGCTAGCCCCTCACGTGGCGACATGTCCCCGGGCAGGATCTCCTTCCATGGAATCGCGGCTTCGATCGTATAGCCCCGGCTCTTCTTGTTGTAGAGAACCACTGCTGTGGCACGTGTGTGGATCTTGATCTCGGGCTCGAGTCTGTTTCGGGGCAGGATGAGGCTGCGTCCCTTGCTCGTTGCGCCAATCCAGTATTCCTTGTCTTCCTTGCGGCCGCGGTCCGGACCGTGGCTGCGCGTGTCGCGCTTGGGGTCGAAGAAGAGCGAGACGGAGTCGCCTGGAGGGAGCTGGCCTCCGACTGGAAAGAGCTTGCGCGGTGTCGAGCGCGCCCAGTCGTCCGCGATCAGGAAGGAGAGATAGAGGTACTTCTCGTCCCAGAGCAGCATGCCGCCTGCACTCAGGTCGGCCTTGCCTCGCCAACTCCCGTGGGCTGTGCCCGAGAGTTGGCCGGGGTGATTCAGGATCAAGCCCGGCATTTGTCGAGGCCACTCGAGCAGGCTTCCATCGATGGCGATGCTGCCTTCACGTCGGAGCACCGGGTAGCTCGGGATGGGTAGAAGCGAGACGCTTCGGGTTGGGCGCGTCTGGGGTTTCTTCGGCTCCTGGGCCCCGGCTTGAAAAACTACGAGTGGGAGTAGAGCGAGAAGGGGAAGGGTGTTCATGAAAACAGACATCATCGTGGGAAGACTCGGAAGCGTCGAATGGGTGCGACGATCATCCATGGACGACCGCGAATGTCCTTCCTGGGGACTGCACCAAAGACGCGCGAGTCGGCGCTGTCCTCACTGTTGTCCCCAAGGACGAAGAAATGATCTTCCTGTATGAAATAGGGTTCGAACACGGCATGCGCGTCGGGTCTTTGATCAGCCGTCGTATAGTGGAAGTCGTGTTGGATGCTGAGACTCTCGACTATGAACCTTCCTTTCGTCACGGCGATGCTGAGTCCTTTCGTCGAAGTGTACGTCATCTCCGTGTAGAGCATCTTTTCGGGTGGATACTCGATGCGAACGAGATCCTTGCCGGAGACCGATAACCACAGTCCACCATCCAGGTAGAAGAAACGTATCTAGTGCGCCTCTTGGGTGCCCAAGAGTGGGACTTCATGGCCTTCGTTTCTTCCAAGCGCCTGGCTTCCTCGCGAGTCGACGGCCCAGATCCTGGCCTTGCCCCTAGCCTGATAGCCCAGGATGAAGCTCATGCTGCCGTGCCGCAGCTGGGCCCAGAAGGTGGCGCCCGGGACGGCC
>JAJRTL010000369.1 GCA_024278315.1 Planctomycetota bacterium | reverse complement strand
GGCACGGCCTTCTCGATCGCCGCGCGGATCTTCTTGAGATCGTCGGGCAGATCCTTGGCATCGAGGCTCGTCTGCACGGCCATCATGCCGCAGCCGATGTCCACGCCGACCGCCGCCGGGATGATCGCGCCCAGCGTCGGGATCACCGAGCCCACGGTCGCGCCGATGCCCCAATGCACGTCGGGCATCGCGGCCACCCACTTGTGGATGATCGGGAGCAGGGCCACGTTCTCGAGCTGGCGCCGTGCGCCCTCGTCGAGGCTCACACCTCTCACCCAGGCCTTGATTGGAGTCGAGCTGTCGGTCTTCAGGAGTTGGTAGTTCGTCATGTGCGTCCGCTCCGCCCGGGCTCATCGTCCCGGAGCTTGTGCGGGGAAGAAAGCAGAAGCTGTGCCGCTGATGGACATTTCCGAAGAAAACCCGTATCCAACAGGCATTCCATGACTTACGTCATCCATTAACAGGCTGACTCTCCAGTGAAAACCTTCTGATTGCGCCATTAAGATATAACTTTATCCTGCTGGATATGAAGCCTCTCGTTGTCCTCGGCTTTCTCGGCACCCAGATCGACGCCACCGACCCGGCGCGGCGCTGGGATCGCTGGCGGCCCACCGTCTCCCTCTTCCAGCACGAAGACTTCCTCGTCGACCGGCTGGAGCTCTTCCGCGAGCGCAAGGACGAGACCCTGACACGGATGGTGCTGGAGGACATCGCGAGCATCTCGCCGGAGACGGAGCTCCGGGACCATACCCTCGAGTTCAAGGATCCCTGGGATTTCGAGCAGGTCTTCGCCGCACTGCATGACTTCGCGGGCAGCTACGACTTCAAGCCAGAGGAGGAGGACTACCTCGTCCACATCACGACCGGCTCGCACGTCGCGCAGATCTGCCTCTTCCTCCTGACCGAGTCGCGCCACTTCCCCGCAAGCCTCATCCAGTCCGCACCGCCGATCCAGCGCTCTCACTACGAGGCGCGCTACCAGATCATCGACCTGGACCTCTCGCGCTACGACCGGATGGCCGCGCGCTTCAAGCTCGAACAGGCGCAAGGCGTGGACTACCTCAAGTCGGGCATCCCCACGCGCAACCCTGCATTCAACCAGCAGATCGAGCTCATCGAGAAGGTGGCCCTGGCCTCTACCGCGCCGGTCCTGCTCATGGGGCCGACTGGCGCGGGCAAGTCGAGCCTCGCCGGCCGCATCTACGAACTGCGCCGCCAGAGGCTCGGCATGGAGGGCCCCTTCGTCGAGGTCAACTGCGCCACGCTGCGCGGCGACAGCGCGATGTCGACACTCTTTGGCCATCGCAAGGGCGCCTTCACCGGCGCCAGCTCCGACCGCGGCGGCCTGCTGCGCGAAGCCCATGGCGGTCTGCTCTTCCTCGACGAGATCGGCGAGCTCGGCCCCGACGAGCAGGCCATGCTGCTGCGCGCGGTCGAAGCGCGACGCTTCTTGCCGCTCGGCTCGGACCAGGAAACCGAGAGCGACTTCCAGCTCATCGCGGGCACCAACCGCGACCTGCGCCAGCGCGTCCGAGAAGGGCAATTCCGCGAGGATCTGCTCGCGCGCATCGACCTCTGGACCTTCGAGCTTCCGGGCCTCAAGGACAGGCTTGAGGACCTGCCGCCCAACCTGGACTACGAGCTACAACAGTTCACAGCTCGGAGCGGCCAGCGCGTGCGCTTCAACAAGGAGGCGCGCGAGCACTACCTCAGCTTTGCGCGCTCACCGGAGGCCCTGTGGGCCGGCAACTTTCGCGACCTCGGCGGCAGCGTCACGCGCATGGCCACGCTGGCACCCGCTGGCCGCATCCGCGTCGACGAGGTCCGCGACGAAATCACCCGCCTGCGCCGCGCCTGGCAGAGCCACGACGAGAGCTCCCACCGACTCGAGACGCTGCTCGGCCGGGACTACCGCGAGCGCTTCGACGACTTCGACCTCTTCCAGCTCGAGGGCGTCCTCAAGGTCTGCGCCAGCAGCGCGTCGCTCAGCGCCGCCGGCCGACGTCTCTTTGCGATCTCCCGCGCGCGCAAGAGCTCCAGCAACGACGCCGACCGTCTCCGCAAATACCTCGCGCGCTTCAACCTCGACTTCGCAGAGCTGCAGCAGGAGCCGCTTCCGGGCTGACCTACTCACAATTGCGGAACCGCAGATGCCAATCGTGGCTCCAAGGGATTCGAACCACGCGCCAATCCCCCAGAATCAAGAAAGGTCCACCTGTGAATCGCAAGTCCCTCACCCTCGTCCTGACCCTCGGCACCACCCTCGCCGCCTGCGGAGGCCCCACCGAAGTCCATGTTCCCGCCGAGAAGCTCGCCTTCTTCAAGGCCGCCCCGATCACCCCCCCGGCCGTCAAGGCCAACACGCCAGAGATGGTGACGCTGGGAGAAGCGCTCTACCACGACAAGCGCCTCTCCAGCGACGGCTCGATCTCCTGTGCCAGCTGCCACAGCCTCGACACCTACGGCGTCGACAACAAGCCTACGTCGCCCGGTGTGGGCGGACAGATGGGCACCCGCAACTCGCCGAGTTCGCTCAACGCCTTCCGCCAGGTGAGCCAGTTCTGGGACGGACGCGCGGCCACAGTCGAAACGCAGGCCCTCGGCCCACTGCTCAACCCCATCGAGCACGGCATCAAGACGGAGGCCGACGCAGTGGCCATCCTGAAGAAGGACCCCGCCACCGTCGCGGCTTTCGCCAAGGCCTTCCCCAAGGAGAAGAACGCGCTGACCTTCGAGAACATCGGTCACGCGATCGGCGCCTTCGAGCGCACGCTGGTGACGAAGTCGCGCTTCGACCGCTTCCTGGACGGAGACAAGAACGCCCTGACCAACGAGGAGAAGCAGGGCCTGATCGAGTTCGTCGACGTGGGTTGCACGACCTGCCACTCGAGCCGCATGGTCGGGGGCCAGATGCTCATGAAACTGGGTCTGGTCTATGCGTACGACAGCAAGGATCTGGGGCGCTACCAGGAGACCAAGCAGGAATCGGACAAGTTCATCTTCAAGGCATCCAGCCTGCTGAACGTCGAGAAGACGGCTCCCTACCTCCATGACGGATCCATAGCGACGCTGGAGGAGGTCACCAAGATGATGGCCTGGAATCAGCTCGGCAAGGGACTGAGCCCCAAGAAGCTCAAGAGCATCGTGGCCTTCTTGAAGAGCCTGACTGGCGAGCTGCGTTCGTCCCCGCAGTAGATCTCGCTCGCAAGGCCCCCCACTCCCGAGGCCGGGGGCCGGGGGGAGCCCATGACCTGGTCCCGCCAATGGCGGACCGGGTCATTTGATCGTACCGGGCTTGAAGTAGTTGCCCTCGGCTACGACCTGCTTCCGATGCTGTTCCAATAACTCGGTGAGCTCCTGGACGACCTCGGGCTCCTTGTCCGCGAGGTCGTACTTCTCCGAGGGATCCTCATCCAGCTGGAAGAGGAGGGGGAGCTTGCCATCGAAGTACTTCTTTCGCGTCTGGCTCGAGGTCTTGATATGCAGTTTCCATGGACCCTTGCGCACAGCATGCAGGCGGTTGCCAGGCCCATAGTAGAAGAAGGGGCGATGCGCCGCCCCCGGTCGGTTGCCGCGGAGCACGGACACAAGGCTCTCTCCATCCAGACTGCGGTCGGTCGGTAGATCAACGCCGGCCAGCTCGAAAGCCGTGGGGAGCACATCGATCGTGCAGGCCACGCGCTGCTCGACCTGGCCCGCAGGCACGGTCCCAGGCCACCAGGCGATGGCGGGTTCGCGCATGCCACCTTCCCAGGTGCTGCCCTTGCCGTCGCGGAGCAGACCCGAGGAGCCACCCCGCTTTCCCTTGATGATCCACGGACCGTTGTCGCTCGTGAACAGCACCAGCGTCTTTTGGGAGAGCCCCTGCTTGCGCAAGGTATCCAGGATCAGCCCCACGCTCCAGTCGATCTCCTCGATGACGTCGCCGTAGGTGCCGCGGGTAGACCTGCCCGCGAAGGCCTTGCCAGGATGCAGTGGGATGTGCGGCATGGCATAGGGGAGATAGAGGAAGAAGGGTCCCTCCTTGTGACGCGTGATGAAGTCGATCGCATGCTCGGTGTACGCCTGTGTCAACAGGGTCTGGTCCGGGTTGGTCTTGACGACCTCGTTGTTCTCGATGAGTGGCATTGGCGGCGATCTGGGCGGCAGCATGTCGTTGCTGTAGGGAAGACCGTAGTATTCATCGAAGCCATGCTGCAAGGGCAGGTATTTCCGTTGGTGCCCAAGGTGCCATTTGCCGAAGACGGCCGTCGCATAGCCCTTGCTCTTGAGACCTTCGGCGATGGTCACTTCCTTGGGATGCAGGCCACGCTTGGAGCGAGGGTTGAGCACCCAGGCGAATCCGCTGCGCACCGGGAGTCGACCGGTCAGCAAGGCATACCGACTCGCCGTGCAGGCGCCCGATGCCGAATAGAACTGCGTGAATCGCATACCTTCTGCTGCCATGCGATCCAGGTTCGGCGTTCGGATCGTAGGATGGCCGTAGCATCCCAGATCGCCATAACCCCCGTCGTCCATGAAGAGGACCACGATGTTGGGTCCCCGAGATTTGGCGATCGAGGCCTGCGGCCCTTGGGCCATCGCTGCGTCGACGAAGAGGAGCGAAAATGCCAGAGTCGAGGCCAGGACCAGCCCGAGGGCTCTTGGTGGTTTTCTCATGTGCGATCAGCATAGCGACCGCAGAGCTGCCAGGCACTGGAGGGCCCTGGATAGAGGCAAGCGCAGGACCTTCTGAATGGCACGACCATGGGCCTCTCCCTGATCTCTCCCGAACGGTTCATGACCTCGATGCCACGATCTCATGAGTCACCCGGGCTATCGCAAGCCCCATGACAGGGCCAGAGCCACTCCCCTCGCGGGTCTTGGCCAGAGAACAAGCCAGGCGACGGTGAGAAACCCTGCTTGAGGACGGACATCCTGGATGAGGCAGCTAGGATCTGGGCACTCGACCCCTCAACGATTCCAAGGCATGCCCAGACATTCTCTCCGCCCTCTGATCCTCTCCCTGACCCTGCTCGGCTCCTGTGCCACAGACCCCGGCTCGAAAGGACAGGACTACGACCCCTCCGATCGATACGGGGTCCTACGCACCTACATCCCGGAAGGCACGGAGAGCGTGATCCTAGGGGACATCAACGAGGCGTACACGATGCTGCGCACGGTCATGCCAAGCAGCATGGACCCAGGTGGGCACCTGCTCTTCCTCTATGCGGCGAGTGACCAGGACTTTCCACAGAGGCCAGGATTTGGTGATGCTGAACAAATCGTGATCTACGACCCGGGCTCGCGCGGACTCGCCACGGGTTCCTATCCAAAGATCGGCAAGGCAGGCATCAAGGAAATCGTCCCCTCACGAGGTTCGGTCCTCTGGCGACGGGATCCACCTTCTCCGGACAACAGCCCCTTGGCCCAACCATGGATGGCCATCCATGGAGACCGATACCTGATGCAATCGGGAAAGAAGGGGATCCTCGAGGCAGCCATCCAACAATCGACCGGGCGTAAGCCTTACCTTCCGGTCCAGCTACCGGTGGGTTTCGATGCCAATGCACCGGTGATCGTGATGCGGCGGCTGGACAGCGGCGCGGAGCCGGGCCAGGAACGCCGGCCCGATCAACACACGCCCACAATTGAGTCCTACTGCTTCACCGGGAAAGCGACCGAGATCGGCTTCGCAGGGCACATCTGGCTGCAGGCCAACAAGCCCGACCTGCTCCGCCCCTACCTCAAGCGATACGCATTGGAGCTGGGCGGCCGGTTCGAAAAGGTGGATGAGCACTGGTGGAAGATCCCCGCCCGCGTCCGGCTGGGCTCACCCCCCAAGCAGGGCGCCCGCATCCTCTACCTCTTCGCGCTCGCAGGCTGCAAGATCGCCGCCGTCCCCGGCGCCTGACCTGCGTGAAACAAGACCTGCCCCCCTTGCGAGCACCCGATACCGAGCGGGTGGGTCAGAGGCGGACCTTGCAGACCTCGTAGCCTTCCTTGGCTTTGCGCAGGATGACGGGATAACGCACGGTCTCCTCCTCGGGCGTGCCGGCCTTGCGGGTCACGAGGACCTCGACGTGGGTCTCGCCAGCGAGCAGATTGGGGTTGGGGCTGTAGTACTGCACAAGGATCGTGTAGACGCCTCTGCGAGCCTTCTTCATGACGTAGCGCTCAGGGCCATAGCCTTGCGTGAGGTCATCGAGCAGCTTACCGCCGTTCTTGGTCTCCTTGTGGCTGTAGCCACAGGCCTCGCCGCCGGGCTCCTTGACCCAGAGGTCTATGTCGGTGTTGTCGGTGTTCCAGCTGATCGTGACGCGCAGATCGGCCTGGTCGTCGCTGGTGCCCAGGGCCTCGAGGCGCTCGCCAAAGAGCTGCAGCAGCTCACCGCTGACCTTCTTCTCGCGCAGCGTGCGACGCATGAGTGAGATGTATTCCTCGCGAGCGATGAGCTGCAGCGAAGCATGGAAACGTGCATGCCACGTGCCGGCGAGCAGAATCTCGTACTGGATTGCCGCCAGGCCATAGCTACCGGCCTCGTCCAGCGCCCGGCCCAGGTCGCGATAGCTCTGGGGCTCGAAGGGGCGCTGCTCGCGCACCTGATCGAAGAGCGCTGCAGCAAAGCCCGGGTAGGACATCGAGAGGAGTCGATAGCCGACCAGGCGCAACGCGTCACTGCGGCTCGGGTAGATCTCGACGAGGTTGCTGAGTGCGCGCAGCGCGGCCAGGGCCTGGCCGTCCTTGGCGCGACGCTCGGCCTCAACCAGATGCAGCGCAGGCTCCCGACGGTTCTTCCGCAAACCACCTGCATAGGCTTCGGGCACTTGATCTCGCTCGGGCAGGACATCCAGCCTGGCACTGCCCGCCTGCTTCGCATCGGAAAGGACGAAGTCCTTCTCCTGCAAGGTCTCGAAGAGCCTCTTCACGTGTGGAGCCTCGCCCCCATCGAAGAGTCCCGTCTCACCCGAGATACGATCCAAGAGACGAGCATAGTCCCTCCGGCGACTCGGCTCTTTCTGCGCCTGCTTGCGATACGCCTCGTGCAGATAGCGTGCGATATCCTCGATTTGCGCCTGTGTGGCTTCCTTGCCAATCTCGAACCGCTCGTAGTCGGCATCCGTCTCCAGGACGAGGAAGCTCGTCTCTCGTGTGGCGATGTTGAAGTGCTGCGCATAGGCCACGGCCAGGTCGTCCACCTCGGGATCCTGCAGGGCCAACATCTGCTGCACCGCGATCTCGGCCCAGGCCCGGCCTGCCAGTTCGCTGCTGCCGTCCAGCCCCAAGTCGGCCTCGAAGACATAGGGCTTGCCATCTAAGGTCCCGCTGAGCTTCACGCGCGCCTTGCCTTCCTTGGCATAGCGACCCGCGATCTGCAGGCTCCCGCCCGGGTAGAGCGCTGCGCGCCGACCGGCCACGAGGAGGTCCTGGACCGACACGCCCTCGATCTGCAGGCCGTCGATCAGGAAGGCCGGACGCCGGTGAGCCAAGGCTGCCGCATCGATTTCCTTCTCGCTGAACACATTGAAGACCGCGCCGCCGTTGCGCGTCAGCTGATCGAAGAGCGTTAGATTCTCGGCGGAGAGACCATTGCGATAGCAGAAGAAGCGCGCGCGGAACTTGCCGTTGTTCTTGCCGACCGGCGCCAGGATCTGTGTGAGCTTGCGCTCGCCCCAGCTGATCTGCCCATCGGTCAGCAGGAAGACATCGAGAGGCATCTTGCCGAGGATGCCTGCATCGGGGATCCAGGGGATCACTGCCAGCTTGCGGAGCGCGGCCGAGAGATCGGTGGCGCCCTCCAAGAGGACCTTGTCAATCGCGGCGAGCGCTTCGCCGCGCGCCTTCTTGTTGTTGTCGATGAACCCGCCCGGCTGCAGCCAACGCGCGGTCACGTCGAAGAGCAGGACGTTGAAGCTCTTGATGCTGTCGTTGCGCTCGAGGATACGCTGGATCAGCTTGCGGTTGACCGCGAAGCGATCGGGGCTCTCCGAGAGCGAGGTGTCCAACAAGAAGACGGCGCGCGGCGTGCCCTTGCCGATCTTCGTCATGGGCAACCTGGGATGCAGACTCGCCAGGAAGGCTTGCCCTTGCGCCCGGCTCTGGTCGGGACCGGAGAGGCAGAGTGCTTCGCTCGATTCGGGCACGATGCGGATGCTGAGATCGCCACCAGGCCCCTTCTCCTTCTCCCAGGCCAGCTGTTGGAGTCGACGGCCCTCGACGACCTCGCCTTGGTTTCCGGGAGCAGGCTCGAGGACGATCTCGCGCACGCCCTTCACAGGTGAGCTGACGGTGATGTGCAGCAATCCCAGATCACAGTCGGGCAGAGCGAAGCGATAGCGCAGACCCTCGTCTCCAAGGGGTAGCGTTTCCTCGTAGGCCAGGATGACGCGGTTATAGCCCTTCGCAGGGATAGGGAAGACGCGCCCGCGGAAGGTATTGCCACCCGCGTATTCCAGCAGCGCCGGATCGATGCGGCGACGGGTGATCTCCTCGTAGACTTGGCGCGCGCGCTTCTTGCGCACGACGCGCGCCTGACGGAGCTTGCCCCAATCCTCTCCATTGACTCGCTTCACACCCTCCTCGAACGCCATGTTCGCCAGGAAGGCCGGCGGCGATTCGCTGCCCTTCTCGTTGCCGGGCATGCGCGTGAAGAAGTCAGGCGCCCTGTCCTGCCGGTCCGAAACGAACATCGCATAGGCGCTCGGCGTGGCACCTGCCGGCAGGGGGTACTCGAAGGTCCCCTCCAGAGCCTTGTCATGTGGATTCTTGAAGATGTGATCCACGACCGTCCGAGCCCTGGGCCCATCCAGGTAGATCGTGATTCGCATGCGCTCGAGCTCGAGCGAGTTGCCACCCCCTACGTAGACGCGCGCAAAGCTAGGCCGCCCCTTGGACCTCTTCCAGGCCTGCTTGCTCGCCTTCTTGCTGCCGGACTTGCCATCGCCCTCGTCTCCCCCCCCCGTCACGGTCTCTTCTGGCAGACTCTTCTCGGAACGTGGCAACTGCGATCCGCCGGTCTGGCCGTTTCCATTCTGCCCGCGCCCTGATCTGCCCTGGAGGTTCTGCCCATCCGGCAGCCCGTTGCCGTCTCGATCGTGGAACCTCTGGAGACCCATCGAGCTGAAACCGAAGGTCCCCGTCGAGGGCGCGTTCGGCGTACCGGGAGTGCCCGCGACCTGTCGAAGTTCCGCCCGCCCCACGACTGGCCCCGCCGAATCCTCCATGGGAGCTCCATCTAGACCTCGAAAGGACACACCTATCTCTTCCTCCATCTCCGGCACTCCACCCTCGGCATCGTCGACGACGAGACTCCCGCCTTCGAGTCTCTTGGCCAGCTCCGAATTCGAACCCCTACCAGGCTCGAAGTTCTTGAAGGGGCTCTTCTTGCCATCACCCTGACAGCCGAGAGAGAGAAGAAGGAGGGAGATGCCGAGGACCGGCGCAATACCATTCTGGCGATACATCATGATCCGAGTTCCAGTGGAGTGGAGAGGGGTGCCCCCCCAGAACGGCAGGGCCTCACCCGAGTTCCCCGATCCTCGAGGGACTGGCAAGAGCCCCTTGGTCTGGTCTCAGGAGATTCTCTTGCACCACCGATCCACCAGACCCGACGCGTCACGAATCGGGACGGTCCCACGCGTCACGAATCGGGACAGTCCCAGAGCCATCCAAGACAAGTGCGAAAGACGAAGAGCCAGGGTTCGCCACGAAGGGCCCTACGCTCCGCGGCCCTCACCCGGAGGATTCACGACCTCGATGCGTCGATCTCATGAATCCTCCGGGCTGATCGCGCCCCGACCTCGACCGGGCCTTGGCACCGTCCCTCCGCTGACAAGGCTCCTATGCGGCATCTCATGGGGCCTGGATGGCTTCTGCATCTTTGGATCAAGCAGGGCCCTTTGCTCTGTCGATGCCATGGGATCGCCCCCCTCTCGACTGACCGAGGACCCTGCATGATGCGAACCACTCTCCTGCTCTGCCTTCTGGCCTTCTCCGCCTGCACGATCACCATCGACCCGGTGGACTTCGAGGACAAGGCGCGCGAGCCATCACAGACGATGCAGGGAGTGGAGCTGTCGACCAAGATCGTCGAGGACGAGAATGGAAACAAACAGCGTCTCGTGGCCCCCTTCCTCGAAATGCAACTGGATCGCAAGATCTGGATGAAACACAGGCTGTGGGCAAGGAAGACCTTCACTCGCCCCTTTGCGCCGGACCTCGTGCTCGAGATCCAGATCAAGGGCCCGAAGGCGGCAGGCATCTACGAGGCTCGAGACAGCACTGGCAACAAGCTCGCCATCCTGAGCAAGAGCCTGGAGAAGATCCGCATGAGGACCGAAACCATCCAAATCGTCCTGGTCCCCAAACACATCCAGCAGAACAACAACCAGGACTACCTGGTTGTTCTCCGGGGCAAGGCTCCCGGGTCGAAGAGTCGAACCTATGAAGTCGAACTGCCTGCGTACTACCACCGTGGCTTCATGAATCGCTACAAGAATTACTGAAACAGGTTTTCCGGGCTGTGAGGCACACTCACTCCCACCCACCTATCGAGAGGCGTCGGAATCGATCGCGCGCAGCCACCGCGATCATCTCCGAGGCCTCTCGTTTTCTTAGACCGAACGATTCATGACCTCGATGCGTCTGACGGCGCCTTTCGGTCCAGGACCGCGAACCTATCGGTTCGCTCGGCATGGCTTCGATTCGACGCCCCTCTTGGGTCGCCTCATATCTCGCGCAGCCGTCCTGAACTCGAAATGCGCTCGTCAGACCGCAAACACAAGCTCGGCTATGTCGATCTCGCCTTTGCTCACAACGATCTCATGAATCATCCGGGTTAGGTGAGGATCCGGGGGGGCTTGACTCTCGCAAGCCCGGAGTTCATTCTCCAAGAACGCCCCCCAAGCCCCCATGGCATAGCACGTTCCCTGTCTTCGTCCCGGCGGGCTCTTCCAAGGAACTCCTTCGCCGGCTCGATTCCCAAGATCGCGAGCCATTCCGGCCTCGCCAACAATCAGGACCCGCACCTCTCGGTCCCTCTCGACGCCTACCCGCCGAGCCTGGGCCGGATGGGAACAGCCCTGCCAACTCCTGCTCCTCATCGACTCCCTCGATGAGGAGTCCACTCCAAGGCAACCAGATGAAAACTCTCCTTCTTCTTGCGATGGCCGGGCTCCCGTTCTGTCTCCCCGCACAGAGCCAGACCAGAACCCCTTTGCGCATCTACGGTCAGGGCTGTGGACCACAACTGGTCGGAATCTTCCAGCCGGGCAAGCTCGCACTTACGGTCAGTCAGGCGCCCAAGGCCACAACCGGTGTCCTCGTGCTTGGGCTGAATGCGATCTCGGTCCCACTGGCAACCCCGGGCTGCCGCCTGCTCGTGCGGCCGGACCTCCTGGTCATGATCCAGACCGATGCCTCTGGTGTGTGGAAGTCTGGCTTCCCGCCGATTCCTCCCATCATCCTGCCGGTCTATGCACAGGGAATCTTCGTCCAAGTTGGCCCCACCATCACCTGGCTCGCATCCCGAGGCATGAAGATCGGCCCTCAGGGCACGCTCCGATCCACCAAGGAGGATTTCGGCAACCTGGCCCATCGCGACGCCGACAGGGACGGAGCCCTCTGGGCCAAGGGCAAGCTCTCGCCGGGCGTCCTCGGTGGATCCGGCATGCACGGCGACTTCGATGTCCGCGTCCTCGGTAGGAAGACAGGGAAGAAGGACTCGGCAGGCAGAACCATCTACGAGATGGATGCTGGCAACACGACGATCCCTGCAGGCCGCACTCCAAGTGGGCAGGCGATCACGGTCAGCAACGGACGCTTCGAGTTCATGAGCTTCCACTTGCGCCAGAACGAGCACCTGCAGTTCGTGGGAACGACTGTGCCCCACATCTTCGCCACGGGAGCCATCCGGATCGAAGGCCTTCTATCGGTGAGTGCTCCCATGGCCATTCCGGACCCGTTGGCAAGGAAGGCTACGAAAGGCCAGAAGGGTCAAGCGGGCGGCCCCGGCGGCGCAGCCGGAGGAAGGGGCGGCGATACGTACTCAGTCACCTCGGGCAAAGTGGATGGATCCGCAGGAGGCGACCTCGTGTATCCCAAGGGACACCCCTATTCGACCCTGTTCAAGGGTACGGGCGGAGCGGGATCCAAGGCCAATCCGGCGACAGTCAAGGGCATCCGGTACTCGTTCTTCGACGTGATCTGCCAACAAACCTCAGCCGGTGGCGGAGGTGGTGGCTACTTCGACCCCACGGGCAAGAATCTGGGTGGCAAGGGCGGTTCGTCCACAAAGAACAGCAATGCCTCGTCTTCGCCACCCAAGGCCTACGACTTCGGCGCAGCTTCGAAGGGAGGCATCGGCATCCCTCTGCAGAAACTCAAGATCGGCACGACACAGGCAAGTGCAGACCTGTTCCTGATAGGAGGTTCGGGGGGCGGCGGTGCAGGGACGCACCCCGTGGGCTCGATCAAGAGTAGCACCAGCTACCGCCATCCCGGTGCAGGAGGAAGTGGGGGCGGTGGCATCCTTCTCCTCAAGGCAGGATCGGCCCTCATCGTCCCCAAGGGGGGCGCCGTCCAGGCAGACGGTGCTTCTGGCCTCGTCACGAGCTACCTCAAGGACTTCGCTCCTTCCCCGGGTGGAGCGGGCTCGGGAGGCAGCATCCTCTTCCAATCCGGGGACAGCATCTCACTCCTAGGAATCGTCAGCACCCTGGGTGGCAAGAGTGGCATGACCGACAACTCCGGGAAGACAGGCAGTGGCTTCACCGCCGTGGATGCTTTGAGCGGCGCCGCAGGGCCAGGCTTCTATCGGATCGAAGCCCCCCTCCTGTCCAAGGTGTCTCTCAAGGGGACATTCCAGCCAGCGACGCTAGCCTTCAACATCGCGCGTCTCAGAGTACCAGATCATGACACCAAGAGCGTGGCCATGAGCCGCTGGAACGACACCGGCAGTCTCTCTTCACCATCCTTCGAGGGCTACGTGATCCACGCGCAAATCGGCGCCACCAAGATCACGCTCAGTCATGATCCCAAACTCGGTTCGAAAGCCAACACAGGCCCCGTGATCCTCCAGGTGCAGGGCATCCGCCTGACGACAACGGCGCGCCAACCGATTGCCGGGAGCGAGACACCCTGGGTCACCGAGGACGTCTCGAGACTCTCGGACTTTGTCTCCCAGGGCTATCGGTTCCGGCTCATCTTCGATCGCTCCCTCGCCCTTGGACTGCCCATCACGGTCCAGTCCATCGAGATCCAGTACGTTCGCTGAACATCGGATCGCAACCTGCCTCGAGCACCCAATCGCTCGAGACAGGTTGCGCACGCGGAGCAGAACTCCAGGCACCATCCCTCAGTCAAGGCCTGGAGCCGGCACAAGCGTTTGGAAAACACAGCCCTTCGGATCCTGTTTCCTCCTTCCTGGCCTTCGTGCGCTTCGTGGTAATCCTTGCCCCTCGTCTTTCGGACTTGTCTTGGACGCTTCTGCGTTCATCCCTCCCACGGTCATAGGGGTGGACTCGCCAAGATCTGGCTGACAGCAAACTCTAGCTCTTCTTCGATCGCGGGATTGGTGTAGGTCTCAACTTCGATCGGAGTGCCGGGACGTAAGCCACCGCCGCGCAGAAAAGCGAGGTAGTCGCAGAGGAGATCCTGCGTGGTGGTCAGTGGCTCTTGGCCCGGATCGTGGAGCGGCACGTGGAAGTGCGAATAGACGAGGTCATCGGATTCCATGTCGAGTGCGGCCAGACCGGGATCCGAGAGGTCGACGAAGTGCCGGGGAGACGCACCGGCCAGACGGCACTGGTGCAGATAGACGGGCTCGTCCCGTGTGAGGAGCCTGGCCAGGCCATCCGGTCCGCGAGCGCGGAGGCAGGAGCTCAGCTGGACCTTGCTGACGCGCCATCCTCGCCCCTCGATGGCCCTGTGGGCCTCGACCGCGTCCTCCCCCATCACGGCCGCATGGCAGAGATCCAGACAGATCCCGATGTGTCGGCGGACCAGAGCCTCAGAGCCCTGCGACGCAGCGAGTGCTGCCAGTTCATCCTCAAGCCAGGTCAGGCTCTCCCCCACGCTCTCGAGCAGACACCAAGGCTCGGGCTCCAAGGCCAGCTCCAGACGCACACCGGTGTCTTCCTCGATCTGGGCCAGGACCTGCGCGGCACGGAAGAGATTGCGAGTGTGAACGGGTGCCGTGCGGAGCGAACGATCCCTTCCGCGGAAACCGAGTGGCAAGGTGCTCATTACGCCCAGAGGCGTCGAGAAACGAGAACAGAGCTCGGCAAGGCTGCGCGCGGCATCCAGAGTGTAGGAGAGGCGCTCGTCGCTGGACCAGTCGGGCTGGTAGACCGCCTCCTTGACGGCCGCCTGTGAATCACCACCGTGAAAGCGCCCCATCGGAAAGAGGTTGAGGGAGAAGGGACGCAGTGCGAGCTCTTCACACAAATCCCCGTGCCTCTGCAGACGCGCCGGATCTTCGATGAAAGCCCGGACGAGGTCCCGCGGCCACCAGGCTCCCAGCAGGAGATCCCCCGAGCCCAGGCAGCGACGCAACAAGGGAGCACTGATCTCGCGGTAGACCCGCTCCGCATCGGTCAGGGTCTGAGCAGGATGCACGTTGGTGCAGTAGCTCAGAGGGGCAACGCCCTCGGCCTGGAGATCGCTCGGCTTCATCCGCGACTCGCGTTCTGGAGAGAGGGAAGGTGATCGATAAGAAGATGCGCCAGGTGATCGAGATGGCGATCGAGAAAACTGGTCTCGACCATGGCGCGACGAGCCTCCATCCTCTCGAACGAGAGAGAGCCACGGGCGCAGAGCGCGAGCACATCTCGGTCGAATCCGTCCAGGTCCCGTGGGTCCTGCACGACGCGTGCGAGATCCCGATCCTGGACCAGCATGGATGCCCCGACGCGACCCGAGCAGACAACGGGCAAGCCAGCAGCAAGGGCTTCGACCATCGCAAGGTGGAAGCCGTCCTCGAGGCTCGGAGCGATAAGGAGATCGGCCATCGAGTAGAGGGGGGCCGGATCGACATGCCCCCATCCGTGCAAACCCATATCCTTGCCGTCCCAGCCCTCCGTGCGATGGCCAGCGAGGATGAGGTGAGCGTCGAGCCTGCGAAGACGAAGACGCGCGAGAACCTTGCGCGCCATGGACAGCCCCTTGCGCCTGGCGTCGTTGCCGATCCACAGGAGCACGGGACCGGCCTGCGCACTACCGAGCTTCTCCTCGCGCAAACGCATGCGTAGATCGGGCCCGGCAGGCAGGAAGCGATCCTCCTGGATCGGAAGGCCCGTGATCTGGATCTTGCCTGCGAAGTCCCGAAAACGCGCACGAATATCCTCCTGGATGAGCTGGGAGGCCACCAACACGAGACGTTCGGGATCGTCGTCGCAAAAGAACTCGCGTTCTCTTGCGGTATAGAAGTGCGTCTTGGGCGACAGGGAGCGAACCAGGCGGCGCGGCAGCGCCAGCGGAGCGGGCTCGGCGGCGCGGCGCGCGGCCAAGGAGGAGGCAAGGAGCCCCCCGAGCGGCAAGAAGACACGGCAGCGCCGGCCAGGATGCCGGAAGGAGAGCAGAGGGGCACCATCCGAAGGGTCACGGCCCCGCTCGTCCACCCGGTCGTCCAAGCGCCGATAGAAATCAGGGCCACGACCACCCAGAATCTCATGCGGCTGATCCGGCGTAGCCCGTGCCTCGCCCAGGAGAAGACGGGGCTCAAAGCCGCGCGCAGCCAATCCGCGAGCGAGATGATCGGCATAGACCTCAAGGCCGCCGCGCTTCGGATCCCAGACATCCAGAGCGAGAATCAGAGGGCCAGCCACTTCAGTCCCTGCCATGCAGGAGCAAGGACGCGTGACTTACCACCTGGCTTCCGTCTTCGGCCACCGCCTGGCCATAGTGCAGCAGCTCGATTTGGCAAGCAGGGTCCATGCGTCGAGAGAGTTCCGCAACATAGAACATCGGTGCTGCACCGCAGATCCGCCGCGGGTTGTCCTCTGCCTGCACGTGGACATGGAACTCTGCTGCGCGACCCTGGAGAAGGAAGTCAAGACTGCCACGATCCAAGGATTCGAGGTTACCGAGCAGCTCAGCGTCCACAGGGTCTGGGTCCCCGAACCAGGGACCCAGATGGGACATGTCGGCACCAGCCACGAAGCTGACGCGACCCGCGTAGGCGCGAGAGAGCTTCTCGAGGACCTCGAGTTGGCGCGTGATGGCCGGATCGCTGGCCGGATCGTCCGGCAGCACTCCGGTCAAGAGGGGCACGATCTGGAAGGGATGGTCACCGAGCACCTTCTTGAGGAACAGAACCTGGAACTCCAGGGAATGCTCCCGGAGATGCAGGATCTCCTCGTCGAGACTCGATTGCAGGCCGCCCTCGGGACCCAGCTCGCGCAGGAAGTCCTCGAGGAATCCACGGTCGGTCGGGACCCTCCCCAGCGGGGTCTCGAAAGGCTTGCGAAAGGGGATCAGGCTGGTGCGTCCGCCATTGTGGCTCGTGCCAAAGAGGACGTAGAGGTCGGAGGGTGGATGTTGACGGAGGCTGCTGTAGGCCTCGCGGTAGCCCTCACACCCCCTCTCGATGTCGATGTGTGGAGCCACGAGGCCGAGCAGTGGGACGCCGTTTCGGGGAGATCTCGGCGCGCCGAGCAAGACATCCAGGGCCTCACGGCAGGCCTTGGGCTCTTCTGGATAGCCATTGGATCCGGAGTGGATGGCCGGACGGGCCTCGAGGGCCTCGAATTCCGCGAGCTTCTGCTTCCGCGCCGCTTCGACGGTCTCACCTTCGATGCAGAGGCGCGCCTCGAGATCGGTGGCGACCTGTTGGAGGAAGTCCAAGGGGACCTCCTGACCGAATTGCTTCCCGAGCCGGACGGAAATCTGGGCAAGGTCCTGCTCTCCGGTGAAGCTCGCGACCACAGGGAGGAGCCCCTGAGGCACGAAGACCGGATCCTCGAAAAGCCCCTCGGGATCCAGGAGGAGAAGCCCTTCAGAGCCTGGATCCTGGACCACCTGGGTCTCCAGGACGCGGATGCGAGGCTTCCAGGCCCCGGGCATCGAGCTACTGGGCTGATCGCCGGCTTGCATGCAGCCTATCTTGCCTGACAATCAGGGCTTCCGCCTCCAGGAATCCCCTCAGGAATCCCACATGAGCGTTCCCGCTCGATCCTGAAGAGCTATGGGAGACGATGAACGAGACCATGGCCAAGAACCGCACCGAGTCCTGCGCCCCCTTCCATCTGCACGTTCTCCAGAACGGGCAGCGGACGACGCATCGCTTCAGCAAGAGTCCCATCACGATCGGCCGGAGCCGTGACCGGGATGTGCCCCTCTCCGAACGGGCCATCTCGCGGCACCACCTGACCTTCATGCGCAAGGGACAGAGCTTCATGGTCAGGGATGAGGGCAGCCAGAACGGCACGCTGCTCGGTGGGAACCGCGTGGAAAGCGGGTCGCTCTTCGAGATCCATCCCGGGGAGATCGTCAAGATCGGTCCCTGCGAGATCTCGGTCGAGCCCATCGCCCCCGAGGGTGAAGAGAAGTCGCGTGCCACCGAGGAGACGGCGCACCAAGGAGGACCGCTCTCGATGGGCACCTTCGCGCGGCTGATCCAGGCGCTCAACGAAGAGCTGGACCAGGAGCGCTTGCTCAACCTCATCGTGGATGCCGCCATCCGCACGACCGAAGCCGAGCGTGGCTTCCTCGTGCTCGGCAAGGCAGAGGAGATGACGATTCCGGTGGCGCGCAACTTCGTGGGCGAGAGCCTCGAGAGTCCCGAGACCTCATTGAGCCGCACCATCGTGGACGAGGTCCTGGAATCGGGCGAAGTCCGGCTCACGGTCAACGCGCAGGCCGATGAGCGTTTCAAAGCCCTGAAGAGCGTCGAAGACCTGCGCCTCCGTTCGGTGCTCTGCGCCCCGCTGCGCGTGCGCGGCACGATCGAGGGCGCCCTCTACCTGGACAACCGCCTCCAGCAACATGCCTTCACCGAGAAGGACCTGTCGCTGCTCAATGTGCTGGCCGACATCTCGGGCGTCGCCATCCGCAATGCGCGACTGGTTGCCGATCTGACTTCCAAGAACGAGGCGCTGCTCGAAGCCCATGACCGTGTAGCAGAGCTGAACTCCCGCCTCGAAGGCAAGGTCAAGAAACAGGTCGAGGAGCTCAAGGAGGTCAAAGAGGAGCTGGCCGCGTCGCGCAAGGCCTTGGGACTGCGCCATGACTACCGCAAGATCGTCGGCGAGAGCCCGGCCATGCAGGAGGTCTTCCGCCTCCTGGACCGCTACGTCGAGGCCTCGGATCCCGTCATGATCCTGGGCGAATCGGGCACCGGCAAGGAGCTGATCGCACGCGCCCTGCACGAACAAGGGCCACGCCGAGAGGGCCCATTCATCTCCGAGAACTGCGCCGCCATCCCCGAGAGCCTCTTGGAGAGCGAGCTCTTCGGATACGACCGCGGTGCTTTCACCGGCGCCAACAAGAATCACAAGGGACTCTTCGAGCAGGCCAAGGGCGGAACGATGTTCTTGGATGAGATCGGCGAGATGTCGGCCGATCTCCAGAGCAAGCTCCTCCGCGTCATCCAGGAAAAGGAGGTGCGGCCATTGGGATCCAGCCGGACCGTTCCCATCGAGATCAGGCTGGTCACGGCCACACACCGGGACCTGGGCAAGATGGTCAAGGAGGAGAGCTTCCGCGAAGACCTCTTCTACAGACTTCACGTCCTTCCGATCAATCTCCCCCCCCTGCGTGCCCGCAAGGGCGATATCCCACTGCTGGTTTCCCACATCCTCGGCAAGGCCTGCCTCGAAGCCGGCAAGCCCTTGTCCAAGATCGACTCCAAGACGCTGGACTTCCTGAGCAGCTACGACTGGCCGGGCAACATCCGCGAACTGGAGAACGAGATCCGACGCGGCCTGCTCCTCTCGGAGGGAGTCCTCCTCCCCGAGCACCTCTCCGAGCAGGTCCAGAACCCGAGCCTGAGCCGCGACGCCAGCTCACCCCTCCCCTCCGAGTCCGGCACAACGCTGACGGACATCGTCGCCCAACTCGAGGAGAGCGAGATCCGCAGGGCCCTGGTGCGCGCTCACGGCAACAAGTCCAAGGCCTCGGACCTACTGGGCATCTCCCGCTTCGCCCTCCAACGCAAGCTCGACAAATACCAGATCCAACCCTGACCCCCCTTCCTGGGGAGGGTCAACGGCGAGGACCGACGAGGAAGAGGTGCTCGCGGTTTCGGAGATGGGAGACCTTGCCGACCTTCTCGCCCTTCAGGTTGTGGATACCAATGCGGGCGCCAACGTACCGCGGGTGGTCGAAGTCGAAGTTTCGGACTTCCCCTCGCGAAGAAAGCAGTTGGCCCAGGTCCTCGGGGGACAGGTAGCCTTCGTTGTTGAAGGACAGGAGAAGCCAGGGTGTGTCGATCGCGGCCAAGAGACGTTCGAAAGCCGGGCGGATACCAGGCTTGCTGTTGAAGGCGCTCTTGCGCTCCTTGCAGTCGATGCGCTTGCGCGCAATCCCATAGACCTCGGGCTCGTCCCAGAGAACGAGGGTCTCCCAGATATGGTAGTTGCCTAGATAGCTGTGTTGGTTGTAGGGCGGATCCAGATAGATCAGGTCGACATCCATCTGACGAGCCGCAGCCTCGGCGTCCATCTGCATGGCCTCGCCCTGTCCAGGAAGGATGCGAGGCAGACGAAGCTCCAAGCGATTGGCGCTTCGAGCAGCCCAGGACTTGAGGTAGGCCATCTGCACACCGGTCGTCGAGTCCACGCGATCGGCTGCCTCCATGAGTGAAACCAGGAGGACCGCTTCGAGATCCGGAGCCAGGTCGGCGTCGGCGATCCGCTGACGGATGGCTTCGATGCGTACACCGTTGTCCGGTTGGAAGTACCTCGCCTCTCGACAATAGACTTCGGTGAACCAACCACCCTTGCCACGAGGGTCCATGGTATTGAATTCCGAGATCCATCGACTGGCTTCTTCGGTCAGGGATCGCGCATCCGCGGCCACATAGCAACGCGCCAGCATGTGCGAGTAGGTGTTGTGGTCATTGGCCACCACCTCGTATCCAGCCCCCTTCAAGGCGTGACCGACCCTTGCCGTCCCCGAGAAGAGATCGCCCACCCTCGTAACGCCCGTAAGGCCATTCACGACCTCCAGGATCTGCGGAATCAGGAGTCGCTTGGAACCTAGATACTTGATCATCAGGGAAGATTCTATGCGCCACATGTCCGCAAGCGCGCAGACCTTCTCATCCAAGCCAAGAAAACCGGATCGCCATTAGCCCGGATTATTCATGAGATCGATGCGAGCAGAGGAACTACTGGCGAAGCCGATAGCGCATCTGCGGTCTGACGAGGAGACTTCGGCTTCAGGACGGCTGCGCGAGATATGAGGCGACCCAGGAGGGTCGTTGAATCGAAGCAATGCCGAGCAAACCATCAGGATTGCGGTCCTGGATCGAAAGATCCCCGTCAGAGGCATCGAGGTCATGAATCGTTCGGGTTAGACAGATGACATGAGATCTTCGGATCATCCGGGGACCAGGAGTCTGCGCACGCTCGCATGATCGTGGTAGTCTTCGGATGCTTCCCTTGCGCCTTCCCGGCCAGCAAAAAAGGCAAGCCGCCCCTCCCATCCATCTCCAGAGGCCTCATTCAGGCCTCTCGAGACGAACTCATGACCCCCGACTCCATCCACATGACTCGCGAACCTGTCTGCATTCGCGCCTTGGCAACGACGGATTGCGCTCATCTCGTCAACGAGAGGAGCGCAATCCGTCGCGACACTCAACCCATGGTCATCCCCTTCGGTGATCGCCACTGATAGAGGAGGGACTGCATGAGGCACAGACTCAACCACCACCTCCCTGCAAAGCCGGGGGAAGCATGGAGCATTCCCCAGGGCAGCGTCCCCATTCGCCTGAGACCACAGTCGGTCCCCAGAACGGCATTCTCGTCCATGCACATCGCTTGACAAGCCTAATGATTTCCGATGTAATTCTTCATGGTCATTGTCATCGCAATCACGCGATTCGACGACGACGACTCTCTTCCCATTCGTGCACATTCCTCCCTGTTTCTTCAGCCACGTGCACGGACCTTCCCTTAATTCTTCCCCCCAGGAGCATCCGATGATGTACCGCTATCTCCCCATTTGCGCCGTCACAGCCCTCTCCACGAGCCTGATGGCACAGGCCTCGACCACGATTCCCACCGGATTCGACAAGGCCGAGGGCACGTACTCCCGTCACATCCCCCTTCGCTACACTCCCGCCCGCATCCAGAATGGTTACGGCTCAAAGTCCACGGGCTGGACAGTGAAGGTCATCAAGGAGCTCTGGGCCCGGGCCGACAAGAACGCCTACCTGACCACGGGATTCTCCATCGACATGCAGGTCATCCTCTCCAGCAAGGGAGCCGACCCCACGACCAGTTCCATGGTCTTCAAGAAGAACCACGGTTCAGACGTCAAGGTCTTCATGAAGAAGAAGACCTATAAGTTCGTGCCTTTCACGAAGGGGACGACCTTCCCCAACAAGTGGAGCATTCAACTCAAGGGTGATGCAGCCTTCGTCGCCACCACCGGCAACCTGGTCGTAGACTGGGCCACCTACACCGACAGCAAGAACACCAGCAAGCAGAACAGCAACCTCTACCTGGATGCGGCCAGGTTCAGCGGCACGCCGAGTGGCACACGCGGCAAAAACACGACCTATGGCAAGCCTTGCAATCCAACGAATTTCTACAACTACTCCTGGAACTACAACGTTGGCGAAGAGTTCTACCACTACGGCTACACACGCAGTTCGGGCGATGTCGTCATGAGCTGGCTCGGCTCCAAGAAGATCGGCACTGCCATTCCCGGTCTCACGGGATGCAGCCTCTACGCTCCCTTCACGATGATTCACCCCAGCGTCGTCACAACGACTTCAACGACCGGATATGCCAAGTTCGTCTGGGGCAAGGTTCCCTCCGTCATGAAGGGCAAGAAGGTCTGGGCCCAGTGCGCAGCCGTCGATTCCAAGCTCAAGCAGATCCGCTTTTCGCGTGGCAATGAGATCACCTTCGGCGACTACAAGATGAACTACGCCAAGACGATCTCCCACAAGTACTCCTACGGCTTCGGCACGACCCAGATCTTCAATCCCGACAAGGACGACGCCCGCTACGGTTGGGTCAACACGGCCATCGCATTCGACGTCCGTTAGATCGCAAAGGCCTGCGCTGATCTCGTGATTGCGGTCTGACGAGCGCATTTCGAGTTCGGGGGGGGGGCTGCGCGAGATGTGAGGCGACCCAAGAGGGTCGTCGAATCGAAGCAATGCCGAGCGAACCGATAGGTTCGCGGTCCTGGACCGAAAGACGCCGTCAGACGCATCGAGGTCATGAATCGTTCGGGTTAAAGAGGGCGCATGGCCAACAGGCCATGCGCCCTCTTTTCGTACGCGCATGCACAGTGAATCCAAGCCCCTGTTCTACTTCTGGGGCGAGGGCGTGCTGGCCTTGGGCTTGCTACCAGCCTTCTCCTTGTCCTCGTGCCCGTATTTGGCATAGGCCTTCTTCCAGTCGGAGAGGTTGTCCAGGAACCGCTGGCTCTTGGCATCGGGAGACACGCCCACATTGATGAACCGCATGCGGATCTCCGTGGCCTTCTCCGGACCCCAGCCATCCTTTGGCGAGAACTCGCCGAGCAAGGCCCGGAGTTTGGTCTCTTCGGACATCTCCTTGAGCATACTGGCAGTCTCTTTCTTCTTGGCAGCCTTTGCCTTCTTCGCATCCAACTTGGCTTGGAAGGCCTCGGCCTTCTTCTGGACGGCCTTGCCAGCTTCCTTGCCTTCGGCTTTCGCCGCCTTCTTCTTGGCGACCATCTTGTCGTGCATGGCCGTGACCTCGATCTCGGTCAGGCGCCGCATGATCTTGTAGGTCTTGATCGTGCGGTAGGGAAGGAAGATGAATCCACTGGTGCCGTTGTAGTACCAGAGACGGATACCCGCCCCGCGAACCTTCATCTCCGCCCGGACGAATTCCAGGCGCGTTGGCTTTTCGACGAAGAGCCCGTCCTTGACGACACCGCGCATGATCTCGCCGTTGCGAAGCGTGACCTTCACCTGGATGTGGCTCTGCAGGACACCCTCCTTCTTGAGGCGGGCCCGCGTCTTGCGGATCTTGTCCTCGATCGCCTTTCGCTTGGCCTCCTCCTGGGCACGCCTCACCTGATCCCGCTTGAACTTCCGGTACGCCTCGCCCTGCTTCTTGTCGGGTCGGGTCTGGACCTTCTGTGTATCAGAGCCCTTGGGCCCGCCTTTACCGGGGGCATCCTTGTCCTGGGCCGACAGGGGGAGTCCCAGGGCGAGCATGAGGGTGAGCTAAATCATGTGTCTCATCGGATCCTTCTCTCCGTTGTGGTTCCAGCCCTCCTATCGGCTGATCAGGCGCGTTTCTGTCGTTTTCTCCGGCTCAGCCGGGATCCACGCCTCAGGCTCCCTTGCCAAGGGCCCTGAGACCGGCGCAGATCATATGATAATGGATTTCCACGACTTCCTCTTCCCTCTCCGCGTAGCCTCCCGCCAGACATGCCATCGTGGGCACACCACGAGCCAGAGAGGCGCCTAAAACGGCCTGATCCCGTGCCTCGAGGCCCTCGATCGTCAGGTCCAACCCTCCCAGCCGATCCCCGACGAAAGGATCCGCCCCTGCGACGTAGATGACGAAGTCCGGGTCGAAGCGAATCACCTCCTCCAGACCACCACCGAGGGCCTCGAGATAGGCGGCGTCGCCACAATGATCCGGAAGTCCCAGGTCCAGGGTCGAACCTTGCTTGACCGGATAGTTGTTCTGTTGATGGACAGAGAATGTGAAGCAGCCTGGATCCCCATCCAGTGCCCAAGCGGTTCCGTTGCCTTGATGGACGTCCAGATCCACGATGGCAATGCGCCGCGCAAACCCCTCGCGTTGGAGCCAACGCACGGCGATGACGATGTCATTGATGGCGCAGAAGCCCTCTCCCTTGTGAGGGAAGGCATGGTGGAAGCCTCCTCCCAGGTTGGCACTGAACCCGCCCAGCCGCGCCGCGGATTCTGCCGCTCTCAGGGTGCCGCCAGCCATGAGGAAGAAGGCGTCGAGCACCCCCCGGCTGCAAGGGGCCTCGAATTCCAGCCAACCCTGGGCTGGGTCCTCGGTCATGACCTCGAGGCGATCCAGATACCCCGCCTGATGCCCGAGCAGGAGTTCTTCCCTGCCCAGGGGATCCGGGCGTCCGAAGTCCTCGATCTCGGCCAGGCCATCGGCCACGAGCCGGTCATGCAGGGCCCTGTATTTTCCCGCTGGGAAGACGTGTCCCTCCCAGGAAAGCCGGAACCCCTCGGAATACCAAAGACGCGGGAGACTGTCATTCATGGCAGGAGCCTGGATCTAGAGACCTCCCTCATGGGAGCGGGAAGGTTATGATAGATCCCATGTCGCTCGCCTCGCCTCTCCTTCTGCCGCTTCTCCTCTTCTTGCCTGATCTATCCACTCAGGGCAGGAAGAAGACCGAACCTACCCGTCACGTCACGACGCCCGTCGGCCTCATCCGGGTAGCAACCGATGAGGAAGCCAAGATCCAGGTCTCCCTCCTCAAGAAGCACGTCCTGCCCGCAAGCTACAAGAACAAGAAAGCCAAGAAGAGAAAAAGAAAGAAAGGCCGGAGGGTGCCCCAAGCCGACACCGGCCTCGTGACACGACTCGAGGCGGTGGAAGCCCTTCAAGAGATCCAGCACAGGACCTTCGTGAAACCCCTGCTCGAGATCCTGGAGCACGATCCGTCGACCGCAGTCCAGACCAAGGCAGCGAAGGCCATCCAGGCACAGCCCAAGAAACAGGTCCTTCCGGCCGCCAAGAAGTTGCTGGACGACAAGGATGTCCTGAAGAAGGGCACTCTGGCCGCTCCCATGATCCAGTTGATCCAGTTCTACGGAGTCAGGCAGAAGACATGGGGGAAGCTCTACCGTCGCTTTGGAGACATGGGCCCCCATGCACAGATCGCCCTCTGCAATGCCGTGGCCACGCGCAAGGACTACGAAGCGCTCAAGATGCTCCTGCAGAACCTCGACCCTCCGGCACCCGCCAACGTCGATGACCCCAGCAATCCACCCGCCAGCTATTGGGAGGCCCGATGGAAGGCCTGGCAGGCCTTCAAACCTTCGCTCCAGAGCGCAATCAAGGTACTCCTGGGGCAGAGCTTCGAGAAGTCCCGCGAAGCCATGAAGTACATCAAGTCGGAAGGCGGCATCAAGAAGCTCAAGAAGAAGCTGCATGGCTGAGGGCTGGCCAGGAGCCTCAGCCACAGGATCTGTGGTCCCAGATCGGTCCCCGAGATTCCCACGAGGTCGCCCGCGACAGGACGTGAAGAGATCCCCATGATGACGCCTATGAGCATTTCCAAGCGGATCCGGAGGTAGAGCCCACCTTGGAGTCCAGCCCGGTGTTTCCCGAGAACCTTCCTGACTTCCTGAAGTCCCATGATTGGCTCCTGGATGAGCGGCTCGAGGTCTGCATCGTCGGCTCCCGCGCGCTGTTCGAAGGCTGCCGTCGCGCAGAACTTCCCATTCCACCCGAGCCTGACGACCTCGACCTCAGCTGGAGGCTGGAACTCGGGAAGGGCAGGGAGTTCCTGACCGACCTGGGCCTCGAAGTCACCGCTACCCAAGGCAATGAGGACCGGGGGACCCTGGCAGTAGAGCTCTCCGGAACCCGCGTGGAGATCACCTGCTACCGAGGAGGGGGAGACAGCACCGAGGATCGCCTGGCTCGTGACGGCGCCCTGCGCGATATGACCATCGGAGCCGTCTACTGGACACTCTGGAACGATCAGATCGCCGACCCGCTCCGTGGCCTTGCCGACTGGGGGCTAGGACGAATCCGGGCCTGCGGACTGGCTGCGGACAGGATCCATGAGCACCCCATTCGCTCGCTGCGCTATCTGCGCAAGACCATCGAACTTGGATTCCACCTCGACACGTCGACCCGACGGGGGATCGAGGCGACCGCCGACTTCGTCGGCAAAGCCGTCCTCC
Organism: Planctomycetota bacterium; assembly: GCA_024278315.1. GTDB lineage: Bacteria > Planctomycetota > UBA1135 > UBA1135 > JAJRTL01. Next base: position 25,877 of record JAJRTL010000369.1, on the reverse strand, counting down.
CCGAGGCCCTGGCCGAGGAGATCCGCAAGGTCCTGGCTCGGTGCAGCTCTCCCGGCGCCTTCTTCCAGCTTTGCTGGGAGGCACGCCTGCTCGAACGCATCCTGCCCGAAGTTGCGCCGCTCTTCGATGGAAGACCAGCGGGGCGCATCCTATTCCACCCCGAGATCTCCCAGGCTCTGCACATGGTCCTGGCGCTTCGATCGGCAGCGTCGCTGGCCACGGAGCAGGCCCTCGACAGCCGCGAGCGCCACCTTCTGCTCCTGGCCGTGCTCTGTCACGATCTGGGCAAAGGCAAGACAAGAGTCGAGGACATGCCCAGTCATCCCGGGCACGAGGCCGGCGGTGTGGCGATCATCCATTCACTCTTCCGACGCCTTCCGGCACTCGGGAACAAGTACGTGGAGAGGTTCTGCAAGGTCTCGGCTCGTTCGCACTTGATCCTGAACAAACTCCCGATGATGCGTGCGGGGACACTGGTGGACATCTGGGACCAGGACCTCCGAGGCCTCGAACGCGATTTCCGCAATCTGGCAAGAGTCGTACGCTGTGATCGCGACGGCCGACTCAGGCCTGGTGACCTGGGCATCCCCTGCCCGGAGCAGATCCACCCTTCGCATGCGGGGCCCGATCTGGAAGACAAGATCCATTCCGAGCTCCTGGCCTTGGACTCCTGCATCCGATCGGTCTCTGGAGAGCCCTCTGCTCGCCTACACCCCAAGGACCCGCAGGCCTTGAAAGAGCACCTCCGCACGGCACGCTGCGAAGCACTGGCTCATTCAGGTTTCCTGGACATCAAGGGCCGGAAGGAAGAGGGTCGTTCGTGAAGCGTGGGCCATCCTCGCCCCCCAAAGCGCGTCGGCGATGGGTCCGCCGAGTCCTGATCCTGGCACTGGGCCTCGTTTTCCTCCTGACCCTGGCCTTCCTGTTCCGCAAGCCTCTCTTCTCGGGCATGGTTCTTTCTCTCGTCCGTTCAGAGATGTCGAACCAACTGGGAGTGCCAGTCGAAGCCGAGGCCATCGAAGGCGACTGGTGGTCCACGTTCGAACTCAGAGGAGTCTCCTTCTCGAACGCCGAAGGCCCCATCCGCAACATCACCGATGCCACGGTGACTCTCTGGCTCGAACCCCTGCAACTGCCCCATGGAGCACTCGGCGCGCTGCGATCCCTGGAGATCCGTGCCCAAGGCATGGAACTGGCGGCGACGACCGGGGCCGGGCAGCAGAAAGAGAACGATGTGAAGATCGAGGCCAACGAGATACTGCCCCAGATCATCTCGCTCTTTCCCGATGGAGTCCTGATCGAGATCGAGGAGCTGGTCTTCGGGAGCCGCCGCGGCAAGACCCGCCTGGACGTGGCAGCCCTCAGCCAGGAATCTGTGGAGGGAGCCAGCATCCGCCAACGATCCGTGACGATCCAGGGTCCAGAAATGGACCTGTCCCTGGAGATCCAACACACCACCCAGGACTCTTGGGCCTTCACGGCGGAAGGGAAGCTGGCCAGCTTCGGTGAGTTCCTGAGGGACCTGGGAATCCAACTGCCCATCGACGGCGGCAAGGTCGACTTCCACGCCGGGTTCGACACCGCAGGCCTCGCCGATGGAAACCTACGCATCCAGGGCATGCGGTACGAAGGAAGCAAACTCGAGAACACCGTGCTGAGCTTCCAGCTCCGCGACCATCAGGTGCGGGTGCCCAAGCTACAGGTCGAGCTACCCGGGCTCCAGATCCTGGCCAAGGATCTGCTCTTGCCGCACCGCGACTGGAACAGCGCACTCGATCCAGGTCGATGGCAAGGAAGCCTAGGCATCAAGATCCAGGACCTCGAACCGTATCGTTCGCTCCTCCCGGAGATCATCCGCAGACGCCTCCCTATCCAAGGTGAGCTGGAAGGAGAACTGGCGCAAGGCAAGCTCCTCCTGTCCCAGGCGAATCTGAAAGGCAGAGGCTTTTCGGTCCATGTCGACAAGGGCAAACTCCCCGTCCTGGGCGACTACCGAAGGCGGGATGGAGAGCTGCAAGGCCACATCGAGGTCACAGAGGGCTTCGATCTCGATGTCGCTCCCATGGGACGAGTGAGCCTGCTGGGCAAGTTCGAAGGCCGATGGACAGGCAGCATCGAGCAACCGGTCTTCGATGGGCTTCTCGACGCACGTGCCCAGGCCAGCGGCGCGCTCGTCCATGTGACCGGCAGAGCACGATCGGCCGCGAACAAACACACGCTGGAAGAGATGACCCTCAAGGTCACCGAAGCGCCCGAGATGCAGCTCGTAGGCAACTTCGAACTCGACGCGGCTCGTCAGCAAGGCAGCTTCAAGGTCCAAGGCACCCTCGATTCACGGACCCTGGAAGCACTGAAACTCCTGCCCATCCTGCCCAGGCATGTGATCTGCAGGGAGCTGGTCACAGAAACCCGCTTCATCATTGGAGAGAAGCCCGGATTGGATGGCAGGCTCTCCATGGCCGGAATTACGAGCGATGGGAGGGTCATCGGGCGGCTGGATAGCCGCATCGAATGGCGAGGTGGAGAGGAACTCCACATCAGCGAGTTCGTGGTCCAGCCGGAGAGTGAGCCACGCAAGGAGGGTCAGCCCGCGACGGAGCAAGGAAACGTCCGGTTGAAGGCGAGCGGCAGCATCCCACTGGGGAAGGGTACCGATTGGAACCTCGGCGTCGAAGCAGAGAACCTCGCGCTCGATTTCGTAGGCCCCTTCCTCTCCCTGTCCCTTCCGCGGAGTCGTCTGGATCTCTCGGCGAAGATCCGTGGCCCCTTCGAATCTCCGAGCTTCAGCATCGACACCGGAGGGTACCTCCTCCAACACTCGGCCACCCTCCTGCTGGCGTTGAGCGATGAGCAGATCCGACATCTTCCACAACTACCCCTCAAGTTCCGATGCAAGCTCGACGCGACGCCCTTTCGTATCCATGTCGAACGCCTGCATCTCACGAGCGGAGAAGGGTCGGAGATGCTCAGGCTCGATGGAAGCGGCAGCCTTCCGTTCGGCACGGCGGGCTTGGCCAAGGACCTCCCTGTGGATCTCTTCCGAGCAGACTTCCAGTGGAAGCACGATGTCGCACTAGCGGCGAGCATGAAGGGAAGCATCAACCTGGATACGAAAGGTATCGCGCTCGGCCCCTTGGAGATCGAAGGACCGGATGGGTCGGTCCAAGGAGAACTGCGAGCCAACTTCCCGGTGCAAGATCTTCTCCGGGGACGGATCGGGAAGGACAAGGTAAAGCTCGCGGGCAAACTCACTCTCAACCGGCTCGACATCGGAAAGCTCCCGCGCATCTGGATGAAGGACCTGGACCTGACCGGAATCCTGGACGGTGAGCTGATCTTGGGAGGGAGCCTCGCAAAGCCGGAGCCCCGGCTGGATCTGCGACTGGAGAAAGTCGGCCTGAAGGTCCGTGGCGCTCCGCGCATCGAATCGCTGGACGGGCAGATCGAAGTCCTGCCACAGCATGTGCAGGTCAAGCAGATGAAGGGGAAGATCGGCGTCGGCGACTTCACGGTCAAGGGTGGGCTAGAAACCCAGGGATTGCTCTGGGAGGACTTCGATCAAGCAGAGCTTCGTCTCGAGCTGCAAGGCAAGGATCTCATGCTGGTGCGCTCACGAGGCTTGCGCCTCCTGGGCAACACGCATCTCTTGCTGACAGGCACACCACGCAAGATCAAGGTTGGAGGCGAGGTAGCATTCGAATCGGGCAAGTACAACGAGAGGCAGAGCCTTTTGATGATCGACCCTTCCCGCAAGGGTGGAGCCTCGGTCCCCGGTTTCGTTCCCTTCGAGCTCGAGGGAGAGCTCGGCAAGCGGGTCACCTTCGATGTGAAACTCACGACGGTGAACCCCTTCCTCATCCGAACCGGCCTCGTGGATGCCGATGTGAATGCCCAGTTGCGCCTCCAGGGCCCAGGCTCTCATCCCTATCTGGTCGGGGCCGTAACGGCACTACGCGGATGGATACGCATGCCTTCCGCCAAACTGAGGCTCGAGCAGGCGCTCATCTTCTTCAAGAAGGACCGGCCGCTCTTCCCCGAACTGGACATCAATGCAGTCTACCGCCGCAAAGGGCATGAGATCCGCATGCGGGTGCAGGGGAGCTACGACAAACCCGCACTCTTGCTGACTTCCTCTCCTCATCTCGAATACGAACAGATCCTCGTGTTCTTGAGCACCGGTCAATTGCCCAGGGACCTGGAGGGGCGCGCCATGGAATCCATGATGCTGGCCGCAGGCTCCTATGGCGCCAACGAGCTTTGGAGCTGGCTCGTCGACACCGGCAGCACGAGTGACTCTGGGGAGAGTTTCTTCGATCGCTTCAGTGTCGAGTCCGGCCAGGACTTCGGAACCAGTGGCATCGAGAGCATGCGCGTCGAATACAAGCTCGACCGGCAGTGGTTCGTGCAGGTCGAGAGGGACGCCGACGGCTTCTTCAATCTTGGCCTCGTGTTCCGCATCAACTTCTGAAGGCAGAGAGATCAGAATGTGGAACGAGATACTGAATTGCCGCGAGGGTCAGGCAAAATACATTACCGCACAGCTCACCGGAACTCGGGTGCTTCCCGGTTCCTGGTGAGGTCCTCTACCGGATTCTCCACCAGGACGGCTGCCGTGCCACGATCCCGATCCAGAATCACCAGCTGTCAGCCTTTGCGTCTTTCCTGAATGAGCCGATATCTCTCTTCGATCTGGTTGACCCTGATGCTCTGCGCATTCTCCTCCTGCGCCACCTTCTCAGGTGAGTTCCAGGGCGAGGACGATGATGGCAATCCTGCGCGTATCATCCAGGTGAAGCACGAGGGAAACGATTCGGCCTCGGCGTACATCCTCAACCGCAAGATCCGGTATCTGATCGAGGACTACTTCTCCAAGGACCCCAGCAAGGAGACGCCCATCCAGGATGCCGCGGCCGAACTCGAGGACTACTACTGGTCCATGGGTTTTCCGGACGCCAAGGTAGGCTTCAAGGTCGAGCGCCCGGAGGATGACAGGCAACCCATCCTCGTCCGGTTCTTGATCCATGAGGGGCCTCGGGTCCAGGTGACCGATGTCCAGATCACGGGCAACAGAGGCTTCAAGCAGGAGGAGCTACTCGAACTCTGGCGCAGGAGCCACGCCGGCTTCCTGGGCACAGGCGACCCCTGGTTCGTGGCAAGTGAGATCCGGGCCTTCTACAGGGATATTCGAGCCTTCTATCGCTCCAAGGGCTACTTGGATGTCACCCTCCCCGAGACGCACATCGAGAGGGCCAAGGGCGACAAGCAGGCCAAGATCAGGATCGAGGTTCTGGAGGGAGAGCTCTACACGATCGCCGAGATCCAGATCCCGCCCGAGATCAGGAGGATCCTCGCTGGCTTCCTCCCGAAGGTCCCTGCAGGAGAACCCGCGACCTCGACCTTCTTCATGGAATGGACCTTGGACCTGCGAAACCGCCTCCGTGATCTCGGTTACCATGCGCCAGCAATGGCCCGCCCGCTCCTGACCAAGAAGGAGAACGGGCAGGCCTGGTTCAAGCTTCTGGTGAAGGCGGGGCACAAAGTCCGGATCGGTGAGATCCTTCTGAGCGGCAACGAAGTAACCCGCGATCAGATGATCTTGAACAAGTACCGAGCGAAGATCGGGGACTTCTACAAGGGATCGGTCGAGGACGCAGCCATCAACCGGCTCTATCGCACGGGAGTCTTCGAGAAGGTCGAGTTCATCCACGAGGAGTTGGACGACAGGACCCTCCGCATCACGATCAAGGTCAAGGAGTTCAACAACCGCGCGCTCAACTTCATGATCGGATGGGGCTCCTGGGAGAAGCTGAGGGGAGGGGTCCAGTTCCGTGAACGCAACCTCTTCGGCACAGGGTTGGGATTCAATGCCCACGCTCTGGTCTCGACAAAGGGCTATGAAGGCTCGACGGCTCTGATCGACAAGGACTTCGCATCCACTGGAATCGATATGGTTGTCAGTGCGAGGTACTTCCTCAACGATCGACCATCGTATACCGAGCGAGCATTCGAGACAGACATCGCAGGAACCAAGTATATCTTCACCGACTACAAGTCGCGTCTCGGCTACCTGTTCAAGCATCAGAACAAGTTGGTCACCAAGCAAGGCGCGACGCTCCCCGGTGAGGTCCTGACACCCAACAAGGGCACCGTCTTCCTGGAGCTCCTTCGGGATGAGAGGAACAACCTGCTCTTTCCCACGGATGGTTGGAGGGCGTTTGCGCGTGGCGACTTCTCTAGCACAGCGCTGGGAGGCTCGCAGGACTTCAACCGCATCATCCTCAGCGGTAGCTACTACATCCCCTTTTCCAGGCAGGCCCGCTTGATCCTGGCCAGCGAGATCGGAGCACTCTGGCCAGGAAACGGGGCACCGACCGTTGCCATCTCGGAACGTTTCTTCAATGGTGGACCCAACACGGTCCGCTCCTTCACGCAGGACGATCTGGGCCCCAAGGGCCCGGAGGGCAACCCGACTGGTGGGCTCTACCGCACCGTATGGAAGGCCGAGTTGCAGGTAGCCCTCCTCGAGCCATTCCAGCTCGCCTTGTTCGCAGACGCAGGCAACGTGGGTACGAACGTGAACGACTTCGGGCTCAGCCGGATGCGGTATGGCATCGGCCCTGGGCTCATCATCAACTTTCCTGGTGTGCCCATCCGCCTGGACGCCGGCTTCAACCCCGATCGTCTCCCCGGCGAAGATGCGTGGGTCTTCCATCTGACCATCGGCCAGACCTTCTAGCCTGTCTGGAAGAGCGACGAGATCGCGGCGAACGATCAGGCGAACGACAAACCTCCCGATCTTCGTGCAGGAAGCGGGATCGATACCCCTTTCTGGGTGAACCTGAACGATCTCCTCGGCAGTTTTGCAGGACGTGACTTCCCCTTCCTTGTAGTAGCCCCAACGAAGGAGGGAGCATGAGAGAGAAGAACAGGATGATCGGCGTCTTGTCGATCGCAGTCTTGGCCAGCATGGCGGCCTGTATGGCCACGTCTTTGGTGAGTGAGTCGGAACCCTTCCGGATCAGTTCGAAGCATCTGATCTTCAAAAGGAGCAAGGAGGGCATCCAGGTGGAGATGGACAGCCTTCGGATCGAGGCCATGGGGGGTCGCAAGTTCTGCGATGTCACCGTGGAGGAGATCATGGACAGCAATGGCAACGGTACCATCGGAGACAAGGGAGACCAGGTCAGCACGGTCTTCTACACCAAAGGAAGCTTCACCAAGCTCGAGCGCAAGAGCATGACCTTGACCGTTCCCAGTGGAGTCACCCGTGGCTACCTCCGCGTGCGCGGACGCGAATGCGGAACCAAGAAAGGCAAGGGGCCCGCTCCGGTGTTGTCGGTCTTCGAAGTGACAACAGCAGGCTTCAGCCCCATGTCACTTTCCAGGAATATTCCGGGAGAGGGCATCGCCCTCCTGACCGGGACGAAGAAGCCACACTTTCTCGCCATGGGGAAGATCGCCTCGGGGCGACAGGTCCTCCTCCGTGTCGGGGATGTCCGCGCGTCGCGATCCGCATTGCTGAGTTCGATCTACCCTGAGGGCAAGATCCCGCCGGGAGTTGAAAAGAAGGCCGACTTCCTCGGAGCACTGGTCGTGATCGAGGGGATGGTCTTTCTCCTGCCAGGACCAGGGGTTGCGGAGATCCGCTTGCCCTACAAGAAGGTCCGACTGAAGAAATTCCGTGTGCTGAGTTTCGATCGTAGCTTCCAGAAAATCGGAGACTGGAGCTTCGGAGGATTGAGTCTCTGACAAGGCTGGGACAGGAATCAGGAACTTGTCAGGCGAAGGTCAAGCCTCGGGTCTTTTTCGGAGTTTTCTGGTCGGCGCCGGGTAATGCCCGCAAGAAAGGTCGCCCCCATGCGTAGGAGGGTGCACTTGCCGGGGCCCACCCGGCGCTTACTGGAGAACGGAGAAAACAATGACAGCCCCACACGCCTCTACGTCCAAGGACCTTGCCCCCAAGGTCCCGGAGACTCAGCCCCTTGAATCCATACCGAAGCCCACGCGAGTACCTGCTTCCCTGAACCCTGCTTCCCTTGCCAGCCGATTCGGCATGACCGCCATCTGCGCCCTTCTGGCCTTGGCAGGCACTGTCCGCGCCGGAGTCGGCAAGGGTGATGCAGAGAAGCTCAGCCCTCTCGAACGCGTGCGTGCACGAGCCATCCTCGAGGAGAAGCTCGTCTACGTCAGCCTCGATCCGGGCATGGACCCCGCCAGCACACACAAGCTGGATGCGGTTCTCAACAATGCCAAGGTCCGCGCAGAGCTTGGAAAGATGCCGACTCTCTACGGACGCTTGTCCGCAGACCCGGATTCGATCGCCTACAAGGTCGGGCTCGATGTCTTCGACAACCTCTTCGGCGCACCTTCCGAGATCCGTCAGGTCCAGCAGGTCCTGCTCTACCCGGATGGCTCCATCGCCTGGCATGACAGCGGCGATGCGGACGCACAAGAGCTTCTGCGAGCGATCTCCCGAGGCAACAAGGCCCACCTCGACGGCCAGAAGCGTCGCTTCCGCCTGATGAAACTCGAGGCACGTCGCCTCGCCAAGCGTGCCTCCAAGGACACCCGAGCCAAAATGGCCCTGATGACCCTCTACCGGAATGCTCCTGCACAGGCCTTCCCGGCACTCTTCGCCGAGCTCAACCTGGAGATGCGCTTCCGCGTGCTCAAGGCAGTCGCGGAACTCCCACTGCCTCAGGCCCGCCACCTCCTCGGCACCGTAGCCGACCACAAAGACCTGACGATCCGAGCCTTCGTCCAAGGCCTCCTCTGGGCCCTCGATCTCCAGGATTGAGCGAAACCACCGATGCAGCAGACCAGCCAAGGGCTGGCTGCTGAATCGCCAAGCCTCTTCCCCGACCTGGATCTTGCAGGAATACGGCCCTGCATCTCCACTCACATAGTTGGCCCGAACGATTCATGACCTCGATGCGTCTGACGGCGCCTTTCAGTTCAGGACCGCGAATCTGGCGGTTCGCTCGTCAAACCGCAAACACGAGCTCGGCTTCGCCGATCTCGTGTTTGCTCACAACGATCCCATGAATCATCCGGGTTAGCGGGTGAGATCGAGGCGCTGTCCGATTTGAGACACAGGGATTCGGAATGTCGAGGCCTCGTGAGGCTCTTCGACTCGCGGGTCCCACCGATAGCCGCCCACCGCAACACTGTCTTCACTGAGCCAAAATCGCTTGGAGCGGAGCTGATCAGCTCCCCCCCATCCAGACTGTACCGAAAGCGTCGCGGGTGTCTTGCCAACTCGCCCGAGAGGATAGAAGGACACGCTGTTTCGAGCCCTCACCTCGATCCAGCGACCGCCGGGATCCCATTCGGTGAAGGTTTGTCGGTCCCTCCACTGGAACCAACCTCTTGTCATGATCTCGCGGCTGCCAGTCTTTTGCTCGATGGCAACTCCCTCGAAGGCTGACGGCCAGCCTGCCCAGATCCAGAATCTCCCCTGCGGATCGGATCGGTGCTGGTACCACCACTGAGGCATGCTCGGCGACATCCAGTTCAGCGTTGCCTTTGGATCCACGTGATAGTAGAGCACGATCTCACCGCCGTGTCGGGCCTTGACCCTGAGGCGGGGCTTGACCTCTCCGGCCGGGAAAGCCAAGAAGATCTTCCTGGTTGCGAGATCCACGGACAGGACTCGCGCTAGGATGTCATGAGGGAAGACAAGGGGTACCCAGAAAGAGAGGGGGTCCACTGCCGTGACCGAACTCTCAGGCAGGCGAAGAGCCGCCCTCCCTCGGGAGTCCAGAAAGGCCTCCTTGTAGGAGCCCCACCAGATCTGTCGTCGAATATGCATCCCCTTCCGCAGGAAGGCTGGAATCTTGTTCCAGCTCTGGACCACGAGGTCGAAGCTCCCGAATCGGGGAAGCTCGACATAGCGCTCGACGACTCCGGCAGATGAGACGATCAGACTCCCACTCAATTCGAACACCTGTTGGCGTTCACCCGCTGCATATCCACGGACGAAGTACCTGCCTGGTGCCACCTGATCGAAGATCCACCGATCCTCCTTCTTCTGGCAATGACCGGTGGATACGCCTTGATCCCCCAATCGAACGAGTTCGAGCTCGTATGATTGCGACCAGGGCTCGGGGTGGTAGAGAGTGACCTTGCCTCTCGGAGTGGGCAAGGCGATCGGAACACGGCCCTCCTCGTCGAACTCGAGAGAGTCGAGCCTGACAGGGAACTCGCCGAATCCCGCTACCGAGAACAGGAGGACATCAGCACCACACCCACCCAGAGAACCAGCGCTAGAGCCGGAAACAAGGAGATCTGGAGCCATGTGGGAGGACGGGTCATCGCTCTGTCGATATCGACAGGGTCCCATGCGTGCCTGAAACCGCCAGGTCCCGCATGGCTTCCGGACGGCAGAGGTCTGGCCCCCGTGACCTGCCCTCCTCCCCTCTGCCTGCGTCCCTCCCCGCTAGCGGGACTGGAGGGAGGTGCCAACTTCTTGGAGGAGCTCGGTGGCTCCGCCGGCGAAGATGCCGAAGTAGATCGTGAGCAGCGCCAGGAAGAGGAGCGCGAGGGAGAAGACCTTGCCTCCCTGGATCTCCACGAAGGCCTCTTCTTCTCCGCGCAGGAACAGGGCCTTGGCGATGCGGAAGTAGTAGACCAACGAGATCACGGTGTTGAGTCCCGCGACCACGACCAACCAACCATAGCCACTCTGGATCGCTGCGACGAAGAGGTAGTACTTGCCGAAGAAGCCGGCTGTCGGAGGCACTCCGGTCAGGGACAGCAGGAAGACGATCATCGTTCCACCGACCATCGGCGCCTTCCAACCCATGCCGTGGATGTCCGCGATCTCCTCGGACCCGGTGCGGTTGGCCAGGAAGATCAGGACGCCGAAAGCCCCCAGATTCATGATGGCGTAGGCCAACAGGTAGAAGAGGACGGCCTTGGCACCATCGACGTTCAAAGAGCCAGCGGTCAGCTGACCACTCGTGGTGTCCTTGGTGATGACGAAGAGCGCCACGATGCCCATGAGCATGTAGCCCGCATGAGCAATCGAGGAGTAGGCGAAGAGCCGCTTGAGGTTGCTCTGGCGCAGAGCCGCGAGGTTGCCGTAGGTCATGGTCAGGGCTGCCACCCAGGCCAGGAGCTCGAGGATGCGTGCGCCATAGCCCACATCACCCAGGAGGACGACGAAGCGGATCAGGATCCCGAAGGAGAATGCCTTGCTGCCAGCGGCCAGGAAGGCGGTCGTGGGCGTCGGCGAGCCTTCGTAGACATCGGGCGTCCAGAAGTGGAAGGGGACGGCCGAGATCTTGTAGGCGAAACCCGTGAGGCTGCCGAGGATGGCGACCCAGAGCAGGAGGCCTTCGGCATCACCGATGGCGCCATCGGCAGAGAGGCCGATGAGGATTTCACGGATCGCGGGGAAGTTGAGTTCTCCGGTGAAGGCATAGAGCAGGGAGAATCCAAAGAGCATGAAGGCCGAAGCCATCGACCCGTAGAGCACGTACTTGAGGCCAGCCTCGGCCGACCGACGATCCCCCTTGAGCATGCCCGCTTGCAGGTAGGAGCAGAGGGACATCATCTCGAGTGCCAGGAACAGGAAGAGCAGATTCGTCGTCTGGACGAGGAACATGCCCCCCAGCGTCGCGCCGATCAGGCAGAGCAGCCACTCCATCACGCCGTTGCGATTGATACCCTTCAGGAAGGGCTTGTAGAAGATCGCGAAGAGAGCGCAGAAGAAGAGCGTGAAGAGTCCGAGGGCACGCAGGAAGATGGCCAGCCCATCCCCCTCTATCAATGCTCCCCAGTAGGCAGTCTCCTGATCGAGCCCGGAGAAGACATCCACACCCAGGTCCCAGAGCCGATAACCGGCCAGGGCCGTGCCTATCAGCACGATCGTTCCGAGCAGCCAATCATCCCGCCCGCGGTAGTAACTCTCGCAGACCGTGACCAGGGTGTAGACCGACGCCAGCGCCAAGAACTCGGGCAACAAGGCCATGCCATCGACCTTGGCCTCGGCCTGATGGTAGAGACTCCCGATCTGGACCATGGCCAGGCAGGACACGAAGGTCACGATCAGCGCGATCCACCAGACGCTCGCACGGTCACGACCCGCACGCCACAGATCCACCAGGAGCACGACCAGGAGCGTCCCACAGAGGATTAGCTCCGGTCCTATGGCAATCAGGTCTCTGAAGTAGTCGGCCATTCTAGTTGGCAGGGTTGATGAGCGTGAGGAGATGCGCCAGCGAGCCGTCGAAGACGTTCAGCAGCAGGAAGGGCAACACGCCGATGATGATGCAGAGGATGGCGAAAGGCACCTGCGTGAAGGTCTCGCGTGGGGTGAGGTCGGGGAACTCCTTGAAGCTCTCGTCCGTGACCGGCCCCATGAAGACACGCTGGACGGTCCATAGCAGGTAGCCCGCCGTGATCACCAGACCACAGGCCGCGAGGACCGCGTAGATCTGCATGGACGTGCTGGCCGTCGAGTTGAAGGCGCCGATCAGAACCAGGATCTCGCCGATGAACCCAGCGAGGCCCGGCAACCCAAGGGAAGCAAAGACTCCGATCATGGCCCAGCCGGTATAGCGTGGCATCAGGAGTCCAATCCCCCCCATGCGGTTCATGTCCCTGTGATGGGCACGGTCGTAGATCACGCCGACCACGAGGAACATCAGGGCGCTCGACAAGCCGTGCGTGAACATCTGCACCGCAGCACCATTCATGCCCTCCTTGTTGAGGGCCGCAACGCCGAGCAGCACGAATCCCATGTGTGAGACCGAGCTGTAGGCCACCAACTTCTTGAAGTCGGTCTGGGCCATCGCGACGAAGGCTCCGTAGAGGATACTCACCACACCGATGCCACCGATGATGATGATCGTCGTCTCCTCCTGCATCATCGAACCACCCAGCTGGAAGTTGACGCGCAACATACCGTAGCCGCCGAGCTTCAGCAGGATGCCGGCCAAGATGACCGAGATCGGCGTAGGCGCCTCGACGTGCGCGTCCGGCAACCAGGTGTGCAGCGGGACGATCGGCACCTTGACCGCGAATCCGATGAAGAGGAACCAGAAGGTCCAGGAGAGGAACTTCCAGCCAAAGAGGTCGAGACCACCCAAGAGCAATGGACTGTTGGGATCCTTGGCCATCTCGGCGAGCTTCAGCAGGTTGAAGGTCGGCTCGGCATCTCCGGATCCCGAGGCCATGTAGATGGCGACGAGGGCGATGAGCATCAGCACACCACCAAAGAAAGTGTAGAGGAAGAACTTGATGGCCGCGTATTCGCGTCGAGCACCACCCCAGATGCCGATGAGGAAATACATCGGCAGGAGCATGACTTCCCAGAAGACATAGAAGAGGAAGAAGTCCAGGGCCACGAAGCAGCCGTTGGTTCCGACCTCGAGCAGCATCAGCAAGGCGAAGTAACCCTTCACACCCTTGTTGATGTTCCAGCTGGAGAAGACGGCGATGAAGAAGAGCAGGGTCGAGAGCAGAAGGATCGGCACCGAGAGTCCGTCCACGCCGACGAAGTACTCGACGTTGAAGGCTTTGATCCAACTGACCTGCTCGGTCCACATCATGTTGCCGGCAGTCATGCCGATCGAACCACGATCGTAGGCCCAGTAGAGATAGATCGAGATTGCCAGCGGGATGAAAGTCGCGCAGGCAGCCACGGTCTTGATGGCCTCGGTCTTCGCCTTGGGCAGGAACAGGATGACAAGCATCCCGAGCAGCGGGGCGAAAGTAAGGAGGCTCAAGGGACCCGGTAGGGATCCTTGAACGGCTTGTAGGATGTTCGCGAGCATTGAGAGGTCTCCCCGGAGCGATCAAGCCCGACGGGCGAGGACAACGAAGCCAAAGAAAGTCAGGGGCAGCAGACCCAAGAGGATCCACTGCATGTTTCCACCAAAGAGTGCCAGTCCAAGCACGGCTGCGACCGCGATGCTGGTGAGATAGTGAGTGAGGAAGCCGGTCTGGAAGATCCGGGCCACCGCTCCGAAGATCTGCGTGAAGAAGGCAAGTCCGTTGGCCAGGCCGTCCACGATGTTCTTGTCGGTCCAGCCGCAGACGCCAGCGAACCACTTGGCCAGGCGTGCCGAGCCATCCACGATGCCGTCGAGGACGACGCGGTCGAAGACGGCGAGCCAGAGGTTCCAGTGATAGACGAGGGGCCGGATCAGGAACCGGTCCACGATCTCGTCGATGTAGTACTTGTTGTAGACCAGCGTGTAGACCGGTCCGAACGCACGGGCGATGCGCTCCGCCTTGACCTTCTTGTACTGATAGATCATGAAGGCCAGAAGGATTCCGCCACCTGCCACCAAGAGGCTGATGAGGATCGGCGTCCAGCCGTGGTCGACATGGTGCACGTCGCTCTGCAAGGACAGACGGCCACCCTCGTACGCCATCGGAGCCACAAGCTGGTTGAACCAGATGTGTTCGCCGAGCCAGTCCCCATTCAAGATCCACGGTGATGCCGACCAGAGGGCCAAAGCCGCCAGGACCAGCAGCGGCAAGGTCACGTTGAAGGGGGACTCATGCGCATGCTCGGCATGCTCCGTCTTGGGCTGGCCGTGGAAGGTCAGGATGATGAGGCGGAACATGTAGAAGGCCGTGAGCAGTGCCGCGATCGGCAGCATGATGCTCGGTAGCTTCCAGAGGAAGCTGTCCGCGTGGTAGCCCATGGCCTCGTAGGCCGGCTCTGGATGCAAAGTGGCCGCGATGATCGCATCCTTGCTATAGAACCCCGCCAAGAGCGGCACACCCGAGATCGCCAAGGTCGAGATCAGCATCGTGAGATAGGTGAGCGGCATGCGCTTGCGCAGACCTCCCATATCCCGCATGTCCTGACGATGGTGCATGCCCAGGATCACGGATCCCGATCCGAGGAAGAGGCAGCCCTTGAAGAAGGCGTGCGTCATGAGGTGCATCGTGCCGGCAGCCAAGGCGCCGCAGCCCAAGGCTGCCATCATGAATCCCAGTTGGGAGACCGTGGAGTAAGCCAGCACCTTCTTGATGTCCCACTGCGTGCAACCGATGGTCGCTGCGAAGAGTGCCGTGAAGGAGCCCAGCACGGCGATGACGAGGAGCGCCTCGGGAACGAAGAGATAGAAGGGGAACAAGCGCGCGATCAGATAGACACCGGCGGCAACCATGGTCGCGGCATGGATCAAGGCCGAGACCGGAGTTGGGCCTTCCATCGCATCGGGGAGCCAGATATGCAGGGGGAACTGCGCCGACTTGCCGACCGGACCCAGGAAGATCAGGAGCGCCGTCGCCAGCATCCAGCCAGGTGCCTCCCCACCGTTGTTCTGCACCTCGACAGCGGCGAGCTCGAAGATCTGCAGGATGTCGAAGGTCCCGAAGTGCTGCCAGAGGATCATGATCCCGAGGATCATGCCCACGTCCCCCACGCGCGTCGTGAGGAAGGCCTTCTTGCAGGCGGCTGCCGCCGAGGGCTTCTGGAAGTAGAAGCCGATCAGGAGATAGGAAGCCAGACCCATGATCTCCCAGAACACGAGCAGCATCAGCAGGCTGCCGCTGAGTACGAGCCCCAGCATCGAGAAGGAGAAGAGCGCCAGGTAGGCGAAGAACCGGCCGTATCGCTCCTCCCCCTTCATGTATCCCGTGCTGAAGACATGCACGAGAAAACTCACCATGGTCACGACAAAGAGCATGACCGCGGTGAGGTTGTCGAAGAGGAGGGTGAAGACGAAGTCGGACTGACGCCCACCCTCTGTCGCGAACCCGCCCGTTCCCCCGAAGAGAAAGTCCCAGCTCCAACCCGTCTGGCCGAGGGGAATATCCCTGCCCGAATGCAGCATGAGATCTGGGCTATGCCCCAGGACGATGCTCTTGTGGAAGAGCAGCAGGGAAAGGGCCAGGGAGCCACCCATGGCCAAGGTGGGCAACCAATCGCCTTGCCTGGGCAACTTGCGATTGAAGAAGATCTGGATGCCGAAAGCCGCCAGAGGCAGGGCAATGATCCAGAGCATCATCTGGACATGGACCTGCGTCAGGGGACCCCAACTGGTCGTGATGGATTGTGCGAGCAAGGAGAGCATCGAGATCTTCTGACTACTCCCGCATGAGGTTGGGATCTTCGGGTCGAATCGAACCGAAGAGTCCAAAGATGTTGAGGATGATGGCGAGTCCGACGGCAGCCTCGGCGGCGGCCAGGACGATGATGAAGGTGGAGATCACCGTGCCATCCAGGAGTGCCGCCTCGCCGCGATACCGGGAGAAGGCGATGAAGTTGAGGCTGGCGGCATTGAGCATGAGTTCCACGCCCATGAGGATGTAGACGGTGTTCCTCCGCGTGATGACCGTGAGTACGCCCACCGTGAAGAGGACGAGGGACATGATCAGGAACCAGGTCAGAGGGAGGGTCGTGCCCGGAATCTCCTGGAGAGTCGCGATTGGAGTCAATGGCATCGTGAACGGGGCCAGAAGTGTCGTGAGGGCGATCATTCCGAGGCCTCCCATCGACGGCGCGCGATATAGACCGCTCCGACGAGAACGACCAAGAGGAGGACGGAGGCCAACTCGAAGGCCAGCAGATACTGATCCTTGTCGAGGAAGCTGTGCCCTACCTGGTGGATCAGGTGCTTGCCCGGTGGCGGCGGGAGTTCCTTGCCGGGAAGCCACTTGCCTTCCATGGCGCGAGCCGATCCGATGAGATACATGGCACCGGCAACGGCGGGGAGTGAGCAGAAGACGATGAGCTTGACGTTGCGCTCAGCGCGGTCGGGCGGCGTCAGCATGATGCCGAAGAGATAGAGCACCAAGACGCCACCGACGTAGACGACGATCTGGGTCACCGCCAGGAAGTCTGCTCCCAAGAGGACGTAGAAACCCGCGACGCCCAAGAGTGCCAACATGAGTCCGAAGACCGAGTGGACTACGTACTTGCTCCACAGCGTGATCAGACTGCCAGCGATCGTGATGGTGGCGATCAGGAGGAACATGAGCGTGAGGGTGTCCATTACTTCTTGCCTCCACCCTTCTTCTTGGAGGAGCCGCCCTTCTTCTTGCTGGATTTCTTGCTCTCGGATTTCTTGCTCTGGGTGTTCTTGCTCTCAGGATCCCTGTCGGGCTTCGAGTCTGACTCGTCAGCCTGTGGCTCGGTCTCGGTCGTGGCTTCCGCCTTGGCTTTGGCTTCCGCCTTGGCTGCCGCAGCCTCTTGTGCCACGCGCTCCGCCTCGGCCTTGGCCTTCGCATCGGCATCGGCCTTCGCATCGGCATCGGCTTTCGCCTTGGCAGCAGCCTCGACAGCCTTCTTGGCCTCTGCTTCTTTCTTGGCTTCGGCTTCAGCCTCCGCAGCCGCCTTGGCTTCGGCCTCTTCCTTGGCCTTCGCCTCCTCCAGGGCCTTCGCCTTGGCTTCTGCCGCCGCCTTCTTCTTGGCCGCGGCAGCCTCGGCCTTGCGCTTCTTCTCTTCCTCAGCCTCCGTGATGGCCACGTGGTCCAGTTCGCGCAGTCCCGTGTAGGTCATGAGGTCGTGGACGAGGTCGCCGCGGTCGTACTTGACCAGGCTGTACTCACGCCCCATGTGGATGCAGGTCGTGGGGCAGGGATGACAACAGAGCTCGCAGAACATGCACTTGTTGTAGTCCAGCGAGAACTCGAACCACTCGTTGACGCTACCCGGATGTCGCTCGAATCGGATCTCGATGCAGTCGATCGGACAAGCGCGCTCGCATGCTCGGCAAGCGATGCAAAGATCCTGCTCCAGATAGTGGATGCCGCGGTAGCGGGGAGCTACAGGCATCTTGGCTTCGGGATACTCGTAGGTCACCGTCTTGGTGAAGAGATACCGGAAGGTGATGCTCATCCCGATCAGGGTGGAGCTGAGTCCGTCCCAGAAGTTCCGGATGTAGCGGCCGACCGAGGGGCTTGTCTTGAGGCGATTGCGATCGTCCATCGTCTACACCTTGGTCTCCGCCCAAAACACGGCGGCTAGAAGACAAGCGAAAGCCGCAGGCGTCAGGTACTTGTAGCAGAAGCTCATGACCTGGTCGACGCGGATGCGAGGAAGGGTCCAACGCAACCAGAGCATGACGAAGACCAGGATGAACGACTTGAAAAGCATGGAGATGACGGCAAGCAGCTCGCCGAACATCCCGTTATCACGCCAGAAGGACCCGGAGATGAAGGGGAGGTTCCATCCGCCAAGGAAGATGCAGACTGCGACGCCCGAGAGCAGGAACATGGCCGCATACTCGGCCAGGAAGAAGAACGAGAAGCGGATACCGGAGTACTCGGTATGGAAACCGCTCACGAGTTCGGACTCGGCCTCGGGCAGGTCGAAGGGAGCGCGCTTGGCCTCGGCAAGGATGGCCACGTAGAAGACCAGGAAGCCGATGAATCCGAAGGGCGGGAAGCGGAAGAGCATCCATTGGCCAATACCGAAGAGCCCGCCTTCTTGCTCGGCGACCATGTCGACGAGGTTCAGGCTGCCGTAGGTCACGCCGGCCATGAGGAAGAGGATGCCCAGCGGAATCTCATAACTGACCATCTGCGCGGCTTCGCGCATGGCGCCCAGGATCGACCATTTGTTGTTGGAGGCCCAGCCAGCCATGATCACGCCGATGGCATCCAAGGCGAGGAAGGCCGTGATGAGGTAGATGCCCAGATGAGTGTTGACGACGATGACGCTCGGCGAGAGAGGCAACATCCCGAAGGCGACGAAGGTCCCGGCCAGCACGATGCCCGGCGCCAACATGAACAGGAAGCGACTGGACTGGGTGGGGATGATGTCCTCTTTGAACATCAGCTTGATGCCGTCCGCCAGGGCCTGGATCAGCCCGAAGGGACCCACCCGGTTGGGGCCGGGGCGCTGCTGGATGCGGCCTGCGATCCTGCGCTCGGCCCATGTCCAGAACATCGGCAGGAGCGAACAGAGAGTCAGGACGATGATGAGCCCCAAGACCGCAGACACCAGGGGACCAAACGTATCGCCGAACCAACCATCGAAGATTCCTTCGAGGATGCCCGTCTCGGGATTCTCGACAGTGGAGCCGACCTGTTGCGCCGCCCCAAGGGTTACGAGCAGAGACAACATCAACGATCCACCTCCCCGAGAACGATATCCATGGATCCGATGATGGCCACGGCATCGGCGAGCATGGCTCCCGGAAGGATCTCCGGAAGGATGCTGAGGTTGCAGAAGGAGGGGCCGCGGATCTTGATGCGGTATGCAACGTCCTTGCCATCAGCGACGACGTAGTGTCCGAGTTCACCGCGAGGGTTGTCGATACCGACGTAGGCTTCGCCCGGCGTGATTCTGTAGTTCTTGAGCTTGGTCAAGAACTCGCCCGGAGTCGTGTCGGCCTGGATGCGCTCGACGCATTGTCGCAGCATGCGTGTGCATTGCAGCATCTCCAGCATGCGCACGTAGTAGCGATCCCAACAATCCCCGGTGGTCCCCATCTCGCCGCGACCGATCGGCACATCGAAGGAGATCTGGTCGTAGAAGAGGTAGGGCTGCGACTCGCGCACGTC
Organism: Planctomycetota bacterium; assembly: GCA_024278315.1. Taxonomy (GTDB): domain Bacteria; phylum Planctomycetota; class UBA1135; order UBA1135; genus JAJRTL01. Next base: position 6,401 of record JAJRTL010000369.1, on the reverse strand, counting down.
GAAGCGCACGCCTGAGGCCCGCAAGCTCGGGCCGGTCCAGCCATAACGCAAGGCCTGGTCCTTGGTGACGATCCCGACGTTCCGGGTGCGCTCGATGAAGATCTTGTTGCGCGTCAGCAGGGCATCGTATTCCTGGTATTTCTTGTCAAAGACATCGCAAAAGCGCAGCAACTCGTCCAGCCAACCTTCGGGCGCGTCATTGATGACTCCACCCGGGTAGGCATAGCTGTAGGTCAGCCTCGCGCCACAGAGCTTCTCGAAGAGTGACATCACCCACTCGCGCTCACGGAAGCCATAGAGGAAGGGCGTGAACGCGCCCAGATCGAGACCGTAGGTGCCGAAGGCGATGAGGTGCGAACCGATGCGATTGAGTTCGCAGATGATCATGCGCAGCCAGGTGGCCCGCGGAGGGACCTCGATCCCTCCGGCTTTCTCGACGGCCAGGCAGTAGCCGACGTTGTTGTTCATGGCCGCGAGGTAGTCGTAGCGGTCGGTGTAGGGCAAGAACATCTTGTAGTCGACCGACTCACCGATCTTCTCAGCGCAGCGATGAATGTAGCCCACATAGGGCGTCGCCGAAGTCAGGACCTCGCCGTCAGCCGTCAGGACAACGCGAAGCACACCATGGGTCGCCGGATGCTGCGGCCCCATGTTGATCTCCATGTCCTGCGTCTTGACGTCCAGCACGTATTCGCGCTGCCCGTCTGCCAGGCGCTTCTCCATTTCCTGGAGCTGACTCATGCTATCGTCCTGTCTCCTTACTCGGCGCTGATGCCGTGGTACTCCGTGGGGAACTCGTAGTCTTTCCGCAGCGGATGGCCGACCCAGTCCTCGGCGCAAAGAATGCGCCGCAGGTCGGGGTGCCCCTGGAAATCGATGCCCATGAGATCCCAGGTCTCCCGCTCGAGCCAATCGGCGGCTGGATAGATTCCGGTGAGGGTAGGCTGGGCCGGCCGCTCGTCGTCGGCGCAGGCCACCTTGATCACGAGGCGATGGTTCTGGCTCACGCTCAAGAGGTGATAGACCACTTCATAGCGGGAAACCGGCGACTCCGGCTCGGGCAGAGGCTCATCGCCCTTCTTGACGCGTGGCATCTTGGGCGTCCAGGTCGACCAATCCATGCCGGTGACCGAGATCAGAAGCTCGAAGGCCAGATCGCGGTCGGCGTGCAGGGTCCGCATCACCTCGACCAAGGACTCCGATGAGATGCGCAGGTAGGGATCCTTGGCGGGCTCCCCGACACGGGCCTGCACGGCACCCTGGTGGAGTTCTTCGATGCGGTCGGCGATCTCGTCGAAGTTCATGTCCTAGGCCTCGAGCACTTGACCGGGCCGCTTGCGAATCACCCTGTCCCGATCGATCTTGGCCTGGAGAGCCATGATGGCGTCCATCAGGGCCTCAGGCCGTGGCGGGCATCCGGGGAGATAGATGTCCACGGGAATGATGCGGTCCACACCCTTCACGACGTGGTAACCGTACTTGTAGTAGGGGCCGCCACCGGTCGCGCAGGCTCCCATGGCCAGGGCGTACTTGGGATCCGGCATCTGTTCCCAGAGTCGCTGGATGGACTCGGCCATCTTGTAGGTCACCGTGCCCGCAATGATCATCAGGTCGCACTGCCTTGGCGTGGCCCGGAAGGCTCCTGCACCGAAACGGTCCAGATCGTGGTGAGCGCAGCCCACGGCCATCATCTCGATCGCGCAGCAGGCCAGACCAAAGGTCATGGGCCACACGGAGGAACGGCGCGCCCAGTTGGCGAGACGGTCGACCGAAGTCGTCAGGACGTTCTCTTCCAGCGAGTTTTCGAGGATGCCCATGTGGGATCAGGCTCCAGCTTTGAAATGGAACAGGGATTCAGGCGTCATCAGTCTCACCCGCCTTCTTGGCGTCAGCGTCTTCGGATCCCCCGCCTTACACGGTCGCTTCGGTTGAGCTCTCACCCTCTTCTACCGTCCTGAGGGCAGAAGCCTCGGACAAGGCCTGCTCGACCTGCATCCGCAGCAGCATGGCCTCCTCTTCTGCCGTCGGCCCCAAGCGGATGGCGCGCCCCTGAGAGAAGCTCTTGACCCAGTCCAGATCCCCGCGCACCCAGACGTAAATCAGGCCCACAAAAAGGATTAGGATGAAAATCAGACCCTCGACCCGGGCGATCATCCCCAGGTCCCGGAAGGCCACGGACCAGGGGAAGAGGAAGGCGATTTCGAGATCGAAGATCAAGAAGATCAGCGCCACGCTGTAGAAGCGCATGTCGAAGCGCACCCATGAGCTTCCAAAGGCCTCCATCCCACATTCGTAGGTCGAGAGCTTGAGCTTCGAGGGCTTGTTGGGCCGGATCAGGGAGAAGATCAGCAGGTTCACATACACGAACCCGAGACCCCCCAGAGCCAACACGGCGACATTGAGGAAGTCGTAGTACATCCGCTTTCAGGCTGGGAAGCGCTCCGGAAATCCCGGAGAGTCGACCAGGGCAAGCAATCTAGCAGGGAGGGGCCGCTGTTCAATGAAAGGGAAGGGAATCCAGGGCTACCCCTTGTGCGTAAACCCTGTGGGCTCCCTGACCCTCCGCGCCGGGGGACCTGCACTGGCGACGGGGCCTGGCGCCACCTGGAGGTAGTGGGAAGATACGCCCTCCCATTGACGCCTCGCCCCGGCTGGAGATATTGGAGATTACTGTGCGACCCTGGCTCCTCATCCTGATCCTCACCCTCTCCACCTGCCCCCTCTTGGCCCAGGCCATGCCGGGGTGGCCCGGAGAAACACGGGATTCAGACACCGGGCTGAGAGTCTGGGACTTTCCGAGCGCGGAGGAAGGCAGCTTTCACCTGCTCGTCCTGGTCGGAGTCGGCTCCCGCGACGAGGATCGCACCGAGGCGGGCATCAGCCACTTCCTGGAGCATTGCCTCTTTCTCAGCACGCAGACGCGGAGTGAGAAGGAACTCATCCAGGGTCTCCGTAGGCGTGGTGGTCAATCCAACGGCCAGACCACGGAGGATTGGACGGCCTACTGGGTCTCGGTCCCGGTCCGCGACTGGCGCTATGCGGTGGACTGGCTGACCGAGCAACTCGCCCAGCCAGGCTTCGCCCCGAAGGAGGTCGACCGCGAACGCGGCATCGTCATCGAAGAGATCCAGACCCGCCATGCGCATGGCAAGGCGCCGACCTTCGAGGCGCTCCTGTACGGAGACCACCCACTCGGCCGCAGCATCGCCGGCTCCGAGAGCAGCGTCGGGAGCGTCGATCTGCCCAAGCTCCAAGCCTGGTATCAGCGCCACTACAAGCTCGACAACCTCGTCGTGGCCTTCTCGGGACAGGTCCCGAGTCAGGAATGCACGACGCGCATCCAGACGCAGCTTGCCGGCATGAGCCAAGGCAGCGGCACACGCACCCTGCAAGCCTTGCATCCGCGCTTCGGGCGCAGCCGCATGCAAACCGGCATGAGGCCGGCGAGCGATCGACGCGGGTTCGTCATCACGGGATACCTCATCGAACCTACAGGCCCCCAGGACCTGGCGACGCTCCTCGTCGCCAAGACGCTTCTCGATGACGCCATCTTCGATGAAATCCGCAGCAAGCGCGGCCTGGCCTACGCACCCGCCGCCAGGCTCGTGATCCGAGATGCCATCTGGCGGTTCGACTGCCGGATCGATGTGGGCGAACGGAACAACCTGCCCTCGGTCCTGGAGGGAACCGAGCTGGCCTTCGCGGATCTATCCTCCGTCAGCGCGGAGAACTACAAGCGGGCGCGCCTCTCCGTCCTGGGTTCGCTCAGCGTCTCGAGCGCACAAAGCCTCCTGCGCTGTACCGAGCTCACCTGGGCCCTTCTCGGCCCCGACCGCGCACCCGACCTGCGCAGGACCGTCGCGGAGCTGGATCCGAACGCGTTCGCCGCGAGAGTCAAAGCCCTTCTGCCTCCCGAGAGACAGTTCGTGATCTCGGACTCCATCGACCTCATCCGCCCCTCCTACCGCCTCTTCTGGATCTTCATCGCGAGCCTGGGCGCAGCGGCAGCCCTGATCTGGTGGCTGCCGCGACACATCCGACGTCTCCGCCAAAGCCGCCCCCGACAACGAGTCCGGCAGGAGCCCGTCTCACAGGGTGTGGCCATGCCCAAGAGCAGCGACATCGACGAGGTCGAACGCGAGTTCGAGAACTGGTTCCGCGAAGAGGACGAAAGAAAACAGGATTGAGCACCTCAGGTGGTGCCAGTGCAGCCGGGCGCTGGAGGCCACACCCGATCAAGTGCGCGGAAGAGGCTCCGCAAAGACGAGGACGTGGCCATCAGGATCCATGCTGTAGGCAGCCCGATCCCCCCAATCCCGATCGGCCAGCGGACTCAACTCCACGGCACCGGCATCCAAAGCCCATCGATGTTGTCGTTCGGCATCCTCGACGCGCAGGTACAACTCGGCACGAGGGATTCCGGTGGCCTTCTCCGGGTCAGGGAGCACGTCCCCCAACAAACGTCTGATGCCCTTCGATGGCATGAGGCCAAGTGTCGCCCCACCCCCCAGATCGAACTCCGTCATCCCAGGAACGCTCAAGCTCGGTCCTTGCTGCAAGGCCTTGGCATAGAAGGCCTCGCTTCGATCCTGATCGGCGACATACAGAATGAACATGGCTCCCATGAAGACCCTCCGGCACCAGCGCATGGCACACACGATGACGGAACCAATCCGTCGTAGACCTCGAAGTCAAAGGCTGTCGCGCTCCTCCGCTTCGAGGAGCGGCTCCAGACTGGTCAGTTCTTGGCCGTAGTGGAAGTGCATGCGGATGACGCGCGCCACGCGATCGAGTCGGATCACCGGGATGGCGATCCGGCTCTCGATGCGCTCTCCATGGCCGAGAAGGCCCAGCTCATAGACCTCCGTCAACCAGCTGACCTGGACCTCATAGCACTCTGCTACCAGTTCGAGAGTCAGGTAGAGCTGCCCCTCGATGAGGGCCTTTCCTTGTTCAGCGCTCATGAAGCCCCCCCCTGGCGAAGACCGCCCTTTGGGCATGCGGGCCCGGCCTTGCCCGCCTCCCGGATCAACTCCTTCTGCCTCGCCGTAAGGGAGTCAGGCATCGCAATCCGGACGACGACGTAGAAGTCCCCATACCGGCCCTTGCCATCGCTGAGACCTTGCGCGCGCAGCCGCAGACGCGAGCCCGACTGGCTGCCTGCTGGAATCTTGACCTCGACTTCACCACGGGCCGTGCGCACGAGAGCCTTGGTCCCATCGACTGCTTCCCAGGGCGCGATGGGCAGATCGCCCTCGATCGAATCACCGCGTCGACGGAAGATCGCATCGTCCTCGAGATGAAGGACCAGGTGCAGGTCACCCGGCTCACCGCCTTGGCCACCGGGTTGTCCGAGGCCGCGCAGCCGCAGCGTCTGCCCCTCGTGGATGTCTTCGGGGATCTTGAGGTCGATGGTCTTTCGCTCCTGCACCGACCCGACGCCCACGCAAACGGGACAGACATGCTCTCCGATGTAGCCCACGCCACCACAGCGGGGACAGGGGATGGTCACAGGGAGGGTAAAGCTGCTCTTGCCGCCCCGGATAGCGTCCGAAAGCGAGAGCCTCATCTCGGCACGGACATCGGCCCCACGGTAGCTGTACCGGGCATGCTGGGAACTGCCGCCCTGGAAGTGCTCACCATACTGCCGCCCGAACATCTCCGAGAAGAAGTCGGAGAACCCCCCACCGAAGGACCGCTCGAACTCCTCCCTGCCCATGGTCTGCTCGCCAGGTGGTGGCCTGAAGTCCTGCCCCTCTTTCCAGTGCTCACCGAACTTGTCGTACTTGGCTCGCGTCTGGGGATCCTTGAGCACCTCATAGGCCTCACTGATGCCCTTGAACTGCTCCTCCGCCTTCTCCTTCGCGTCGCCCTGATGGCGATCCGGATGCCACTTCATGGCGAGCTTCCGATAGGACTTCTTGATGTCCTCGGCGCTGGCACCGCGCTCGACACCCAACACCTTGTAGTAGTCCCGAAACTTCAACGCATCCTCCTGACGAATCCAACACTCAGGGATACAAGCAGCAGGCGGAGAGGTCAACGATCATGCTTGACGACTCCGATCCTGACATGCAGACAGAAGAGAGCATCATCGCCCACAAGGCATCTCAACCGCGACGTCAGCAGCATATCGCGGCAGACCCCATGAGCTCACTACCCCAAGCTTCGAGATGGCACTGCCCATCCTGCGGAAGAACTGAGGACCTGAGGGCTCTCGTTCTGATCTAGCACCCAAGGTGGAGGCAGCTAGAGCACTTGACCCGACAAGCAGTGGACAAATGAGTCAAGAAGGGTGCTCCTCTCCGCAAGATACAGGGAGACTGAGGAGACTTGGTGATCAAGAGGAACCTCACGGAGAGCACAGAGGAACACAGAGATCGTCTTGTTGTTTCTCTGTG
>JAJRTL010000368.1 GCA_024278315.1 Planctomycetota bacterium | reverse complement strand
GGTGGAGATGATGCGGGCATCGGCCACCGGTAGCACCGGCGGTGAATCCACGATGACCCGGTCATACTGCTGCCGCAGCTGTTCCAACAACTCCCCGAAAGAGTCGCTGTTGAGGATCTCGGCGGGATTGGCAGGTATGGGGCCACTGGTGAGCACATCGAGCTTCTCGATACTCGTGTTCTGGATGAGTTCCTCGACACGTTGCCCACTGGCCAGGACGGTTGCGAGCCCCGGCTTCGCGTCCAGGGCGAAGAGCATAGCCTGCTTGGGGCGCCGGAGATCGGCGTCGACGAGGACGGTACGTTGGCCGGCCTGCGCCATGGCGATCGCCAGATTGCTGGCAATCATGCTCTTACCATCACCAGATTCGGGCGAGGTGATGTGGACGCAACGTCCCTCACCCTTGGGTAGACCGAAGTAGACCGCCGTACGCAAGGAACGCGCAGATTCAGCCATCGCCTCGTGATCGTCCCACATCACGAGTGCACGTTCATCCTCTCCGATGCTGATGCGAGGCATCGTACCCAACAGGGTCAGCTCCAACCCTTCGGACACGTCCTCGACAGTCCGAAGCCGGGTGTCGAAGACGGCACGGCTCCATGCCAACCCCAGCCCCAGCAAGAGACCGAGGACCAAGAACACCGCGAGGGTCATTGCGCGTGAGCTCGCGACCGTAACGCTGCGCGGCGACGCGATATCGATGATGTTGATGTTGAGAGGATGACTACCGGCTCCGCCCTGGAGATCCGACAGCGTGAAGCGTCCAACGCTCTCGGTGAGTGCAGCGACAAGCTTGGAATTGGTCGTCCACTTGTCCTCCAGCATGTCGTATTCCAAGCGCTTGAGTTCGAGGCTATGGTATTTCCTCTCTGCCACGGCGAGTTTCTCCCGACGGGAGCGAGCCGTCTCCTTGGTGGACTTCCAGGCGGACTCGAGGCTGGTCACATACCCATCCACGAGAGCCCTGTTTCGCGCTTCGATCTCTTCGATCTGTGCTTCCAGACCTCGAATCTTCGTGTCCAGCGTACGCACACTCGGATGATTCTGGGTCACTTGGGCCAGCAATACATTGCGACGATTGTCGACTTCCCAGATCTGCTTGCGCAGTTCGCTCTTGATCCGGGTCGTCACGACATTCAGCCCCACACCACCCCTCAGCTGTAGGATCTCCCTCAGTCGTTCCGGATCCTTGGCGAGACTGACACCTTCCTTGTATGCGATCCGAGCCCGTTCCTCCTCATCCTCATCCCGCAGCAATGCCGTCTGGAGCTCGCGAAGGCGATTCGCCATGACCAGGTTCTGGCCATGGACCGAGAAGTCCGCATTGTCATCGATGAACGACTTGCGCTCACGGGAGAGTCTCTCCCTCTCGGCCTGGAGCCCATCGAGCCTGGCTGCCAGACGATCGACGATGTTTTCCGCCTTGCTCTTGTTCTGGCTGCTGTGGAAGTCCATGTAGGCGTCCACGACGCCATTCACGATCTCACAAGCATCCTCCTTGAGCTTGGAATCGAGACTGACGGTGATGATGTCGTCCTTGCGCCCGACAGACACCTTGAGTTTCTTCTTGAGCCAGGCCTGGCGACTCTCGACTTCGTCGAAGATGGGGTTGTCTCGCAACGTATCCTTCTGGAGAGCGGCTCCCAGCACCTTGCCCGATCGCAGCACCTCCCCCTGTGTGTGGACGTAGTTCTTGCCACCTGCGGCGAGCAGAAGGCTCTCGACAGTCGCACCACCGGGTGCCGTGCTCTCGACCTGCAGCCTCGAACTCGCTCTCCAGATTGTCCCTCGGCGAATCACGAACCCCAGCCCCAAAGCAAGCGCAAGGAATACACTCGATGCGATGAGCCAGCGACCACGCCAGAGAATGGCGAGCACTTGACCGATGCGTACCTCTCGAGCTTCGCCCGACGGCGGCTGGACACTCTGCGCGCTCACGATGGACTCCAGTGGACAGGGGGTGGGAAGGAGAGGCGGAGGTGACCTTTGTCTCTCCATACAAACGGGTTACGACCTTACTCTTGCCCATCCGCCCTGGCAACCGAACCAGGATCGCTCGTGTTCAGTGCACCCATCGATGAAGGCAAAGAGAGAAGAGCCAACATCCGTTCCCATGGACCCATTCGTCACGTGCCGCTGGTGGGAACCCGAGGAGATTCAATCCCGATCATGGAAGGGCAGAAGTCCGTGAGCATCCAGCAGGGGGAACAAGGCGTAGGTCTGGATACAGAAGCCCATCGCACAAAGCCAATAGCCGAAGCCTTTCATGGGGAGAGCGAACATGTCGTAGACGAGTACGGTCGCAAGACCCAGGAAGGCGAACCGATACCAGGTCAACCAGGACCAGGCATCTCCTCGGCGCAGACCGCTGAGTACAGCCAGCTGGATTGCCAGGCCGATCGTCGGCACGAGCATGCCGAGAGCTTGATGCCAACCGAGTTGCCAAGCGTTGAACTCGCTCACGCCGGCATGTCCGCGAACCCATGGCAGGGTCGACGATCCAACCATCACGACCTGGCTGTAGAAGAGGAGCTTCTCCTGCAGTGGCTGGTCCTTGATCTTTCCCACCAGCTTGCCCAGTGAGATTCTGGGCGTGTCATCATCCTGCTCCATGCCAGGAGCCTACCCCGGCAGAGCCCCAGTCAACAGAGCAGATGAGGATCGGGCTTCTGCCAAGGGTCTAACCCGGACGATTCATGGCCTCGACGCGACGATCTCATGAAGAATCCGGGTCAACGGCGGCGGGATCCTGCTTCGATGGGCCTGGCCTCGGCTTTCTTGATCAGCCATGGGGCCAGACTCTGGAGCGCCAGCCGATGCTGCGCAACGCTGGAGAGCGGACCGGGCCAGACGTAGATATCCGAGTTCTGATTGCGGAAGAGTGGGATGGCCTTGCCCTGGTACCGCGAACGGGTCTGGAAACGCTTGGCTTGTACCCGTTGGACGAAACTCCCACGAGCGAAGGTCTGGTACTCGAACGTGGCCTCGACGTCAGGGGCGAGATACAGGCTCAAGTGCAGGGACTGCAGCTTCTCGGGACCGTGACGTTCGATTCGGAGACGCCCCTGATCGCCAACTCCCAGGATCATGGCCAGACCGCGGGGAATGCGCATGCGCTTGATCCTCCGCTTGTCGATGGGCATCTCCTCCTTCAACCAATCTGCAACGGCACGGGCCTGCTGACGTGCGAGCGGGAACTGCGCGCTGCGCCTTGGACTCTTGTCATAGATCCTCTCGGCGCCATGCACGAGCAGGTCCCCCAGTACGATCATGCGAGGCTCGAATCCGGCACCTCGCATGACGATGGGCTGCACATAGAGAAAGGTCCCGAAGTCGCTGAGCGACGCAATCACATTGCCCTCTCCACAGAGATAGAAACGTAGACCCCGACTCTTTCTCGCGCGCCTACTTCCCCTGAGGATCGCGCGCCTTCTCTTGAGGAGATACTCCTCGCCCTGGTCGATCAGGGTCAGCTCACGGGGCCCGTTCTTCTTGTCGCCAGGCTGCATCCGGATCTCGCTGCCATCCCCGAGCCTCAGGTTGAGATCACCCATGGGGATCAGACTCAAGGTCCCTCTCTGCCCGACGAACCGTCCTTCGTTGTCGATACCCAGACGCTTTCCATCGGGGAGGATCACCTGGATCGGACTGCTTACGAAACGGATGCGCGCCCCGCCCCGCGTCACGATCTCCGCGGCACCGGTGCGGTTGGGCTCAGCCGCCCATTCCTTGCGCGGCAGGAGCCCTCCGCTTCCCAAGCCCAGCTCCTCGAAACCGACCTTTTCGGTACCAAAACCACTCCGGATCTCCACCAGGAGTCCGGGAGCCTGGCGACCCTGCCAGAGCCCGGCCGCAAGACAAACCAAGAGCATCGCATGCGTCGATATCATGGCCCATTCATCGACAGCTGCCCGCTCCCTCCTTGAGTCAGACGCATCGAGGTCATGAATCGTTCGGGTCGAGTCGGCTACTGCGGCAGCGGGTGGGCCGCGGCCAGCTCGCGAATACGAGCTCCTACAACCGCCATCTCCGATTCTCCCCCCGTGATCAGCCGGTCCAGGAGGCCGGCGATCTCGGTCATCCCCTCGGGTCCCATGCCACGCGTCGTGGGCGCAGCCGTTCCGAGGCGGAGCCCACTGGTCTCCATGGCCTTCTTGGGGTCGCCGGGAATGAGGTTCTTGTTGACGACGAGGCCGGCACGCAGGCAAAGGGCCTCGGCCTGCTTGCCGCTCAGTCCCTTGGGCCGGAGATCCACCATGACGAGGTGGTTGTCGGTGCCACCGGTGACGATCTCAAAGCCATGTCCCAGGAGCGCCTCGGCAAGGACGCGAGCATTCTCGAGGACTTGCTGGCCATAGACTTTGAAGCCCGGCTGCAGCGCCTCGCCGAAAGCCACGGCCTTGGCGGCGATGACATGGAGGAAGGGACCTCCCTGCCCCCCCGGGAAGACCGAGCTATCCAGCTTCTTGGCGAACTCCTCCTTGCAGAGGATCATCCCGCCCCGAGGACCACGCAGGGTCTTGTGGGTGGTCATCGTTACGAAGTCCGCAATCCCCACGGGGCTGTCGATGACACCAGCCGCGATGAGGCCAGCCGGATGCGCGATATCAGCCAGGAAGAAGGCCCCGACCTCGTCCGCGATCGCCCGCATGCGCTTCCAGTCCAGCAGGCGCGGATAGCTACTGAATCCAGCCACGACCATCCGTGGGCGCCGCTCCTTGGCCAGACGCTCCACTTCGTCATAGTCGATCAGTCCCGTCCCTTCATCAATTCCGTATCGCGTCGGCTCGAACAGGATCCCAGAGTGACTGCGCGAGAACCCATGACTCAGGTGGCCGCCGGCATTGAGTGCCATGCCGAGCAGTCGATCGCCAGGTGCCATGACCGAGAGGTAGGCGCCGAGATTGGCCTGCGTGCCCGAGTGAGCCTGCACATTGGCATGCTCCGCGCCGAAGAGTTCCTTCGCCCGCGAGATGGCGAGATCTTCGATCTGGTCTGCGACTTCACAACCCCCGTAGTAGCGACGCCCCGGGTATCCCTCGGCATACTTGTCAGTGAGCAGGCTCCCCATCGCCGCTCGGACGGCCGGAGAACAGTGGTTCTCGCTGGCGATCAGGGTCAGGCACTCAGCCTGCCGCTGGTCCTCCTGGGCAATCAGATCGAAGACCTGGCGATCGGGATACGGGCCTGTGGATTCGGGGCTCATGCTTGCTGGACTGCTGGATTGCGGAAGGGGGCCATTCAAAGCACCGGGTTTACCCCTCGTTACCGCAAGATTCATCCCTCACTTGGTCGAAAAGAGGGACATGCGAGAATCCGCCCCGCCCCCCCCCGTCCCCGTGGACAGACCCCAGAGTCACGGCCCGCTGCTGGTCGTGCTCTGGATCACCCTCTCGGTGATCGGATTCAGCTTCTTCTCGACCAACCCCACGATCGAGACCTACGTCCGCCCCCTGTTCTTCCTGGGACTCTCGGTGTTCTTCGTCGCCCTGGGACGCACCGAGCCCGGGCTCCGCTCCGAAGCCTTCCGCATGCTCGAGACGGGCTTCTTCCTCCTCTTCGCGAGCAGCTTTCTAGGTGTCCTTCTGCGGCGATCCGATTCGAGCCTGCTCCAGCTCCTCGCCTTCAATCTGGACCAGGGCGCAGGCTTCCTCCTGGGTCTCGCACTCATTGCCTACGGCATCGTGCTCTGGGTGCCCGAAATCCTCGAGAGCCAACGATTGCTGCAGGCACACCTGGCGGAAGTCGAGGCCGAGCATCGCGCGCAGAGTCGCACGCTGGAGCGTGCGCGTGGCCTCATGGAACGACAGGACGCCCTGGCCACGCTGGGAGAATTGGCCGCTGGCCTGGCCCATGAACTCAAGAACCCATTGGCCATCGTCGAATCCGCGCTGAACGCCCTCGAGGAACCCGATCTCGATGAAGAAGAGCGTCGGCGTTGCCACCGCGTCCTCCACCGCGCCATCGGCAAGGCCAACCGCAACATCACGGGCTTGCTGGAACTCGGCCGCGACCATCCCTACAAGCCCACCCTCCACTCCTCCAGGGACCTCATGGAGAAGGCCAGGGACCTCGTCCTCATCGACGCACGCAAGGCTCGCGTCGAAATCGAGATCGAAGGCGCCTCCGACTCGCGCCGCTTCTACGGGGACGATGACCTTCTGCTCCAGGTCCTCATCAACCTTCTCCGCAACGCGATCCAGGCAGGTCCACACATGGGCGCCATCCGCATGGTGTTCGAACTCCAGAACCGCCAGACCGGCAGCTGCCGCATCCTCATCGACGATCTCGGAACCGGCATACCCACGGAGATCGAGTCCAAGCTCGGCACACCCTTCTTCACGACCAAGGTCGATGGCACAGGCCTCGGCCTCAGCATCTGCGAGAAGATCCTGACCGAGCATGGAGGGACCTTCAGCCTGGGCAATCGCGAACGCATGGGCACCCGCGCGGAGATGTGCCTGCCGGGATGCAGCCGGGCCAACAACCTCGATTCCGATCCTGTCGAGACCGGATCTTCGTCCCAACAGAGCCCATCTCTACGTGTGCCCGAAACGGGCTCCGCGCCATCGACGACCATCGCCCCTGACACCGTTCCAGATCACCCACCTGTTCATCATGGCTGAAGCCGTCCATCAGCATTCTCGTGAACGCATCCTCCTCGTGGACGACGAGGAGGACCTGCGCTGGCTCGTCTCACGTTACCTGAAGAAGCAGGGGCTCGAGGTCATCGAAGCCTGCGACGCCGAGCAAGCACTCGAGCTCTATGCCAACGAAGCACCGCAGGTCGTCATCTCGGATGTGCGCATGCCGGGACGCTCCGGGGTCGATCTGATGAAGGAGCTGCGCGCCATCGATCCGCAGCTTCCGATGATCCTGATCTCGGCAGTGGAAGACGTCGCGACCGCGGTCGAAGCCATGAAGATCGGCGCGTACGATTTCTTGACCAAGCCCTTCGACAACGAGCGCCTCCTACGCCTGGTCCAACGCGCGCTGGAAACGGTCGCTCTCCGCGAGGAAGTCAAGCGCCTGCGCTCGGGTGGTCCGGTGGCAGAGACGCACTTCGGCACGAGTCCGGCCGCGCTCAAGCTCCTGGACCGTGCCCGCCTCGTAGCCCACACACCGGGGATCGCCATCCTGATCCAGGGCGAATCCGGCACGGGCAAGGAGGTCCTGGCACGCACGATCCACGAGCTCTCCCCTCGCAGCGAACAAGCCTTCGTCGCGGTCGACTGCGGTGCTCTTCCCGAACAACTCATGGAGAGCCTGCTCTTCGGTCACCGCAAGGGCGCCTTCACCGGTGCCGACAAGGACCGCGAGGGTCTCTTCCGCGAAGCCGACGGTGGCACCCTGTTCCTGGACGAGCTCGGCAATCTCTCGCTCGGTCTCCAGTCCAAGCTGCTCCGCGCCTTGCAGGAGCGTGAGGTCCTTCCCCTCGGCGCCGACAGGCCCGAGAGCTTCGATGTGCGGCTGATCGTCGCGACCAACGAGGACCTCGAGCGCAAGGTCGCTCGTGAGGACTTCCGCCTCGACCTCTACCACCGCGTGGCCGAACTGGTCCTGCGCATCCCTCCGCTCCGCGAGCGTCCCGAGGACATCCTCCACTTCGCCCGGATCTTCCTCGCCGAGGTTGGTGAGGAGCTGGATCGTGAAGGTCTCGCCATGCCGCCACAGACCGAGGAAGCCCTCATCGTCCAACAGTGGAAGGGCAACCTGCGTGAGCTGCGCAACGCCGTGCGTCGCGGCGCTCTGCTGAGTCTCGATGGTCAGCTCGATCCCAGGGACCTGACCGGAACCCAGAGTCCCGATCCAGCCTTGCCTGCAGCCAGCAACGCCCTCGGCTTCGAAGCAGGCCGCCCACTCACCGAGCAGGTCC
>JAJRTL010000367.1 GCA_024278315.1 Planctomycetota bacterium | reverse complement strand
GCGGCGCTCGAACTCGCGTTCACCGCGTGCGCCATCCGCTCCCCGCGACTTCTCGAGCCTCGCGAGGATGCCGGGCATGTGTTGGGCCAGGATGCGTCTTCGCACCCGACCCGAGGGAGCCTCGGCAAGGTCGGACAGAGCGAGCAGGATGGCTCCATTGACAGTCGGGAAGCCCGCGTCGTGATCCGCGATCTGGGCCAGCTCTAGGCAGGAAGCGAAGTCTCCGGCCTCGTAGCGTTCGAAGGCCAGGAACACCTGGTGCCATCCGCGAGCATGATCCACAGGGAGCGTCGTTGCGAAGCGGCTCACCTCCGCCATCTCCTCGATGCGCTCCAGACGCAACAAGGCGTAGGAGAGGTTGGCCAACATGCAGCCTTGGGCTTCGGGACGTTGGTAGTCCGGTTGCAGGAATTCCACAGCCTCTTCGAAGAGATCCTCCCTCACGAGGAGCAAGCCGATCTGTCCCCACAATCCCCCATCCGTAACCGGCAGGGTGACCTTCTCGTGGATGAGCGCTGCCACCTCCTTGGAAACCAGGAAGCAATCGAGATTCTCAAGCAGGGGGCCCAACACAGCAGGCGGCAGCCGATCCAAGGCCCCCTCGAGAATCCTCAGCAACTCCTGGTTCTTGGCCATGCTCGCAAGAATGAGGATCTCGTTGGCCAGAAGATGAGGAGGCGGCTTCTCGGCCGGCAAGCTGTCCCGATAGGCCGCCAGGATCCGATCGGGCTTCTTGCCAAGCTCCTCACTGGCAAACTTCATCAGCTGCCATGCCTGTTGGCCGCTGATTTCCTCGGATCTCCAACCTTCCATGAGGATCTCGAAGGACTCCTTCTTCTTCGCCATGGCCAGGGCACAGCGAGCCGCCAGCAGGCTGGCCTGCTCGCTGGCGATGTCCGAAGGCTCCCTGTCCTTGAAGAGCCGCCAGGCTTCACGCTTTCTGCCGGCTTCCATCAAGAGTGAAGCCAGACAATTGCGGGCCCAGGCGTAGTCGGGATTCAGCTCCAGGGCACGCGACAAGGCCTGCTGGGCGAGCTCCTGCTTCCCCATGGACAGAGCCGCATCGGCAACGAAGCCATGGAAAACGGAGTGCTTCTCCAGGACCTCGGGAGGATGAAGACCGAGCTCCACGATCTGCCCATTCTCTCCATACTCTTCAGCCCAGGAGAGCCAGCGCTCCCAGCCCCAATCCGCCTCGGGATGGTCTTCTTCCAGAAGAGTGCGGAGAGTGGCCAATGCAGCCTCATGCTGACCCTGTTCCCGCAGGAGACGGCAACGCGAATAGCCGATACGAAAGTCCTTGCCGAGAAGCTCCTCCGATCGATCCAAGAGCTCTCGAACCTCGTCGTAGCGCCGAAGCCCGAAGAGCTGGTCGCAGAGCCGGAAGCGTGTGTCCTCCAACTGTGGCTCCATGTCCAGAGCCTTGCGCCCCAGCTCCAGACTCCGCTCGTGTTCGCCCAAGGCACTGAGACAGCGGCTCACGTCCTCGTAGGCGAGCGCCGCGTGCGGCAGCCGTCGAAGCCGTTCCTCCAGGACCGGCAAGGCCTCCTCGGCACGCCCCTCTTCGATGTGGTCCTCCAACCACGCCTGCCATGCCCACTGGTAGCCGTCATCCAGATCCATGGCCCGGCGCAAGGACTGCAGAGCCCCCTTCGTATCTCCTTTCGCCTTCAGCAGGGATCCAACGAAGCCATGCAGAGCCGCATAGCCCGGGACGTATTCGAGACCCTTGCGCCAGGTCTCCAGGGCACGATCCGCTTCGCCCTTATCCTCGAAGTGACTCCCGAGATCCCTCCAAGCCGGTCCATACCACGGCATCTCCTGTACGAGTTTCTGCAGAGCCTCCACCGCATCGGATTCCCTGCCTTGCTTGAAGAGGATCTCGCAACTCAGATGATGGAGCCTTGCCCAGTACGGGTGATTCTGCAGGAGTGATCGGGTCCGTGAGAGTGCTTCCTCGATCTTCCCGGCGGCGAGCATGTGCTCCACCAGGGCGAGAGACGGTGCTGGCAGGTCAGGCTGACGAGACACGAGATCGTTCAGGAATTCTTCATACTCTTCTTCGCTCCAGGCTCGCAGAGCAGCCGGCCGAAACACCTCCAGGAACCAAGGGCCAACACTCTGCTCTCGAATCCGGGCTGCAATCCGCGCCAGAGAATCTCGGACCTCCTCCAGGGAATCACAGCAGCCCAGGATCTCCGCGATGAGCCAGCCCTGATCCAACTGGAGATCCAAGGCCCGGTGGAACTCCTCCCGGGCAGGGCCCGACCTCCCCATCCTCTTGAGGATGCTGGCATGATCCGTGCAGAAATCGATGGATGCAGGGCGCTTCTCCACCAGGGGAGCCACGATCGAGAAGGCCTCCTCGTAGCGACCACGCTCATGGAGGAAACGACCCAGCATTCCCTGGAGCCAGACCTCTTCCGGATTCTGCTGGATCATCTTTCGCAGCAGCGACTCGGCCTCTTCGTGGGCCCCGAACCTCTCCAGCGATTGGAAAGCGAGCCTCTGCATACTGGAACGTTTGGGAAACTCGTCCAACAGCTCACGCGTCATGCGGAGGGCAGCCTCCTTGCCACTCTGCGCCTCGACGCAGTCCAGAAGCTCAGAGCGGAAATCCACATCCAGAGGCTGAACTCTGATCGCTTCCGTGAGACGTTCCATCTTGACCTGAATCGGTTCGAAGTAGTCAGCCGCCCGGACGGAGAGCCGCCACCAGACCGAGGGGAGCAGTCGATCCCGGGCGACCCGCAACCCTTCCTCGAAGGGTCGCCGTCTGCCGAGTTCGAGCAGCAGGCGCAAGTGGTTCTCGCGCAGCCAGGGGCTGTCATGCCTCTCGAGAGCCCGATCCAGGACTTCCAGGGCCTCGACCTTTCTTCTCTCCCCTGCTAGGGCTTTGGCCAGGGTCACGGCAGGATCCGGGCTCTTCTTCCCAAGTCGCTCGACCCTCTTCTCCAAGAACCGGAAGGCCTCTGTCCGCTGCCCCAGACTCAGAAGGAACTCGTGGTGCTTCCAGGCAAGAAGCTCGTTCTCCTCTTCCATCGTCACTGCAATGGACAGACAGCGAGAGGCCCAATCCCACTTGTCCGGATCCTGCCTGAGGAGATCCGAGAGCACAGCCCAGGGAGCTGCCCTGGGACCATAGAGCGTCTGCGCTCTCAGAATCCAGGCTCTGGCCTCGGCGCTCCGATCGGGGAACGGAATCAGGAGGCGGGCATGGTCCATCCAGATCTGAGGGCTGAGGATCTCGTCTGCGGCCTTCTCGAGGAGTTCTCTCTGCTCCCGCCACAGCCCCTGATTGCCCAGCTCCCTCGCATAGGAAAAAACCGACGCGGCATCCTTGGGATAGCTCTCCCACCACGACTTCATAGCCAGCAGGAGACCGTCCTGATTCTCGTGGGCCCAGGCCAGGTCTCGAGCCACCTCGAAACCGAGCGTACCGCCAGGCCTTCGGGACAATCGTTCTGTGGCATCGCGCACCAGAGCGAGATTCTCCCTGTCCACACCTTCACGGATATCGATGAGAGCCTCTCTCGTCGCCTCGTGCGGAAGCTCGAGATCTTCGATCAAGGCTCTGCGTGCCGAGGGGACCATCAACTCGCAGAAACCACCTCGAGCCAGGATCTCCTTCTCGAAGCCCTTGGCAACCGACTCCGTGCGGTTGGCGACAGAGGGGTCTCGCACAATCCAGGTGTCCAGAGCTTCGTCAAAACCGACGACCGCCACAAGGTGGGCACTGTCCACCCCCCGGAGAGAAAGACTGAAGGGCAGCCCCCTACGAATGAGCTCCCGACATTTCTCGCGGTCGAACTCGAAAGCCCTGCGGAG
>JAJRTL010000366.1 GCA_024278315.1 Planctomycetota bacterium | reverse complement strand
TCACGTTGCCAACGTGATTGTCGTCGGTTCAAATCCGATCACCCGCTCCATATAGAAAGAACCCTGCGTGCTTCGTGTGCGTGGGGTTCTTTCAATTGCCGAGTACATGGGGTCAGGCCCTATTTCTCCGGGTAAAACACCCGGAGAAAAAGGGCCTGACCCCATGTACTCGGGTAGGTGGTTAGACCTGGTTTTGGTGGGTGCGCTTGGTGAGGTACTCGAGGAGGTCGAGTTTGGTGAGGATGCCTTCGACGTGGTTTTCCTTGTCGACGACGAGGGCGACTTCGCCTCGGTCGAAGAGTTGGGGGAGGAGGGCGGCGCTTTCGTGGCTGGGGACGGTCATGACCTGGCGGATCATGACTTCTACGAGCGCGCTGTCGTTGCTGGCGCTGCCTTCGAGGAGGACCGTGAGGAGGTCGGATTCGGTGACGATGCCGGCGAGGACGCCCTTGTCGGTGACGGGGATCTGGGAGATACCCTTCTGCCTGAGGAGGCGGATGGCTTCGCCGACGTTGTTGTCGACCTCCAGAGTCAGGATCTCCTTGGGCGGAAGGCTACGCATGACCTCTTCGATGCTTCCGACGGCCCACTCGGGCTGGTCGAAGCCGCTCTCGCGCATCCAACGATCGTCGATGAACTTGGTGAGGTAGTTGCGCACGGAGTCGGGGAGGATGACGGCGATGCGACTGCCCTGGGGCATCTCCTTGGCCACCTGCATGGCGGCCCAGACGGCCGAGCCCGAGGAGCCGCCGATGAGTAGGCCTTCCTGACGAATGAGGCGACGGGCGACACGGAAGCTGTCCTTGTCGTTGGACTTGATCCAGCGGTCCACGAGATCGCGCTTCAGGACATCGGGGATGAAGTCGTAGCCGATGCCTTCGACCTTGTAGGACTTGATCTCGCCTGGGCCTGCGAGGATGGAGCCCTCGGGGTCGACGCCGATGATCTGGCAGTCGGGGACGGCCTTCTTGACGGCGCGGGCGATGCCACTGATCGTGCCGCCGGTGCCTGCGGTCGCCACGAGCGCGTCGATCTTGCCGCCCATCTGCGCGACGATCTCGACACCTGTGCCTTCCTCATGGGCCAGCGGATTGCTGGGGTTGGAATACTGGTCGAGGATGTGGGAGTTGGGGATGACCTCGCGCAGGCGCTTGGCCACGCCGATATGGCTCTCGGGAGCATCCCATGCGGCCTCGGTGGGCGTGCGGATGATCTCCGCGCCGAGCGCCTCGAGGACGACCTGCTTCTCTCGGCTCATCTTTTCGGGCATCGTGATGATCATGCGGTAGCCGCGCACTGCGGCCGCCATGGCCATGCCGATGCCGGTGTTGCCAGAGGTCGGCTCGATGAGCGTGTCTCCGGGCTGGATCCGCCCGGCCTTCTCCGCATCCAGGACCATGCGCACGCCGATCCGATCCTTGACCGAGCCACCTGGGTTCAGGAACTCGCACTTGCCGAAGATCTTGCCCGGCAGGCCCCGGCCGATCCGGGAGAGTTCGACCATGGGGGTGTCGCCGACGGCGTCGAGGATGCTCTGGAGAGTCTGACTCATGCTGTGTTCCTGTGGTGGGATCTTTGGGTGATAGGTCTAACGTCAGGGCGTCCGCACTCCAACGGGAAATGCGCCACGAGCCTGGATCTACCGAGTCTGGAGGGCGATCAGCGGGCCTTGAGTTTCGCCTTCAGGGTGAGGTCCTTGCCCTTGCGGAGGATGCGGATCTGGATCGTATCGCCGGGGGCGAAGGTTTTGAGGAGGTCGGAGTAGCCACGCAGGTGGGCGACCTTCTTGCCGTTGATGGTCTGGATGAGGTCCCCGTCCTGGAAGCCCGCCTTGGCGGCGGCTGAGTCGGGCATGACCTTGGCGACTCGGACCCCGGGGCCGGGATACGCGAAGTCGGGCATGGTGCCCAGGCTCGCGCGGCGACCTCCGGTGGGGGCGGCCTTGGCTGCGCCCTTGGGGCTGCTCTTGCCGATCTTGGACGTGAGGGGTTGGTCGCGCTCGCTCAGGTAGACGACAGCTTCGCGCAGGAAGGTTGCGATCTTGACGAGGCCTGCCGCGTCGATCTTGGCGATGTCGTCGGTAGGACTGTGGTAGTCGGCGTTGGCTCCGGTGAAGAGCTGGACGGCCGGGATGCCGGCTTCGACGAAGCTCTTCTGGTCACTGCCGCCGATGTCGTCGGGGATGGACTGCGACTCGACGCCGGTCGTGAATCCGATGCCCATGTTGATGTGGATCCACTCTGTGGCGCTGCCTGTGCCAAGCACCTGGAGCTTGCCCTTGCCGAGCCTGCCGACGGTATCCAGGTTGATCATGGCCAGGACCTTCTCGGCTGGCCACTTCTGCATCCAGCGCAGGTGCTCGCGACTGCCCTTGAGTCCCCACTCCTCGCCGCTGAAGGCCACGAAGACGATCGTGCGCTTGGGCGCGCCGCCGGCCGCGAGCAGCCGCGCAACCTCGATCAGCACGGCGACGCCCGAGGCGTTGTCATCGGCGCCGTTGTGGATCTTGCCCTTCTGGCCCGCGCGCACGTCGGGCCAACCCAGGCCCAGGTGATCGTAGTGGGCGCCGACGACGACCGACTGGCCGGCAAAGGCCGGGTCGCTGCCGCGCAGCACGCCGACGACGTTGCGCAGGGTTGCCGTCTTGCCTTCGGGGCCATTGGGTTGTTTCCATGCATGGAACCAGGCGTGCTGGTCACCGGCGGGTTCGAGGCCAGCCTTCTCGAAGGCGTCGGCGATGTAGTCGCCGGCCTTGTCCAGGCCAGCCGTGCCCACGCCGCGGCCTTGGAGTTCGTCGGAGGCCAGGTAGCGCACATGGCCCATGAGGCGATTCGCATCGAAGACGGGTGCCAGGCGCGCCAGCGGCTCGTCACTCGGCATGGGGATGGCGGCGTGCTTGCCCTTGGTCAGGTCGCGCACGAGTGGCGAGTCGATCGCGGGCCAGCTGCCCTTGGCGTCGTTGGCGGGCTCGCTGCCCTCGAAGGCCAGATAGGAATACTTGCCATAGTGGGGGAGCTTGCGCGCGAAGCCCGCCAGGGCATCGGAGCGATCGGCGCCGATCCATCCCAGTGCGGAGTCTGGGTTGGCCGGATGGCGCAGCACGTAGACGAAGGCATGGTCGGTCGTCGCTACCTTGGCTGCACCGAAGTCGATCCAGTCCTTGTCGATCCTGGCGCTGTACTTGGCGAGGCGCTCGGGCAGGGGCTTGGCGAAGCGATTCCCGCGCCCCAGCAGCCAGACCGCACGATCCTTGGGCAGGGCTTGGATCTCGCTGTCCTTGACGATGCGGGTGTCGGCGCTTCCACCCTTGGCCCAGGCCTGGGCCACCTGCGTCCACGCATCGCCCAGCTCGTCTTTGGCCGGCAGGACGAGCAACACGCGCTCGGCTCCGAAGAGCTGGGAGATCGTGGGTGGAATCTCGCTGCGGTGCAGGCGGCGGAAGAGGTCGAAGCCTGGATCGATCTGGACCAGCTCGGGTTCGCCCTTCATGGGAAAGAGAGTGGCCACCTCGCGCTCTGTGATCCGGATGCGCGTCTGGAGGGCTTGCTTCTGTCCACGAAACCAGATGCTTACGGGCACCTCGAGATCATAGGGTGCTTCCTTCTGCACCTGGCGAAGCTGCACGGAGAGCCTCTCCCCTCCGCCCGACATCTTGACCTTGGTGACCTCTCCAAGCTCCAGCTCGGGCGCGCCGGTCCTCTTCACCCACTGTGAAAAGAAGGGTGAGAGATCCTGCTCGGCAACCCCGCTGAAGACGCCTTGGATGTCGTCGAAGGAGGCGCGCTTGAACTTGAACTCCCGGTAGAAGCTCGCGAGCCCCTTCACGAATACCGTGTCGCCGAGTTTCTTGCGCAGCATGTGGAAGAGCATGAGGCTCTTGCCGTAGCCCACGGCCTCGGTGGCCGAGCTGTGGCGCGAGCGGAACTGCGTCAGCGGGAAGTCGTTGCCTTCGCGCACGTAGTTGCGGTAGCGCTTGAGGCTGTCGCGTCGATACGCGGCACCCTTGCCCTGCCCTTCCTTGATGAGGTGGTCGGCCAGGTAGGCCGTGAGGCCCTCGCACCAGTTGCCCGACTCGTAGTCCACGAAGACCGAGTTGCCCCACCAGTTGTGCAGGATCTCGTGCGGGTAGCTGCTGTGGAGGATGAAGGGAAAGCGGATGATCTTGGTGCCCAGCAGCGTGAAGGAGGGCATGCCGTAGCCGGTCTCCCAGAAGTTCTCGATGAGCGCGAACTTCTCGTAGGGGTAGGTGCCGAGCAACTGGCGGTACATCTCCAGATACTGCGCTGTGGCCTCCAGATACTTGGCTGCGAGCTTGGGGTCGGGGCTGCGCAGGAAGGCCTGGGCCATGACCTTGCCCGCCGGTCGTTCGTACTCGCTGAACTTCGCAGCGATCAGGTAGACCTCGTCCATGGGGTGGCGACAGTCCCAGGTCGTGAACTGGCGGCCGTCCTTCTTCTCGTGACGCGTGCGTTTGCCCTGGCTGACCGCATCCCAACCCCCGGGCATCTCCACGCTGAGCTTGAAGCGACAGAGTTGGTCGCCGAAGCTCGGCACCCACCAGGAGCTGGCCGCCAGCATCACGCCGTCTTTGCCGATGATGCCGCTGCTGCGCGAGAAGCTCCGCGCATACTCCTCCTCACGCGTCAGGGGGTCATTGATGATGCCCTCGTAGGTGAGATCGACGATGCTCATGTTCTTCCAGCTGCCTCGCTCGAGCACGAGCCGATACTCGCGCACCGCAAAGGCCTTGCCTTTGGCGCTGTCGTTGATACCGGACTTGCCCCGCTCGTCCTTGCTGCCCACGACGCCGATGCGCACGCCCATGCTGAGCGATCGCAGCTTGAGCCCACCGTGCAGACGAAAACGAATCTCCTTGCCAGCCTTGTCCCGCAGGGATTGCGGTAGCGTGATCCGATCCCTGACCGAGATGTGGTGCTTCAGGGGCTCCAACCTGACCGACAGCTCGTGCTCGATGAGGGGGGAATCAGTGGCCTGCGGGAGCGCGGTCGAGACCGGGAGCGTGGAGAACAGGGCGAGGAGGATCAGGCGGGATCGCAGCATCGGAAGCACCGGCAGGGAATGGAGGGAATGCGGAGGGAAGAATCTATCCAAGGAGCAGGGAAAAGGCCTGAGGGAGCCTGGGCTTTTCTCCTCAGTTGTGGAGCCAGACCTCGGCGCGGGGGCTCTCGAAGGCCTTGTGGTAGGAGCCGGCGAGGCCTGTGGGCAGGGGGAGGCCCCTGAGCTTGCCTGCCTGGGGTAGCTTGGGTTGGATCAGGAGGTCGGGCTTCTGATCGAGCTTCCAGTGGACGCGGTTGCCGGGCACGTAGATCAGGCGGATGCGCTCGGCCAGCCCAGGGTCGAAGAGCTCCAGCCGTCCGTCCACGGCGATCTGGATGCGGCCAGGAAGCTGAAGCGTGCAATAGCCCGCCCAGGCTGGCGGACAGAGAAGCTTTCCACTGAGCTCCTGCTCCGCGATCCAGGCCACGGCCTCCTCGGGGAACTTGCCCTCGACCCAGGTGCGCCCAGGGCCTCCCTCGGTCTCGGACAGCTGGAGCCAGCGCTGTCCTTGTTCGAGGCCGAGTGGCATCAGGGCCAGGAGCATCCAGAGGCCCGTGGGCAGCTTGCGTGTCCACGGCATGCGCGCGATGAGCGGCAGGGCCAGTGCCTGCAGGTAGAGAAATCGCTGCGAGGACAGGCCCATGGGCTGGCCATAGAGGGCCGGGGCAAAGGTCTCCGCATCGCCGTGCCGGCGCTTCCAGCTCATTGCGATGGCCGTGAGCGAGAGCAGGGCGAGCCCGACCGAGAGGGTGGCGCGCAGGTTGTGCTCGGAGCCAAGGACGAAGATGGGCTTCCACTCGGGGATGAGCGTGGCCACCTCCGAGATACGCAGCGTGGAGAGCGGCAGGCGATAGCCGTAGGGGTTGAGCAGCGACAAGACCAAGAAGATTCCGGTCCATCGCAGGTAGGGCTTGGCATCGTCATCGGAGAGCCAGGCGAAGAGCGCTAGCGCGATCGCGTGGATCGGGGCGAGGATCCAGCCGCCGTGGCTGTTCAGCCAAAGTAGATAGAAGAGCAGGAGCGCCAGGCTCTTGCCGAGAGAGAGCTGGGCGAGTGGCAAGGCATAGAGAATCGAGGCTCCAAGCAATGTCAGAAGATGCGGACGGATGCGCAGACGGGACTCGAAGAGGTAGAGCAGCAAGAAAACCGCTGCGAGCACGCCGATCGACGTGAAACCCCGACGAGTGAAGCCCAGGGCAAAGATCGCACAGGATAGCCCAACGATCAGCGCAGCGAGGATCTTGAGCCCCTCGATGCCGGCAAGCCCATCCACCCAGGCCATGCCGACATGCGCCGCCCATTCGTGGTCGATCCAATCCCGCCCTGCTGTCAGAAAGCTGAATGGATCCGTGCTCGGCACCTGTCCCTGTTCGAGGATCCAACGCCCACTCGCCAGGTGCCACCCGAAGTCCATGTCCCAGACCGGCCGGTACATGCAGAGGAAGCCAACCGCAAAGAGCAGGAGACAGGGCCAGATCCTCGAGAAAGGACGCGTGTTCGTCACGGTCGGAACTATAGCCGGTTGCCTGAGAGAACCCGATCAGTAGATGGCGAGTTCGCGTTGGTGGCGTGCGGGGTCTGGGTCGGGGCAGTGGGGAATGGACTCTAGGAAGCGCAGCCAGAGAGCGGGCAGGGCGTGTTCGCGGGCGCCGCGCAGGACGTGCTCGAGATACCACGAATAGGGCAGGAGTGTGGGGTCGATGTCGGTGGCGTAGTAGAGGAAGCAGTCCTGCCACGACTCGTCGGCGGTCCAGACGCGGGCGCGCTTCTCTTCGTAGCCATGGCCCAGGCCTTCCTTGGCATCGAGGAGGGACTTGTCCTCGGGGGCAATGTCGAAGAGCACACCGTGGAGCTGGTCTTCGTCCTCACCGGTGAAGAGGGCGTCGGCCTTGGCGGAGCCGTCCAGGTTGCGTTTGTGGAAGCAGAGGCGGTGCTGATCCAGGCGAGCGGAGCCGAGGGCACGCGCCGAGGGTACGCGCGCCTGGAGTCGCTTGCTGGACATGTTGGAGCCGAAGGAGAAGTACAGCATGTAGATGGGGGGCAGGTCAGATGTTCGAGAGAGCATGCTGGCATCCTGTCGCCTGGAGTCCATGCACGGAGAGTGTTTGTTGCAAAGATCCGCGACCAAACCGATGCCGAATCGGCTGGACTCGATCAGCGCTAGCGTCCCTTCCTTGGGTCCTTCCTCAGGAACTGCTCGCGTGCCTCTTGGAGATCGAGTTCGCGAACTTTGATGCGCAGTGCATGCCTGGCCTTGTCGACCTTGATGGATGGGACTTCCGCGAGAGGCACGAGGGTCTGTTCCGAGCCGAGTGAATAGAGCAGCT
>JAJRTL010000365.1 GCA_024278315.1 Planctomycetota bacterium | reverse complement strand
TGGCAGGGGGCGTCGGGGGTCAGTTTTGGACCCTCGCAGCGAGCAACAAACGTACCCGTACATTCGGACGCCGCACCTACGCACAAGAGCCCGGAATCAGTGTTCAGTCGTGGAAAACAGCGGGGAGAGTCGATTCTGCATCGTACGGATTCGTGACTCTGCGTTCCGCTTGCGAAACAAAGTGAGTTGCCAATGAGTCGCAACACAGCCCACGACAGAAAGATACGTCCGTGATCGCACCGGAGTCAGCACACCAACAGCCACATCTGGCATTGGCACCCATCTTGCATTCCCCGGTGAACGTCCCCCATTCACTCTCTCACACATTCGAGTCGAACGATGAAGACCGTTGCTTGCCTTTCTGCCCTGTGCCTTCTGGCCTCCCCCCTCCTCTCCCAGGTTCCCGATGGTTGGTTCGTCTACGGTTCCTTCCAGAGCAGCCTCAAGGGTGAGACAGGGATCTTCATGAACCATCCACGCAACCCGGGAAAACCGATCGCGATCACGGGTCTCAATGCCGATCTCAAATGGGTGCCCAACAGCCCGGTGAACCAAGGCGCCAGCTGTCTCGTGTATCGCGAGAGCGACGGCGCGCTCATCGTTGGTGAGCGTGCTCCGGGCGGCCACAGCGTCGACCTCCACATCATCACGCTCCGCGGCAACGCCGTGGCCAAGGATGTGCTCTACAGCATGGGCACCTCCAACGTGAACGGCGAGATCGCGCAAGCAGCGCTCCTCCCCGACGGCAAGATCCTCGTCGGAGTCTCCTCCATCAACAAGGGTCCCATGAAGGACGAGATCCTGGGCATCGTGGATCCCGTCTCGGGCACGGTTACGGCGATTCCCTCCAAACCCCGCATCCCCTTCCTCGACTACATGAATGCCGTGGCCGCCAGCGAGGACGGCAAGACCGCCTACTACGGCACATGGGTGCGCCAAGACTTCGGTGAAGTCTTCGCCGTGCCTCTCCCCAAGGGTGGCAAACCCAAACTGATCGCCAAGGTCCCTGGTGGTATCAGCAACCTCTGCAATGACGGCAAGGGCAACCTCTGGGTTTCGACGATCGCGAAGAACCCCAAACAGACCGGTCCGGCGCCCAACCTCTACAAGGTGAACATCGCCACCGGCAAGGTCACGACGATCCCCAACAAGAACGGTCGCATCAATGCCATCTCCTACGAGCGCACGACGGGCAACCTGGCCATCGCGACGGCCATGGACTCCCGGTACACGACTCCTCCCAACTCCATCTTCTGGATGACGCCGGAGGGCAAGCACGTCCTGCTCTGCACACCCAACAAGGCCGTCCCCTCAGGGATCTCCTACAACCCCAACCCGGAGGTTTTTGGCAAGGGTACCAATCGCAGCAACAACTATCGCTGGCGCATGGCCCCCAATCCAGGAGGTCTCCCGACGCTCGGCAATGCCAGGTTCAGCCTGACGCTCGACAGCAGTCCTGGCCGCCCCAATCTCGCCATCGCTCTCTTGGGCTCAGGCAGGCTCGCAGCGCCCGTCTCGGTGATCGGCATGAACCTCGAACTCGACCCCACCAAGCTCTTCATGATCACGACGATGGGTGCCTCCAGCAGCACGCGCTTCGCGCTTCCCATCCCCAAGGACACGAGCCTCAGGGGTGCCAACCTCTTCTTCCAGGCCATCCTGATGGAAGGACTCAAGTTCGCATCCTCCAAGGGCGTGGAGTTCACGATCCTCTGATCGCATGCCCCAGGAATCGAACGCCACGCACTGCGATCTTTGTCGCAGTGCCAGCGAGGGCCGGCTAGATTCCGCCGCCCGTCTGATTCGATCTTGGCATCGGTAGCGGAGCCATCTCGCGCAGTCGACGCGAGCGCATGTCCTTCTCGCTCTCCTCACGCGGCTTGGTCGGATCGAGGTCGAGCGCCAGCATGACCTTGGCTACATACTTCTCCACGCTGTCGTCCGGTGACTCAAGGATGCCGAAGGCCTTGCCGATCTGCTTGGTGACCGACATATTCTGCTGGAAGTCGAAGGCGTGCTGCTTGAAGTGCTGACGCAGGATCTGCTGGAAAATGCGCCGGCTGTAGCGCTTGCCGAAGAAGTAGACACCAACGGCGAAGAGGATGAGCAGACCACAGACGATCTTGATCGTCGTGCTCACGAGTCCCCAGGCGGTCAGCCCTTGCAGGATGACACCTGCCGTCAAGAAGAGGAAACCGATGATGACCTGGATCTTGTTGAGGACGTAGTCCCGCACCGGACGCATCGAGCCGATACCGACTCCGAAGTACTCTTCCACGAGCCTCCGCGGGCTGCGGAAGACGATGGAGTTGGCCAAGAGGATCAGACCTACGATCATGCAGGTCAGGCCAATGATGGTGTAGTCGTACTCGGTGCCCATGAAGATGCTCGGTCTCTGTTGTCGCAGACGGCAGGCAGCCTGCGTCGAGTCCCCCATCCCATTGTCTCCCCGAAGGAGAGCTTAAGGCCTTGCGCCCAAAAGAGTCAGGAAGAAGTCTCAATCCTCGATCCATCCTACTGGATGGGAGGAGACCTGTAAGACGGCGGCTCCATCCTGGGAAGCAGCGATTACAATCTTGGCCCCCACAATCGGAGGAGATCCCATTGAGCGACCGCAATCTACCCCCCATCCAGAAGCTGGCCCTCCTGGCCCGGCTGGAGATCAGTGACCCCGAGGCCCAGCGTCTGGGGGAGCAGCTGAAAGGGATTCTCGAGCACTTCGAGTCGATCCAAGCCATTGATCTGACAGGAGTTGAGGCCAACCCCTACGCCATCGAGAGGATCAACGTGCCCCGGGAAGACGGTCCCATCGAGACCCTTCAGGAGTTGCCTCGTGGTACCGTAATCCTGGAGCGCCTGGCACCGGACCGTGAAGAGGATCACTACCGCGTTCCCAAGATGATCCAGGAGAGCTGATGGATTTCCCACGGCTCTCCGCACGTGAGATGCGAGACCTGGCCGCTTCTGGGGAGCTTACCCCATCCGATCTGGTTGAGGCCTCCCTGGACCGGATCGAAGCCCTGGATGGCAAGATCGGAGCCTTCCTGGACGTGGATCGCGAAGGCGCCCTGGCCCGCGCCCAGGAACTCGAGAAGGAGCGCGCGGCAGGAAAGGTCCCCGGTCCACTCTTCGGTGTGCCCATCGGGCTCAAGGACAACCTGAGCCTCGAGGGCCGCCTCCTCACCTGCGGATCCAGGATCCTCGAGGGCTACACGGCCTCCTACAATGCGACGTCCGTTCAGCGCTTGTTGAACGCGGGCGCGATCCCGGTTGGCCGCTGCAACATGGACGAGTTTGCCTTCGGCTCCTCGACCGAGCACAGCGCGTTCCAGAAGACACACAACCCCTGGAACCTGGAGCGCATCCCCGGCGGCAGCTCGGGAGGCTCGGCTGCGGCCGTCGCCGCACGCATGGTGCCCTTGGCCTTCTGCTCGGATACCGGCGGCTCCATCCGCCAGCCGGCCGCACTCTGCGGAGTCACCGGCATCAAGCCGACCTACGGTCGTGTGAGCCGCTTCGGCCTCGTGGCTTTCGCCTCGTCGCTGGACCAGATTGGTCCCTTCAGTATCGATGTTGCGGATTCGGCTCTGGCTCTATCGGTGATCTCGGGCCACGACAAGCGCGACGCCACGAGCCTCGACCAGCCGGGGTTCAGAGAGAGCGAAATCGGCAAGGGCGTGAAAGGGCTCCGGATCGGCGTGCCCAAGGAGTACTTCGACGAGGCGGGGCACGCCGCCATCCAGGAGAGCGTGCGCCATGCCCTCGCCAGGCTCGAGGAGCAGGGGGCTCTGCTGATCGAGATCTCGCTACCCACGACCTACCAGGCCATCCCGGCCTACTACCTCGTCGCCACGAGCGAGGCCTCCAGCAACCTGGCGCGCTTCGATGGCATCCGCTACGGACACCGCTCGAGTGCGACCGATCTCCTGAGTCATTACATGGAGACGCGCGGCAAGGGCTTCGGCGAAGAGGCCAAGCGCCGCATCCTGCTCGGCGTCTTCTGCCTCTCAGCCGGATACTACGACGCCTACTACCTGCGCGCCACCAAGCTCCGCACGCTCCTGCGCCGCGAGTTCGAAGATGCCTTCCAGAAGGTCGATGTCATCTGCGGCCCCACCACGCCCATCCCGCCCTACAAGCTGGGTGAGACCCTGGACGATCCCTACGCCCTCTATCTCTGCGACCTGCTGACCGCACCCGCCAACCTCACCGGCATCCCGGGACTCTCGGTGCCCTGCGGCTTCGATGAGGATGGCATGCCGATCGGC
>JAJRTL010000364.1 GCA_024278315.1 Planctomycetota bacterium | reverse complement strand
GCTCTTTGCTGCCATCGCAGCCATCCTCTACCTGGGCTTGTTCGGCTGGGGCCTGCGACGCTGGTGCCGGGGCGTCTTCGCCCCCACCGCTGCGCTGCTCGGCGGCGCATTGCTCCTCCTCAACGGTCTCGTCGTTCTGCGACCCCTGGCCGAGTCCTTGCCAGGCTCCTGGGTCTCGCCGGACCACATGCCGGTCGTCATCGGGACCGGGTTCTACCTGGGCTTCTTCGCTCTGGCTGCCGTCATCCTGGCCTTCGGTCGGCGATACCTCACCAAGGCACTGGCCGACGAGCGGACCGTGCCCTGGTTCGTGGGGGGAACGCTGATCGCCACCTTCTTGCAGGTCATGGCCTGGGTGCACGCATCGCTGGGAAGCCTGCCTGAGGTCCATACCTACGCGGCCATGGCCGTGATGGCTGGCGGCCTGCTGCTCTTCGCCGAGCGGCGGGTGCTCGCCCTCGACCCGCAGGAACAGGGGCATCGCAGCGAGTCCTTCCTGGGCTTCGCGCTCGTCTTGCTGGGCTGTCTCATGGGTCAGGGGCAGGAGGGCATGCGTGTCCTGGTCTTCCTGCTTGCGGGAGCGGTTTGGCTCTACCAGGCGCGGGGACGGGGACACGCAGCCCATCAGTGGATCGGACTGACCCTGCTCGCGCTCGGCGTAGCCTCGGTCGGCATTCTCGAGGGCTTCCCCCACGCAGCGCGTCCGGCGCTCGGCTTTGCGCTGGCGGGCGCTTTTGGCTGGGCGCGGGCCTTCGCGACGCGGCGCGGCGATGGCGACCTCGCTGCCGCAAGCCACGGGATGCGCGATGCCGTCTTGGTCGTCACCAGCCTCGTTGCAGTGATCGGTCAGTGGAGCGACCAGAGCCAAGCCTGGATCACCGCCGCCTGGCTCTGCGCCTCGGCCATCCTGTTCTTCTGGTTTGCGCACCAGGAGAATCGCCTGCACCTCCTGCACACAGCGATGGTGCTCCTGGTCTTGATGCTGCCCTACGCGGGCTGCGTCGACATCCAGGGCGGTTCCCTCCATGGCAACACGATGGTGTTCGGCATCGCGGCACTGTCCCTCTTCTGGCTCTTGCAGAACTGGCTCCTTCCCTCCCCGCTGACACGACGTGCAAGATCCACCGTGCTCTGGTTCTACGGAAGCCTGGCTGTCGTCGGCATGCTCCTGCGCGTCGTGATCGAGCGCGGCACTCCGGGAGACCTGCTCTGGTACCGACAGGCCATGGATTACAGCGGGCCCCTTCTCATGGCCCTCGTACTGGTCTTCGCGACGTATTTCTCACGATCCCTCGTGCCAGCCATCATGGGTGCAGTGATCGTGATCATCCTCTTCCCCGAGCTCCAGGCGCGCTTCCAGACGACCTTCACGCAACTGGGCTGGGGCACCGGCATCGGAAGCGCGATCAGCGCGCTCGTTCTCTGCGTCCTCTGTTTCCTTCTGAGGCGCTGGAACTTCTTGAAGGCCTTGCCACCTGGGGACCGCCTCTTCGATGCCTTCGAGTTTCCACTGAAGCGCTTCGACCACACGCTCTTCACCTGGCCCCTGCTGGCTTCCACCGTCTTCCTCGTCTCGCGCATGGAGACCTGGACGCTCTTCCGCAATCTGTCGGGCACGATGTCCTTGCAGACGGCGTGGGCCGTCATCATCGCGGGTGCCGTCTGGACCCTGCTCGCCGCCTACGGACGCAAACGGATCGAGGCTCGCCTGGCGCTCTACCTGGGCTGCCTCTCCTTCGGTCTGGGCTTCACCCTCTTGCACCTGCAGACGGCCGAGATCCTCCAGTGGCAGACACCCCTGCTCTGGACCCTGCTGCTCTTCCAGTCTCTCTACGCCTTCTATACGAAGGGACTCGAGCCACGTCTTCCATGGGCACGCGAAGTCCTCGCCAGACCGACCATGGGGGTGCTCCGTCTCGTGGCGATGGTCGCCCTCATCCCCTTGCTCGTCGACCTGAGCCTGACGGCCGGGCTCTCAGAGTCGATCTGGCTCGTGGCCTTCCTCGGCCTGCACAATGCCTGGGCGGCCTGGCACCGCAGAAGCTACCTCGCGGGGTCCGCTCTCTTTGCTATCACGCTCGCCAGCGTCCTCGCGAGCGTCCCCTGGCAGAACAGTGGCTGGCTCCCATCGTTCACCTGGGCCGAACACGGCAGGGCGGCGCTGATCTTCCTCCTGACGATCCAGATCCTCCATGTCCTGCTCGAAGAAAGGGAGCACACCTGGAGACCGAGCCTGGCTCTCCCCTTCCAGATCGGAAGCCTGCTCCTGGCGGGCCTGCTCTGCGCTCCCTTTCTCTACGGCTTGTTCGACACGCCGCTGCTGACCCGAGCCGCGATGGCGACGCTGTTGCTCGTGCTGGCCCTGCAGGCGCGCGCCTGGCGTCTTACTGCGCTGCTGGCCCTGTCCCTCTCGCTCGGCTACCTCTGGCTCTTCACGACACAGCTCAGTTCCGGATCGCAGAGTCTCTCCTCGACCGCGCTCACGCGTGAGCTGTTGGCACCTTGGCGCTTGTCGATCTTTGCCCTCGCGCTGCCCCTCCTCCACGCCAGCGGTCGATGGTTGCACACACGCATGCCCAGGATCGTCGTCTCCCCGAGAGTCCTGGGACTGGATCTGGGCGTGACGCGCCATGGCTTGCTCGCCTATGCCACGGGCCTCTCCTTCTTCGCGACCATGAGCTTCGTCTTCGATGCCACATGGCGGAGCGACCCGACCCAACTCACCGCCCCCTACCTGGGCATGCTGGCGCTGATGCTGGCATCGCGCCTCTGGCAGAGACGGCGTCTGCTCTACCTCGCCGCATGGCTCACCGCGATCGGCAACGTCCAACTCGTCCGCCTGCTCGCGGGCCCCGCACTCTTGGAGCAGGGTCTCTCCGAGCTGCATCTGATCTGCCTGGGGCTGGCTCTGACCTTCGCCCTGGTGGCCGTCATCCGTCGCATGACCCAGGATGCCGGCATCCGCAGCGGCATGGATCGCGCCAGCATGGCTCTTGCGGGAACCACGCTCGTCTTGTTGACGGCCAACTACATCCTGCGACCCAACCTGCTCGAGATCAGCTCGCTGCGCTTCCTCATCTCCGGTGTGCTGGCCTATGCAGCCGCCCTCGTCTTCCGGCATGTGGCCCGCAACGGGGATGGGGACGACGACGGCGACGGCTCACCGCGAACCTCCGGCGGAGCGGAGTCGGCCCGCAGCCTCATCTGTGAGTCGGCCTACCACTTCGGTATCACGGTCGCGCTCTGGTGCGCGGCACTGCTGATCCCCTTCCTGCGCGGGCCGGGCCTCGCACTCTTCGCGCTCAGCCTGCCCGTCTACTGGTTCCTGCTCCGCGCCGAACTCACGCACCTCCAAGGCTCGCCCCTGTTCCGGCGCTATCGCAACTCCGCGATGACGCTCGGCTCCCTGCTCCTCGTGCTCTACGCCTCGCGCGCAGCCTTCCAGTTGATCCTGTTCCCGGATGCGCTCGTCCAGACCGGGCACTATCACGTGGGATCCCCGGTCGTCATCCTCATCGGACTCGTGCTGCTCCGGCTCCATGCCCTGGGATCCAGCTACTGGGCAGGCTTCTATGGCGGCCTCGCGATCATGGTCGGCTGTTTCTTCGCGCTGACCAGCTTCCCCGCGCTGCGACCCTTCGACCATCCCTTGGCGGGCGCGGCCGTCGCCATCCTGCTCGCGCATTTCTGGACGCTGGTGACGACCCAGCGTTCACCGCTCCGAACCGCCCTCCAACGATTCGCGGCCATCGGCGACGTCGACTGGGACGCCTTGCGGACCATGTGGGGTCTCACCCTGCTCGGTGCCACGCAGATCCTCACGATCATTGCCGTCGTCGATCACGGACCGCAGGTGAGATGGGTGGCCCCCCTCATCCTGCTCGCGGCATCCCTGGTCCTGCATCACGGCGTGTTGCGACAGAGCGTGATCTACTATGCCCTGGGCGCGGTCGAGATCCTGCTCGCTCTGCACGCCGACTTCTGGGTCGAGAGTTGGCTCGACCAGGATCAGATCATCTGGGCCCTGCAGGGTCTCTTCTTCGCTGGTCTCTGCACCTCATGGGCGCTGCGATCCACAAGGCGCATCCTTCTGCCAGGGTGGGGCTTCGCAGCACTCGCGCTCCTGATCTTCTTGCATGTCCTGCATCTCGAGCCCTGGTCACCCGTGTCCCTTGCGTCCGTGGCCTTGCTGAGCCTCATGGCCCTCGCCTTGCCGAGACCGGAGGCCCATGCAACGAATCACGGGGATGGCGTCGCCACAGCCCTCCTCCTCCTCGCGCCAACCTGGCTGGCGCTCTTCAGCCAGGTGCACCTGCCCGACAAGGGTCCCCTGCTCCAGCTCCATCACCTCTTCACGACCTGGCCGGTGCTCTGCGCCCTGGCTACCGCCCTCACCCTCGCGGCCTTCGCGCGCGCCTGCGCCACCGCCCTGCGCCCATCCATCCTCACCAACAACACAGACACACCCTGCCTGATCCATCAGGTCCTGCACCGGCTGACCCGCTACGGCAACGGGGGCGCTCTCATCACGAGCGGCATCGTCCTGGTCACTGCCGGACTCCTCCAACTCGAGCACTACACGCGTGCCTACGAGCCCCGCTCCTTCGCGTTGCTCGCGCTGCTCTGGATCGCGCTGGCCAGCACAGCCTGGCACATCGCGAGCCGCCGCGCTTCGGCGCTCGCCTTCACCTCGATGGAACTCTGCATTGCGGCTCTCTTCCTCCTCATCCGACGGCAGCTGCTGCTGACGACCGAGCTCTGGTCGCCCCTGCACGACGTCTGGAGTAGCGTGGGCGCCGCGGTCCTGTTGGTCGGCATCGATCGTGTCTTCCAGAGGAAAGCCAAGATCTTCATGG
>JAJRTL010000024.1 GCA_024278315.1 Planctomycetota bacterium | reverse complement strand
GTCTTCTTTGCGGCAGTCTTCTTTGCGGCTGCCTTCTTGGCAGGGGCCCTCTTCGTGTTCTTCTTGGCCTTGGCCTTCTGGGTCGTCTTCTTGGATTTGGGGGAGGTGGTCTTCTTGACGAGTGTGCTTGTCATGAGCTTCCGTGGAGTTGGAGGTTGGTCGGATCTTCCTTCCCAATGAAGCGGTGCGTAGCGCGTCTCAATCGCGGGCACTGGAGTGGCGAATGGTGCCTATGCAGTGCCCCGGAGCCTCGAGTGCTCCGGAATTGAAAACGCCCGAACCCTCGGAAAGAAGGCTCGGGCATCCTTGCAGGGACGGTGGGGGGCTCATCGTGGCGCGCAGTCATCTGACTCGCAGTCATCTGACTCGCTGTCACGGCCCAGCAACGTCCAAGCTTGCCAGCTCATTCGTGTCGAGTGACCCTTCACCACCTCCGGTTCACGGGTCGCGTCTCGATGCGCGGATGAGCGGGCCCCGCCCCAATCGCTTCCCGAAGGTGCGCGCGGCGAGGGTGCTCGTCCTTCTCCCTTCGGTAACCAGGCAGTCCAGCGTTCCCTCGGGAGGAGCTGCTGGATCCACGGCTTTGCGTCCCCGCCTCGCGGCGGGTTTGCCCTTTCGGGAAGAAGAGAATTAAGAAAGATCGTCTCGGCCAGACTATGCCGACCGGAATAGATCGACCGAAGCGTACCCGGAATTAAGCGGACAGGTCGATTTATTTTCTCAGTCGTAGGCCAGGACCGTGTGAAACCTCTTGTTTCCCAGAGCTTTACGGCCGTTGAGGAAGCTCAGGTCCACGAGCACGTTGCACGATGTCACCACACCTCCAGCGGCCTCCACCAAGCGTGAGGCTGCCACCATCGTGCCCCCGGTGGCCATGAGGTCGTCCACGAGCAGGACCCGCTCCCCCTTCTGCAGGGCATCGATGTGCATCTCGACCGTGGCCGTTCCGTACTCCAGGGCGTACTCGACCTGGTTGGTGTGGAAGGGTAGTTTGCCGGCCTTGCGCACCGGGATGAAGCCGAGGCCCAGGGCCGCCGCGATCGGCACGCCGAACAGGAAACCGCGGGACTCGATCCCGGCCACCTTGTCGATTTCGAGCGTGCGCGCATCCTCGACCATGCGATCCAGCGCATCCTTGAGAGCGGGGCCATGCTCGAGGAGGGGGGTGATGTCCTTGAAGACGATTCCAGGCTTGGGGAAGTCGGGAACGTCCCGGATGTAACTGTAGAGGTCCATGTCCTGTCCTGTTGGTTTACGTATCTACATCTCTTGTGGCGAGGCGACACCGAGAGTCGCCAGCCCCGTTGCGAGGAGTCTTCTGGCTGCAGCCACGAGGGCGAGTCGAGCGCTACGCACCGGCTCCTCGGCCGAGAGGACGTGGTGCTCGCGCAGGTAGCTGTGGATGGATTTGGCCAGGCGGATCATGAGGCCGGTGACCATGGATGGCTCGTTCCTGTCGAGAGCCCTTTGCAGGGTCGGGCCGAACTCCTGCATCACAAGCAGCACCTTGTCGGCGTCGGCCAGTGTCGAATAGTCGATGTTGGATTCGAAGAGGCCCTCTTCCAGGTTGCCATGCCCCGCCTTGCGAAGGATGCTGGCGAGCCTCGCGCCGGCGTATTGCACGTAAGGACCCGTTTCGCCTTCGAAGGAGAGCATACGGTCCCAGTCGAACTTGACGTCCTTGATGCGCTCGTTCTTGAGGTCGTTGAAGACGATGGCAGAGACGCCCACCATCTCCGCGATCTTCTCCTTGTCGGGGAGATCGGGATTCTTTTCTGCGATGATCTTGCGGACGCCCTCGACGGCTTCGTCCAGGACCTCGTCGAGGAAGATGGCATTGCCTCCTCGCGTCGTGCCTTTCTTCCATCGCTTCTCGGCCTCATCCCAGAAGAGGATGAGGCCGAAGTCGACGTGTTCGACCTGGTCGGCTTCGGGCCAGCCGAGCTTCTGCAGGACCAGCTTGAGCTGGCGAAAGTGTAGTTTCTGCTCCTGTCCCACGACGTAGAGCAGGCGGTCGAAGCTGTAGTTTTCGCGTCGATAGAACAGTGCTGCGAGGTCCCGCGTGGCGTAGATCGTCGTGCCGTCACTCTTGCGCAGGATGCAGGGCGGTAGACCCTCATCGCTCAGGTCCACGACGAGGGCGCCTTCGCTGAGGGTCGCGACCCCCTTCTCCTCGATGGCCTGGATCGTGGCGTCCATCTTGTCTTCGTAGAAGCTCTCGCCGGTGACATGATCGAACTCCACGCCCAGGCGGCCGTAGGGGCCCTGGAAGGCTTTGAGTGAGATACTGCGCAGCTTCTCCCAGAGGCGTCGTTCTTCGTTGTCCTCGCCGGTCTCCAGATTCTGGAAGGCCACCCTTGCCTGCTCGTCGAGCTCGGGGCGCTCCTGGCTCTCCTTGCCGTAGCGCACGTAGATGTCGAAGAGGTGACGCATCGTGTTCGTCGCGAGCTCCGCTTCGTCGCCCCACTCGCGCCAGGCGACGATGATCTTGCCGAACTGCGCGCCCCAATCTCCCAGGTGATTGATGCCGTGGACCTCGTGACCGGTGTGGAGGTAGAGCCGCCGGAGCGCCGCCCCGATCACGGTCGAGCGCAGGTGACCCAGGTGGAAGGGCTTGGCGATGTTCGGTGAGGAGTAGTCGATGACGATCTTCTTGCCGTTGGGCTCGAAGGGGCCAAAGGGTGCGCGGTCCAGCAGCACTCCCTCGATCGTGGCCCGGGCCAGTGCCTCGCGCGACAGGCGGATGTTGAGGAAGGGACCCGTGGGGTTGATGCGCTCGATCACCTCGTCGACGGGGATCCGCTCGGCCAGCTCCCGGCAGAGATCCACCGGACTCGTGCCGAGCCCCTTGGCGAAGGGGAAGCAAGCCAGCCCCAGGTCACCGAGCTTCTCGTCCTTGGGAGGGGCAAGAGTGATCGAGCGCGTCTGGGGCTCCTGCCCCTTCTCCTGCGAGAGGGCGTTCAGCGCAGCGTGGATCTTCTCGGCAAGGTAGAGATTGAGGTCGGTTTGCGAACGGCTCACTGCCAGTTCTCCCAGCGTTCGTAGAGTTCTTGGAGCTCGGCCTCGATCTCGTCTTGGCGGCTCTGGTTCTGTTTCAAGGTCTCGGGTTCTTTCCAGGCCTCCGGCGCATTCAGCAGGGTCTGGATCTCCTCGAGCCGTCCCTCGAGTTCCATGATGTCTTCCTCGAGCTTCGCGAAAGCATAGGGGTTGCGGACCTTGCCGCTATCACTGCCTCCGCTCTTCGGGCTCGATGAAGGGTTTCTGTCCTGTTTTGTTGCCGCGCTGCGCGTGCCCTGCTTCTCGGCTTCCTTGTCCCTCGAGCCAGCCTTCTTGCGCTCCTCCCGCTTGCCCAGGAAGTAGGCCATGCCGGCCTCGTAGGTGAGAAGCTCGGTCTCTTCCATCTCGAAGATGCGCGTGGCCATTTTGTCCAGGAACCAACGGTCGTGGCTCACCATGACGAGGGTGCCGGGATACTCGGACAGGGCCTGTTCGAAGGCTTCGCGCGTGGCGATGTCGAGATGGTTGGTCGGTTCGTCCAGGAGCAGGAGATCGAAATCGTCGCAGGTCAGTCGAGCCAGACAAAGGCGCCGCTTCTCGCCACCCGACAGGACTCCTACTTCCTTCTCGATCTCGTCCTGTGTGAAGCCGAAGGCTCCGAGGTGATCACGGAGTTCCTGATCGGTCCATGTGGGCACCAGAATCTGAAGGCATTCATAGGCCGTGCCGTGGCTCGGCAGATCCTCCATCTCCTGCGTGAAGCGCGCGATCCGGAGTTTGGCGGCGATCTCGAGCTGGCCCGATGTCGGATGGAGTTCGCCCGAGATGAGCTTCAGCAGCGTGCTCTTGCCGATGCCGTTGCGCCCCAGGATGCCGACCCGGTCTCCGTAGTAGACGCGGAAGTCGAAGCCCTCGAAGAGCGGCGGCAGTCCGGGCCAGGAGAAGCCAAGCCCCTCGGCCTCGACCAATGACTGGCCCTGGAGACCCCGGTCGCCCTTGGTCAGCCGCAGCCGGACCGAGCCCTTCTTGCGGGGACGGACCATCTGTTGGATGCGGTTGAGCCGCTTCAACCGACCCTTGGCTTCTGCCGTGCGCTGGGAGCCCATGTGCTTCTTGATGAAAGCGCTTTCCTTGGCGATGTAGTCCTGTTGCTTGTGGAACTCACGCATCGTCGACTCGAAGCGAGCCTCCTTCTGGGTGCGACATTGGCTGTAGTTGCCCTTGTAGCGGATGACGCCTGCGAACTCGACGTCCACGATGGATTGGCAGACGCGATCCAGGAAGCGTCGGTCGTGGGAGACGACGACGAAAGCGCCGGTCCGCGCGCAGAGCCAATCCTCCAGGAAGGCAATACCGTCCAGATCCAGGTGGTTGGTGGGTTCATCCAGAATCAAGAGCTCGGCCGGCAGGAGCATGACGCGCGCCAGCGCGACGCGTGCCTTCTGCCCACCTGAGAGCTCGGCAACGTCCCGGCCAAAGTCCTCCATCGCGAACCCCAGCCCGAGCAGTGCGCGCTCGGCAAACCGGTCCCGGTCGTAGCCGCCACTGGCTTCGAAGGCTGTGTGGATCCTCTCGTGCCGATGGAGCAGGCGTTCATCCTCGGGCGTCTCGGCCATCTGATCTTCGAGTTGCCTGAGCTCCGCTTCCATCCGCTCGAGCTCCCGGAAGGAGGTCCGAGCCGCCTCCAGGATGCTCGTACCGGGAGCCAGGTCCGGAATCTGATCGGTCCAGGCCATGCGCAGGTCGCGTCGCGCCGCCCGCTCCCCTCGATCCGGTGGCTCCTGCCCTGTCAGGATGTGCACGAGCGTCGTCTTGCCTGCACCGTTGTCGCCGATGATCCCGATCCGGTCCTTTTCGTCGACGCGCAGGCTGACCCCCGAGAAGATCGTCCGATCTCCATAGTTACGTTCGACCTGGGATAGGGAGAGAAGGGTCATGGCGGCGCTGTAGTGCAAAAAACCGGCGAAGGATTTGAGCGGGTAGGAGCGGAAAGGTCCAGTCCTGGGGGAGCGGCTTTGGTCAGTGAGTGGGTGAATCCAAAAGGTTCGCCTCTCGTTGGGTCCAGTCTGTCTCCTTCCCTCTGTCCGGATTGGGAGGCGCGCCGGCGGAACCTGTCCTGTTCCTGGGACATGGCCCGCCTGCCAGGGTTGGGCCGAATGGGAGATGTAACATGCTGCTATCAATCAACTTGTGGATGGCTGTCGGTTCTCCCCTCATCCCCGTGAGGTCCTGGTACGAAGACTGCATGAGTGAGGGAAACCCCCTTCCCGAACGGGCCCCACATCATGAGAAAGCTCGCCGTCCTCTCCATCGCCATCTTCTTCACTCTTCTGCTCCCGGGCTGCGGCCCAGGGACCGATGTCATCGGGGTCACGATCAGCTCCGACTACGTGGACCTTGCTGTGGAAGCCACCGATGACCGCGGAAGGCCGATCGAGGGCGTGCAGGTCCGTCTTCTCGAGGCCTGGCAGGAACGAGATGGCCAGTACTACCCCGCGCGCGGCAACCTCCGTATTCGTGCGACCGGTCCCCGCGGGCGCGCGATCTTCGACGCCTACGACCTCGGTCAAACCGGTCTGGGTTTTCTGACCACTCTCGATGGCGACGCAGTCCTGTATGCCTTACCCGAAGAAGACGAGGCGATCGTGACCGTCGAGGTCGGCAGCTCATCCCTGGGCTGGGTCGAGATCGACATCCCCCTGAGCTACACCAGACCCTACAATGAGGTCTTCCTCGAATACTGAGACCCAAGAGGGTCGTCGAATCGAAGCAATGCCGAGCGAACCGCCAGGT
>JAJRTL010000023.1 GCA_024278315.1 Planctomycetota bacterium | reverse complement strand
CCTGCGAGGAAGTTGTAGAATCCCATGTGCAGGACCTGCCCCATGAAGGGAAGCAGGAGCAACAACATCGCGCTGGGCGCGGCTGCGATTCGCTGCAGCATGCGCTTCCAGGTCAGGACGAGCAAAGCCAGGAGCAGCAGGTGCCATAGCCCCTCGGCCCACCTCGGCGAGAAACCCACCTCCTGGAGCAGGCCAAGCCCCAAGGTGCAGAGCTGGTTGGTCAGCTTGGTCGAACGCCAGAAGTAGTAGGAACTCGCGGGCTCCCGCTCAGCCAGGCAGTCGAAGAGGATCCCTCCCGACATGAGATGCGTCGGGCCATCCTGGCTCGGAAACAGCGGGAGGAGGAGGAGATAGAGGGCCCAGAGCAGCAGAGGCAGCAAGACCCAAAGGAGCCCGATCCGAAGGGCTCCGCTCGGCAGAACGCCAGGCGCGTCGCCCGACAGGCTGTCTCTGGAGGTTCACGCAGGCCTTGCGCCGAGCAAACCCACTCCTCCTCTGGTCTCTCCCTCCATCAGTCCCGGGGACCGACCATATTCTCAGGCTGGACCCACTCGGCGAACTGCTCCTTGGTCAGGAATCCCAGCTCGACTCCGGCCTGCTCCAGCGTGCTGTTCTCGGCGTAGGCCTTCTTGGCGATCTTGGCTGCCTTGTCATAGCCGATCGAAGGATTGAGCGCCGTCACGAGCATGAGGGACTCCTGCATGAGTTGCTGGATGCGCTCGGGGCGCGCCTCGATCCCGACCACGCAGTTGTCGGTGAAGCTCACGCAAGCGTCTGCCAACAAGCGAATAGACTGCAGGACGTTGTAGATGATGACGGGCTTGAAGACATTGAGTTCGAAGTGGCCGGTGGCCCCACCGATCGTCACCGTCACCTGATTGCCCATGACCTGCGCGCAGACCATGGTCATGGCCTCGCTCTGGGTCGGGTTGACCTTACCCGGCATGATCGAGGATCCCGGCTCGTTGGCGGGGAGGCTGATCTCACCGATACCGCAGCGGGGCCCGGAGCCCAGGAGACGGATGTCGTTGGCGATCTTCATCAGCGATGTGGCCAGGACGTTGAGCGTACCCGAGAGCTCGACCAGAGCATCGTGGGCGGCCAAAGCCTCGAACTTGTTCTCCGCCGTCCGGAACTCCAGGCCGGTCTCCAGAGCCACCTTCTTGGCGAAGAGGACATCGAAGCCCTTCTTGCTGTTGAGGCCCGTGCCCACCGCAGTTCCACCCTGGGCGAGTTGCAGCACCCGGGGCAGCGTCGCTTCGATCCGCTGCAAACCGAACTCGACCTGCTTGGCGTAGCCCGAGAACTCCTGCCCCAGCGTCAGGGGCGTAGCATCCATGAGGTGCGTGCGGCCGATCTTGACGTAGGGCGCGAACTCCTTGGCCTTGGCATCCAATGCCCCGCCCAGCTTGGCGAGGGCCGGGACCAGACGCTCCTGCACCTCCACTCCAGCCGCGATGTGCATGGCCGCAGGAAAACTGTCGTTGCTGGACTGGCCGCGGTTGCAGTGATCGTTGGGATGGACGGGCGCCTTGGATCCCATCTCGCCTCCGGCATGCTCGATCGCGCGGTTGGAGATGACCTCGTTGGCGTTCATGTTGGACTGGGTTCCCGATCCGGTCTGCCAGACGACGAGCGGAAACTCATCATCGAGCTTGCCATCGATGACTTCCTGCGCGGCCTGGAGGATGAGCTCGCCGATCTCGGGGTCGAGCTCGCCCAACTCGAGATTGGCTTGGCAAGCACACTTCTTCTGAATCCCCAATGCATGGATCAGGGGAATCGGCATGCGCTCCCCACCGATCTTGAAGTTCTGCAGGGAACGCTGGGTCTGTGCCCCCCAATAGTGATTGGCGGCGACCTGGATCTCTCCGATGGAGTCTGACTCGGTGCGGTATTTCTGGCTATCGGACATCGATTTCTCTCCTGGGCTCTCGAGGGCAAAGGCGGTGGAAGGAGCTTAGCCCGAACCATTCACGACCTCGATGCCGCTGACGGGGATCTTTCGATCCAGGACCGCAAACCTGGCGGTTGGCGCGGCATGGCCTCGATTCAACGACCTGCACCGGCAACCCGGCGCCTGCCGCCCTCACCGACGAGCTGCAAGCAAGATCGTGTGGGTGGTCCATCGTGGGCCCGCTGCCTCATAGCCGAGAGAGGCTGCCCAACGGTCATCCAAGGACAAGAGCGCCTCCTGGATCTTGGCCCGATCCGCGGCACTACTGCGCTGCAGGACTGGCGTGAGGTCCCGGCTTCTTTCCTGGATGTCCAAGTGCTCGACGACGAAGCCCCGCTCCTCCAACAGGGCACGCCACTCGCTCGCGGGCAGGGCGCGACCGTGCGAGGGCGAACAGATCTTCTCGAAGGCATTGATCCACGCCGCCAGATCGGGATCCTCCGGCACGATGAGATCCTCCACGAGCAATCGCCCTCCTGGCTTCAGCACGCGGGCGATTTCATCCAAAGCTCGACGGATGTCGGCAAAGTGGTGTGGACCCCGCCGTGTCATCACCAGATCGAGGCTTGCATCCACCAGGGGCAGGTTCTCGACGACGGCCACTAGGAAACCAGTGTTGGCATGTCCCTCGTCGTGGGCCGCTCTACGCGCAGCCACAACCATGTCCATGACCAGGTCCACTCCCAACGACCAGGCGACGTGCGGTGCAAAGCTGCGCGCCAGATAACCACCGCCCGTGGCCAGGTCCAACACACGATCGCTCTTCGTCGCATGGCTCCACTCGATCAAGGTTTCGAGCGCCTCATCCAGGACCTCTCTGGCCGCAGCATCCCCTCGGCGTGCCCTCGCAGAAAAGGCCTTTCGATTGGCCTCCCGTGATTCTTTCTCGCGATCCAAGCTCCCAACCTCCAGCAAGTCTCGGTGCCAAGGGGCCTATCGGAGCCATGCTCTCCACGACATGCCGGGAGTCCACTCATGCCCTCCGATGCTAGACTATCAGGCTCTGAGACCGCAAGTTTTCCAGCAAGGCACAGAACCATGAAGCGTATCCCCACCCTCCTCTATCTCCTTCCTCTCGCACTTCTTGGCCTCCACTCCTCAGCGAATGCCGACAAGGTCTTCCTCAAGGCCACGAGCAGTGCGGCCACTGGCAACGCCTCGGACTACATCGAGGGCAAGGTCATCGATGAGACCGAGCACCAGATCGTCCTTCGGATCGAAGGCGGACAGATGACCTTGAAGCGTGATCGGATCGCACGCATCGAGAAGGATGCCATGACGACCCAGGACATCGAAGAGAAGGAAGGCAAGGCCCGTGAAGTCCTGGCCCAGGCCAACGAGGCCCGACGGGCCCAGCTCGGCCAGTGGGCAGAAGCCTCGGCCAAGCGACGCGAGGATCGCTGGACGGAATCGGACGTCGAGCAGGTGCGCATCGAAATCGACTTCCAAGGCCTCTTCGGCAACTACGTCTTCCGCTCCAACGATCCCATCCTGCGAAAGATGAACTTCGACCGACTGTCGGAACTGGTAGAGGAGTTCATGCGCAGCGAGGTCAAACGCCTCACAGGCCGAAGCAGACTCTGATCCGAGAGAGCCAGCCCGAGAGCAGTGGAACAGAAAGAGCCTGCCAGAGCAGGAGAGCCACGGACTCCGTAGTCCCCCGCGGGTGCGCCCGTGTGACACAT
The DNA here is from genome assembly GCA_024278315.1 of Planctomycetota bacterium. Lineage (GTDB taxonomy): Bacteria > Planctomycetota > UBA1135 > UBA1135 > JAJRTL01. The sequence continues at coordinate 14,928 of JAJRTL010000023.1, read as the reverse complement.
CCGCCACCAGATAGGGCACACGCATCACAGACGGGATCAGCAGCATCCCTCGAACAGCTGGATCCACAACGAGAGAAGGCGTCTCTCGCAGCTGCGGGAGACGCCTTCTCTGATCTCAGATTCTTGAACCGCAGAGGCTAGTTCGTGAGCTGGGTCACGAGGCCATAGTTGCTGGTACTTCCTGAGGCAACCGTAGCCTTGTCGGGGTTGTAACCACTGGTCGAGCTGTATGCGTACAGACGGGTGACCGACCCCTTGCCAGAGGGAGCACCCGGACCGATCTTCTGGTTCAATCCACGCGTGCTCGTGATGCCGAGGCTGTTGGCGCCCTTCTGCAAGAAGAACATCTGTGTCTTGAAGACCACATTGGCCAGATTGGAGTCATTGGGAATCGGCAGAGCCACACGATAGTAGCCACTCGTTCCACTGGCACTCGTGATGCCAGGAAAGATCGCAACGAGGTCGTTGACGATCTTGCAACTGGTTCCAGGAAGAGTGATGTTGAGGTTCTTCGCACCGAGGGTCATGACGGCGGGCAACTTGGCTGCACGGCCATAACCATATGTGTAGTTGAGCTTGTTCCCCACCTTGAGATAGGTAGTGATGGCGTAATGGCTGACTGTGGAATTGGACTTGGATTTGCATCCCCCGTAGCTGCCGTTGGTCGTATAGCTTCCTCTTCCGACATTCTGGCTACTGTAGACATCCACAGGGTAGGTGAAGATCCGGCTGCTGTTACTGTTGCTGTAGACGCGGCTCTCGACAACCAGGGCTTTCTTGAATGCAGCCGAGAAGATGAAGGGCCTGGAAGCCGGGATCTTGATGCCGAAGGTCCACTTGGTGAGCTTGGGCAGAACGATCTTCTTCTTGTTTACGACCTGCACCTGGGTCTTCGCATCGATGTTCTGCGAGAAGGTCCTCGATGCGTTCTTGGATGTGACCGGTGTCGTGCCCTGCGGAGTGTAGGCCAGCCACATCGAGAGGACGATGCTCTGCCCTCCATACCTGCCATTCGACCAACTCTTGCCCATGCGGAAATTGACGCTCTTGACGGGGACGACGGTGGCCCCGACGAAGGTGTCGTAGTCGTGGATTTGCTGGTATCGAGTCGGGTACCAGGAGAAGGGGATGCTGTTGCCACCACCGCTGGTCAGAGCGCCTGCTTTGGGGCTGATGGTCGACATGGTCTGGGAGACCGCCAAGGTCGGTATGCAGGCAGCGGCAAGGAGAGAAAGGGGGATCAATCGGGACATGGAGGGAACTCCAGTTGTCGAGGGACAGAAGAAGAGGGAAAAACAACTCGCAAGGAAACCGCGAGCTTCGGATCCGGAAGATCCTGGAGTTGGAAATCCTAGACGAGATTGGAGTTCTTGGCCAGCCGCCGCTGGTAAGAGGTGACGATTGCATATCCATGCAACATGGTCCCTGGGGCGAAGAGCTTGCAGGCGAGACGAGGTAGGGTTGTCGCTGAGGGGCTACCAGGCCCAAGCCCTCGCTTTCTCCCTCGCCATCGGGGCTTCCCTTGCGCACAATCCCGGGATGGCACGCACCTTCCTCCTCGACGGCACGGCTCTCGCCTACAGGGCCCACTTCGCATTCACTTCGCGTAGCGGTGGACTCACGACCCAGGATGGGCACCCCACCTCGGCAACCTTCGGCTTCACGCTGACGCTTCGCGCTCTTCTCCAGAAGGAGAAGCCCGATCACATCGCCGTGGCCTTCGATGGGCCCATCGAGAAACTCGAGCGAGTCGCGATCTACCCCGAGTACAAGGCGACGCGCGAGAAGGCACCCGAGGAGCTCGTCCTGCAGTTCCAGGACTGCCGCGACATCGTCGAAGCGCATGGCATCCCCATCCTGGAGCTTCCGGGGCAAGAGGCCGACGACGTCATCGGGACCATGGCCTTGCGTTGCCGCGATCAGGGCGACGAGGTCTTCATCATGACCGGCGACAAGGACTTCATGCAGCTGATCGACGATGGACAGATCCGGATGTTCGACATCGTCACCCGCGGGGAGACGAGCTCTCGCATCATCGGCCCTCCGGAGGTGGTGGAGAAATTCGGCGTGCAACCCGAACAGATCATCGACCTCCTGGCACTCATGGGTGATAGCTCGGACAACGTGCCTGGCGTGCGTGGCATCGGCCCCAAGAAGGCGGCCACGCTGTTGCAAGAGTACGGCACTCTGGACAAGGTTCTCGAAGCAGCCCCGGGGATGAAACCGTCCAAGCAGAGGGACAGCCTCATCCAAGAGAAGGACATGGCCCTCCTCTCACGCCGTCTCGTGACGATCCGAACGGACCTCGATGTCCCCATTCGCCCCGAAGACCTGATCCTGAGCCCACCCGATCCCGAGCGCCTCCTGGCTCTCTACACCAGACTCGAGTTCCACCGCTTCATCGATGAGATCAAGAAGGAGCTCCAGGCAAAGGGCAAGGGTGGCGACGACCTCCGCGTGGACTACAAGATCGTGGAGAGCCTCGAAGAGTGCAAAGCTCTCGCTCGACGCCTGGCCAGTGCCGAGGATTTCTCCTTCGACACCGAGACGACCGGACTCGACGTCGGCACGCTCGACGTCGTGGGCCTCTCCTTTGCCACGAAGGCCGGGAAAGCCTGGTACGTCCCCCTCTTGGGTCCCGATCTCCCCGAGGGCCATGATCGCGATGCCTGGTTGGCGCCCTTCGTGCCCCTCCTCGAAGATCAGGCGCCCAAGATGATCGGCCAGAACGCGAAGTACGACATCCATGCCATGCAACGAGCCGGAGTCACGGTCCGCAATCTGGGCTTCGATACGATGCTGGCTTCCTACTGCATCGATCCGGGTAGCCGCCATGGCCTGGACCCTCTCTGCATCCAGTACTTCGACTACCGCAAGATCCCGACCTCCGAAATCATCGGTACAGGACGGAAGATGGTCACGATGGCGGAGGTCGAACACGAGAAGGTCGGCCACTATGCAGCCGAGGATGCAGACTTCACCTATCGCCTCCGGGCAGCACTCGAGCCCGAACTCGAGGCGCGTGGGGTCAACGACATCTTCTGGGACCTGGAGATGCCCTTGGTTCCGGTTCTCGTGGACATGGAGTCTCGCGGCATCCGGGTCGACTCGGATGCCATGGAGGCTCTCTCACTGCAAATGGGCCAACGCCTCGAAGTGCTCAAGGAGAACATCCATGGCCACGCGGGCAGGGAGTTCAACATCAACAGCCCGGCCCAGCTCGGGGAGGTGCTCTTCGACGAACTGGAGCTGCACAAGAAGCTCAGTCTCCGTGCGCCCAAGAAGACCAAGACGGGACAGTACAAGACCGATGCGGCGGTACTCGAATCACTCGGCGCGCATCCCATCGGAGCAGAGCTGCTCGAGTACCGTCGCCTCAGCAAGCTGAAGGGGACCTACGTCGACGTGCTGCCCACGATGATCCGTGAGTCCACCGGTCGTATCCACACCTCCTACAATCAGGTGGCGGCGGCCACCGGACGGCTCTCGTCGGACAATCCCAATCTCCAGAACATCCCGATCCGCACCGAAGAGGGGCGCCTCATCCGCGACTGCTTCATCCCCGGAGAGGAAGGATGGGTCATCATCTCCTCCGACTACTCCCAGGTGGAGCTGCGCATCCTCGCTCACTTCTCGAAGGACGAGACACTCGTGACGGCCTTCCAGGCCAATGAGGACATCCACCGAAAGACGGCTGCCCTGATCCACGGCATCATGCCCGAGCTCGTGACCAGCGAGATGCGCAGTCACGCCAAGGTCATCAACTACGGCCTGGTATACGGTATGGGAGCCACCAGGCTCGCCGGCGAGACGGGGCTCACCCGCAAGCAGGCGCAGGACTTCATCGACCGCTACTTCCAGGCCCTGCCAGGCGTCAAGCACTGGCTCGACGAGACACTCGCGAAGGCCCAGGAAGACCTCGAGGTGCGCACTCTCTTCGGTCGTGTCCGCCCCCTGCCGGACATCGAGGCGCAGGCTCCGATGATCCGGGCCCAGGCCGAGAACAAGGCCGTCAACTCCCCGATCCAGGGGACCGCAGCCGACATCATCAAGAAGGCCATGATCGACCTCCATGCACGCCTCGAGGACGAGGGACTACAAGCACGCATGCTCCTCCAGGTGCATGACGAACTCGTCCTCGAATGCCCCGAATCCGAGGTCGAACAGGTGAGCCAACTCACACGAGAGGCCATGGAGGGAGCCGCAGATCTCCTGGTCCCCCTCATCGTCGACATCGGCATCGGCAAGACCTGGCTCGAAGCCCACAGCTGACCCACCCGAGTAAATGGGGTCTGACCCTTTTTCTCCGGGCAAATCACCCGAGCAAATGGGGTCTGACCCTTTTTCTCCGGGCGTTTCACCCGAGCAAGTGGGGTCTGCCCCAGAGCCGTCCACGACGAGTTCGAAAGACGAGGAGCCGGGGGACACCACGAAGATCAGTCGAAGGCCACGAAGGAAGAATGAGAATCCGATGAGCCCATCCTTGCTACTCGCTCACGCTGGCTCTAAGGGTTTCGCTCCGTGTGCCTTCTTCGTGTCCTCCCCGTTCTTCGTGGTAGAAAAAGGACTCGCGCACTCCCTTGGTTCCGCAAGACCTCGAGGTTCCGGGGGTCGAGCAGTAGAGGTCACGGAGGTTCGAATCCAGCATCCTGCGAACCCACCCAGGGAGGACAGGTATCCAGAGTCCCGAGGAAAAGCGGTCCGACACCCACTCACACTCCCTTCCTTCCTGGTGAACCCTCGCTGCTCGTCTCTCGAACCCGTGTTGGACCGGCTCTGAGCTACTCGCGGTTGCGCCAGATCTGGACCTCGGGTTCGAGCCGTAGCCCACTCTCTTCTAAGACACGATCCTGCACCTTCTGGATCAACTCCAGGAGTTCTGCACTGGTGCCTTTGCCCAGGTTGACGAAGTAGTTGGCGTGACGGGAGGAAACCTCGATGTCGCCGAGGCGCTCGCCTTTCAGGCCCGCATCCTGGATGAGACGACCGGCCGCTTCTCCGGGAGGGTTCTTGAAGATACACCCCACGCTTCGCGCACTGACCGGCTGGGTCGCCGCGCGACGCTTGAGCAGCGTCTCGATGTTCTGCTTGATCTCCGCCTCCGGACGAGGCGTCAGCGAAAAGGTCGCCGTCGTGATCAGCACCTGCTCGAACCCGCCGCTGCGATAGCTGGGTTGCATGTCCTCGCGTGCGATCTCACAGAGCTCACCGCTCCTGTCGATGAGGCGTACCGACTCCAGGAGATCACTGGTCTCGGCTTCATGCGTACCGGCGTTCATGAAGACAGCTCCTCCCACCTGGGCCGGAATACCGGCCAGGAACTCCAGGCCACCCAGCTTGCATTCCTTGGCTTGCCGGATCAGGGAGGGGAGGCTCTTGCCAGCAGAGGCGATCAGGCGATGCTCGTCCCGAACCACGCGGTTCCAGTGGCCGATGTAGAAAACGACCTCGTCCAACCCTTCATCCGGCAGGACCACATTGCTGCCCGCTCCCAGAATGCGATAGGGCAAGCCATGCTCGATGCAGACGCGGACCGCGAATGCCGCGTCGTCTTCGGCCCAGGGCTCCAGGAAGAGCGCGGCCGGCCCACCGATCTTGAGATTGCTATAGGACCGAAGGGAAACGCCCTCCCTGCTCGTGCCCTTATAGTCCTCGAACCACTTCTTCGACCACTCCATTCAACTCTCCTGCTCCCAAGACCACAGGAATGTAACCGGGCCCGAGCTCTGCGAGGATGCGAGATCCCAGATTCTCGAGAGGACCGGCAGCCACGGCATGACCACCCGAACGACAGACCTCATCGGCCAGGTCCAGCGAGCAGACTCCATGGTCCGCCTTGGGATCTTCTCGTGCCGCGTAGATATCGGCAACAAGACAACGATCGGCAAGAGCCAGGGCCTTACCAAAATCCGTGAGGAGATGCCGCGTCCGTGAGTACTGATGTGGCTGGAAGGCCACGAGGATCTTGCGGTCGGGGTAGCGCTGGCGCACCGTCGAGAGGACGGCTCGGATCTCTCCCGGGTGGTGGGCATAGTCGTCCACGAGTTCACGTCCCTGAGGGCCAGTGCGTACGGAGAAGCGACGATCCACGCCCTCGAACTCCGAAAGCCCCAGGGCTGCGGCCTCGGGGTCGGCACCAGCAAGGATGGCCAGGCCGAGCGCGAAGAGAGCATTGTCCATCTGGAACTGGCCAGGAAGCGTGAGGTTCACGCGGGGCAGGCTCTCGCCATCCCAACAGGGATGGAAGCTGTAGCGTCCACGCGACTCCACCATGTCGATGGCTCTGAGATCGCTGTAGAGGCCCTTGCCGATCGTCAACACGGCAATGTTGGCAGGCAGAAGCCTGAGGACACGGCTGCCAACATCCTCATGCAGCAACAAGCTCCCGCCCGGACGGATGTTCCGTGCATAGAGCGCGAAGCTCTCCTCGAGATCCTCACGGCTCGGATAGCAATCGAAGTGATCGGGTTCGAGGTTGAGGATGGCCGCCAGGGTAGGCCGGATGTCATGGAACGAACGATTGAACTCACAGGCCTCGACGACGAAGAGGTCCGATTGGCCTCCGTGACCATTCCCGTCCAGGCCAGCCACCTGCCCCCCCACGAGGTACGAAGGATCCAGTCCCGAACTCCGCAGAGCCGAGATCGTCATGGCTGTAGTCGAGGTCTTGCCGTGCGTGCCCGCGATCGCGAGCGTGCGGAGTCCTTGGGACAGGCGCCCCACCGCCTCCGAGTAGAGGAGGCAGGTGTACTCCCTCTTCCTGGCCTCCACGACTTCGGGATCATGATCGGGAACAGCGGCCGACCGGATCAACCCACCCGCCTGGAGATCGGGCAGCCGACACTCACCGATGCAGATGTCGATCCCCAACGCGCGCAGCTCGAGGATTCGGGGATTCTCCCTTTGGTCGGAACCACTGACGCGGACTCCGATCTCGTGGAGCATGCGGGCGAGGCCCGACATCCCCGATCCCCCGATGCCGACCAGATGCACGGCATCGATCCCGGCTTTGATCCCCATGGTCCCCCCCCTAGGCGACTTCGACGATTCGATGTTTGGAACGTGACTCTCCCAGGATCCGGATCAAATCCATCAGGATCCGATCCGCAGCCCCGTGCGGCAAGAGGGAGGAGGCATCCCGCCCCATCGCACGTGCCTTCTCGGACTCCAGGAGCATATCCCCGATCCATTGCAGCGCGCCCTCACGATCCGCACTGGCTTGCAGGAGCCGCTCCTGCTCGATCTGCCGGAACACACCGGCCTTCTCGAAGTAACCCGCATTGAGTGCCTGCTGACGATCGGCGTGCCAGGGGTAGGGGATGACCAGTGCAGGTCGCCCAGCAGAGGCGACCTCATAGAGCGTCGTCCCACCACCCCGGCAGATGACCAGATCCGCGAGGGCGTAGTAGGGCGCGAGATCCTCGATGAAGGCGAAGACGTGGGCCTCGAGTCCGGTCTCCTGCCAGGCCTTGGCACACTCGCTCTCCTTGCCGGGACCCGCGACGTGGAGCACGGCAAGGGAGTCACGCTGCTCCTGTGGCAGTTCCGCGAGGAAAGAAGGCAGCCCCAGATTGAGGTCACGCGCTCCCTGGGAGCCGCCAAGGATCAGGAGGACCTTCTTGGAATCCGCAATCGCGAAACGTCGGCGAAGCTCGTGATCCCGGGCAGCCGGGATCCCCGCTCGCAAGGGCATTCCGTAGTCGCGCACCTTGTCCAGGAGAAGCGCACGGTCCTTCCTGCTGTCCTCGCCACCCATGCGTGTATCGGACAGCGGGAAGGCCGTGTACATGCGTTCTGAAAAACGAAGTGCGAGCCGATTGACCTTGCCGACCACCAGGTTCTGCTCCAGCAGGGCGAAGGGAACCCCCTTGGTCCAAGCAGCCACGAGGGGGGGGAGGGACGCGAAGCCACCCAGGCCAACGACGATATCGCTCTGAAGTTCGCGGATCAGACGACGCGAACGACGAACGGCCCGCGGGAGAGAGAAGGGGAGACGCAACTTGCCACGGCTCATCGGCAACCGGTGGATGCCCAGCTCACCGCGTTCACCACCACCCCATGCGCCCATTCCGAGGAAGTGCTCCTCTACCTGGCGGCCGGGTCGCACGAGATCGACCTCATGTCCCTGGGACAGGAGCCGACGAGCCAGAACGAGACCGGGGACCAGATGTCCACCGGTCCCACCACCGCAGAGAAGAACGCGCATGGAGGTCATGATGCGACCTACAAGTCTGCAGGAAGAAAGAGCTTCTGCCTCTCTCTCAGGTCCTTGGGATCCTGGATCCCATTGCGCTTGGCCAGGGCTCTCCACTTGCCCTCGGCGCCATAGTATTTCCTGGCGATGGCTCCGAGACTCTGGTTCTTCTTGACCGTGATGTAGCGGCCCTTGGCCTTGCTCTTCGCCTTGTCCTTCTGGGCCACAGCGGCCTTCTTGCTCTGGGGCAGGATGGGAAGGCGAATCGTCTTTCCGGTGAAGATCTTGTCGTTCTTGATCCTGGGGTTGGCTCGACGGATCTCCGCAGCGAAGCGGGCATGGCCCAGTTCCTTGGATGCAATACGCGAGAGGCTGTCCCCCTTGCGTACCGTGTAGTCCCGGTAGGCGAGCCTGGGCTCGCTCTTGGGAGCAGACTTGGGCCCTACCCTCCGTGGCTCGTTCCCCTCGCGTGCGTCCCGCAGGTTCGAGGGCAGGTTCCCGAGGCTGCTCTCGCGCCTGGGATCGGGATCGGCACCGACAGGATCCACTCGAGGAGGCGCAAAGGCCTTGAGTCCGCCGGGGCGGAATTCGTCCTTGGGGTCCGTCGTCCAATCAGAATCGTTGAACACGACCCGCTCTTCTGGCGCTTGCGGCTCGATGACCTTCTCCGCGAACTCCTGCCCCTGGATCTGAGCTTCCTTGGACAGAGGATCCTCAGCAAAGATCCCGACACACACGATCAGGGCGCACAGCCCAAACAGAATCATCAGTCCGTACTTTTCTACGACTGGCATATTGCCCTCCCTTCTTCTTCTGCAGACCTTACCGCCCGGTCCGCGATGTTCGCCAGGATACCCACTGACGCCAATGCAAACACTAGATTCGACCCTCCCGCACTCAGGAAGGGTAGATTGATTCCTTTCTCGGGAATGAGTTGGAGAACCCCGAGGATGTTGAAGCAGGCCTGCAGCACCAGGTTGAGAGACAGTCCCAAGACGATGAGGAACTCCCAATCCGACGCCGCTGAAACCGCGATGCGCATGGCCGCCCAGAAGAGCAGGGCAAAGAGCCCGATGACCAGGAGGGTTCCGAAGAGACCGAACTCATTGCCGATGATGGCCAGGATGAAGTCGTTCTGAGCCTCCGCGAGGTAGCCGACTTGATAGAAGCCTTCGCCTGGCCCCAATCCGAAGAGGCCCCCTTCATCAATGGCGCGCATGCCGCGATGGAGCTGGAGATTGGGTTCTCCCAGGAAGGCTGCGAGCCGATGCCGCGCGTGCGAGAAGAGCAGAAGCCCCAGGCCCAGGAGGGAAAAGGCTCCCAGGCTCAGGATCAGACCATGCTTGGGACGGATCCCCATCTGGACGGCCAGGAGACCTGCAACGACCAAGAGGAAAAACGCATGCCCCAGGTCGGGCTGGAGGACCAGGAAGAGGAAGGCCAGGATCCCGGGCACAAGGACCGGTAGAAGGCCCCGCTTGAACTCACCGGAGTACCGCCGGAAGCGGACGACCAGATCGGCAGTGGCCAGAACGGTCAGGACCTTCAGCAGTTCGACCGGCTGGAACGAGAAACCGAAAGCATGGATCCAGCGCTGGGCTCCATTCCGGCCCGAGAAGAAATGCGGCAGCAGGCAGAGCAGGAGGCCCACGCCGAAGGCCGGGAGCACGAAGGGCCTCATGCGCTCCAGAGGAAGGTAGCGCCCGATCGCGAAGGCGAGGACGGCAATCGCGAGGATCGGCAGACGAGCCTTGAGCAATCCGGGCACGCCCAACTCGGGATCGTGACCGTCGACGCTGATCGCCAGGATCAGCCCGAATCCCACAAGAGCCATGACGGCGAAGAGCAGGGCTTCCTTCCAGAAGAAACGTTCCACATCCGGCGTGTTCATGGACAGGCTCCGCATCTCCCCTACCTCACCTTGAAGAGGGTCAGACTGAGAGCCGCCAGCATGACGGCAGCGATCCAGAAGCGGATGACGATCTTGGTCTCCGGTACGCCGAGCTTCTGGAAGTGATGATGGATCGGAGAGCAGAGGAAGATGCGCTTCTTGCGCAGCTTGTAACTGCCCACTTGCAGCACGACCGAGAGCGCTTCTGCGACGAAGACGCCCCCCAGGATCAGGAGCGTAAGTTCCATCCGGCAGGCCACGGCGGCGAAGCCGAGCAGGCCACCCAGCGAGAGGCTGCCCACATCACCCATGAAGATCTGTGCAGGCGCCGCGTTGTACCAGAGGAAGCCGAAGCAGGCGCCGACCATCGCCCCGAGAAGAATGGCCACCTCGGCGGCTCCCGGGACATGCAGAACGTAGAAATACGCGGCATAGTCCACGCGACCGATGACATAGCACATGACGACCAGCGCCATGCCTGCGATGAGCAAGCAGCCTGCCGCCAGGCCATCCATGCCATCCGCCAGGTTGACGGCATTGGCACTGCCGCAGACCGTGAGCCAGATGAGGACCAGGAAGGGCAGGCCATAGAGCGCCGTCAAGGGCAGAGTCCCATCCTTGAGGAAGGGAACCACCAGCGCCAGGAGCTGGCCTTCGTCTCCACTCTTGGAAGGCGCGGCCCAGACCCACTGTTGCAAAGCCAGCCCCAGGACGAGACAGACGACCGTGGTCCAGAAGAGCTTGGTCCGGAAGGAGATCCCGTGTCGTGTCGGATGGAAGAGCTTGACGTGATCATCCCAGGACCCGATGAGCCCCAAGGCCACGAAGGTCAAGAGCCCAAGCCAGACCAGTGGCTCTCTGAGATCGCACCAGAGCAGTGCCGACCCCACCAGGGCCACGCCGATGAGGATCCCTCCCATCGTGGGCGTGCCCGCCTTCGACTCTGTGACGAGGGCGCGTCTCTCCTCTCCCATCTTGTCGAAGCTCTCCCCCATGGAGCGCCGTTGCTGCCAGGCGATGAACCTCTTGCCGATCAGCACACAGGCCAGGAAGGAGAAGAGGAATGCAGCTGCGATGCGGAAGGATACGTAGAGCCCCAACCTGGGAAAGTCATATTCGACATGCAGGAATTTGAAGAGCTCGTAGAGCATCGCGGGGAGGCTAGCGGAGGGAATCCACGAGGCGATCGAGACCGATGCCACGGGAGGCCTTGAACAGCACGAGATCGCCTGTCCGGAGTGTTTCTTGCAGAAGCGGGAGGGCTTCCAGGGCGTCACCGAAGCAACGCGTCAGAGCTGGAGCCTTGTCTCGTTCCTCCAGAAGTCGGGGACGAGCGGCCTCGGCGGCCAGAGGACCAATGGTGATCAGGAGGTCCACGCGATCGCGCATCCCTTCGCCCAACTGGCGGTGGATGTCTGCCGAGTCGGATCCAAGCTCCAGCATGTCGCCGAGAACCAGGATCCGTCGTTGCACTCCCTGCCAGGAATCCAGGACCGAGAGTGCCGCCAGCAAGGACTCGGGATTGGCGTTGTAGCTGTCATCCAACAGGATGGCTCCACTCTCCGCCAACCTGGACTCGAGCCTGCGCGGTGGAGGAACAAGTGTCTCCACCTGTGAGAGGAGCACCTTCGGGTCCGTCCCCAGAACACTCGCTGCAGCCAGTGCCCCCAGGAGATTGCGTACATCGTGCTGACCAGGTCGCGGCAGGACCAGGGACTCTCCGTATCTCTCCCCCTCCCACTCGTACTCGAGATCGAAGGCCACTCCCCCATCACGGGGTCGGAGCTTCGATGCACGGAAGCGAGCCTTCTCCAAGGATCCGAAACAGAGCACCTGCCCTTCCTCACCAATGGCGCGACGCGCGCGTTCCACGAGGTGGCCAAAGCCGTGGACTTCGCAGCCCAGGATGGCCGTTCCTCCCTTGGGCAAGGCGTCCAGGAGTGCGGCCTTCTCACGCAACACGCCGTCCCTGTCGCCGAATCCCTCCAGGTGGGCTCGGCCAATCATCGTGATGATGCCGATGTCCGGTGCTGCGATCTCGGCCAGGCGCGCGATCTCACCGGGGTGGTTGGTTCCCAACTCCAGAATACAGACCTCCGTGCGCGAGCTGCATCGCAGCAAAGTGAGCGGAAGGCCGATCTCGTTGTTGAAACTCTTCTCCGACGCGACGAGCGAGTAGCTGCTGCCCAGCAGCTGGCGCAGCATCTCCTTGGTCGTGGTCTTCCCGCAGGAGCCCGTGATCCCGACGACCTTCATGTCCAGATGGCGCCGCCACGCTCCTGCGATGTCACCGAGAGCGCGGCGACTGTCCTCGACCACGAGGACGAAGAGATCCTCGAATTCTTCGAAGAGGGAATCGTCTTGGCCAAGATGGAAACCAGCTTGGGAATCCGTATCGGGGAGTCCTTCGACGATGAACCCGACAGCCCCCTGGTCGCGCGCTGCCAGAAGATGCTCATGGCCGTCGAAGTTCTCACCCCGGAGCGCCAGGAAGAGCTCGCCGGGGCGAATGGACCGCGTGTCCGTGGACAGGCCACGCGCCGAACCGGGGACACCAACATGCCTGGCCTTGCAGATGGCTGCCAGAGCCTCGGACTGAAGGAAGTCGGAGAGTTCTGGAAGGTCCTGGCCCAGGTTCAGTTCGAGGAGAGCCAAGTCTCAACCTCCTCTCTGTCGCTGAAGGGGAGGATCTCCTTGCCGAGGACCTGACCGGTTTCGTGCCCTTTGCCCGCGATGAGAACGGTATCCCCTGGTTCTGACAGGCTCAGAAGGTGGTGGATGGCCTTGCGCCGGTCGCCACAGATCTCGACGCGAGCCTCGAGATCCTCGACGGACTCGACACCCTCGAGAATCTGCCTTCGGATCAGGTCAGGATTCTCATGGCGGGGATTGTCGTCCGTCACGAGAAGGTAGTCTGCTTGCACGGCGGCGATACGACCCATCTGGGGACGTTTGCTCCGATCCCTATCTCCACCGCAACCGAACAGCACACGGAGATTCCCGCGGGTCATCGGCCGAAGCGCATGGAGGACCTGGCTCAGGGCGTCTGGTGTGTGCGCGTAGTCGACGAAGATCGCGAACTCACCCTCACCCGTATCCATACGTTCGAGTCTTCCCAGCACTGGCCTGGCGCGTGAGAGCGCGTCGGCTGCACGCAGGGTGCCTACGCCCATGCCGATGGCTGTCGCCAAGGCTGCCAGAGCGTTTCGTACGTTGTGAACACCCACGAGCGGCAACACGACCTCGGCACTTCCTTCTTCGGTCTCCACCAGGAACGAGATACCACTCAAGTCGTTCTTGAGGATGCGACCCCGCACATGATAGGCGTCTTTGTGCGTCGCAGGCCCGAAGCCATAGGTAACAAGACGCAGCCCTTGTGGCAGACACTCGAAGATGTAGGCAGCCGAGGGCTCGTCGTTGGGAAGGACAGCGAGGCTGCCAGGCTTGAGCTTCTGGAAGAGGCGTGCCTTGGCACGGCCATAGGATTCCATGTCACCGTGGTAGTCGAGGTGATCCTGGCTCAGGTTCGTTAACACAGCCGTGTCAAAGTGCACCCAGTCGGTCCGCCCCTGGTCCAGCGCATGGCTGGAGACCTCGATGACCGAAGCGCGCACGCCGCGGTCGCGCATCTCGGCCAGATAGGATTGGAGCGCAATGGGGCCCGGTGTGGTATTGGTCGCGGCAACGACTTTCTCGATCGTCTCGACGCTGTCGGCATCGTCCTTGTCCTGAGGATCCGAAGGACATGCAGGGCCCAGGCGATACTGGATGGTCCCCAAGGAACCGACCTGTCGGGAATCGTCCTCGAGGCAGAGGGACAGGAGATCGGTGACGGTCGTCTTTCCGTTGGTTCCCGTGACTCCGATGACGGGCATGTCACGCGAAGGCTCACCAAAATAGATGGCGGCGATCCGAGCGACGGCAAGACGTGTGTTGGGCACGACGAAGAGCGGAAGCGATTGGCGCAACACCGAGTCCAGAGCACGATCGGCAACGATGGCGATGGCCCCATTGGCGATCGCTTCCTCGACGTACTGGGCCCCGTCCCGCTCCGTCCCACTCACCGCAAATAACACATCGCCAGGCCTCACCCGGCCACTGTGATCGGAGATGCAGGCGATCCGGATCTGCTCTGCCGGAGCCTGATCCTCGAAACCATGGACCGTAAGATCACGTCCGAAGAGATCGAGGAGATGCCGCCAGAGAGCGCCCAGGTCTTCGAGACGTTCGGGCTTCTCCTCCGAGGCAGCTCCCAGGGAGCTCTCGTCGAGTGCAATGGCTGGACCGTGATTCTCGGCAACCAAGACCGGATCCGCAGTGTCCCTGCAGGAGTTCCTGTCGGAAAGAACCCGCTGCGTGTGCGTGTTTGCCTTGGCCTTCCTCCTGGAAAGCCTGAGTCCCGTAAAATGGCTGAGCTTTTCGAATCCAAGCATCATCCCCCTCCCTGGAACGACACGCTGTCCTCGGCCGTGCGCCTGGCACCGCGGTTGGACTGGCTCTGTGTTCGGAGGGAGTCCCGCCCGGACGCCTCCCGATGCTGAAGGTATATCAAACAGTCCCTCACAGGGGGAGCAGCAAATCGTCCACCGTAGAAGGCCTTGCCACCTGTCCTCCGGATCGAAACCATCGCGAGATAGCGAGGAGCATCCGCAGGCCAGAATCCGATGAACGAAGCCGTGTTCTCCCGCTTCTTGGTGCCCCGACCCGCCCGGGTGACCGAGGTGCCGGTCTTCCCTGCCAAGATGCCACTCACGCCGGGTCCAGCGATGTGTCGGGCTGTTCCCTTGTCGTGCGTGATGACGGTCTTGAGTGTTTCGCGCATCCAGCGGACCGTGGAGTCCTG